>NZ_JACDWV010000047.1:0-45720 GCF_016464105.1 Pseudoalteromonas sp. bablab_jr010 | reverse complement strand
ACTCAGGGGTTGGTCGAATTACTATCGCCATTGCGTTGCCAAACAAGTATTCGGATATGTGAGCCACAAACTATTTCTAGCGTTATGGCATTGGGCTAAAAGGCGTCATCCAACAAAATCAAAAACTTGGATCGCCATGAAGTACTTTATCAACCGTCGAGGCCAATGGCAATTTCACGGTTGGCAGAAGAGCATGAATATGGATTGTCAGTTTACTCTATTTCAAATAGCTAAGGTGCCAATAGAGAGACATGTGAAAATCAGGAGTGAAGCTACGCCTTTTGATCCTTTATACCAAGAATACTTGGCAAAGAGAAAAGCAAAGAGACAATGCCGCAACTCTTGGAATGAGCCTAATCTCGCTGCTCTATAAGTTGCTGGGTATCAATTAGGTGCCTTCGTGAAGGCTTGAGCCGTATGCAGTGAAAGTTGCACGTACGGTTCTTAGGAGGGCGACACTTGGTAACAGGTGTCGTCTATCCGACAGAAACGAGTTACGCTTGAAGGTTAGCTATTGGCATAAAGCCGCCCTTTTGGAAATAGGTGTTAAAGTGAAGTATTAAAAGATTTCTTATAAATTACATTCATTAATCAATAACTGACTTATAGAGTCAGACTTTTTTGATAGTTTAAGGAGCTCATCATCCTTTGAAGGGGCTGTTGAATAGTTGAATTCTGAGCTAGAAAGAGTGTTCTTGATTTCTAAATAGTTAGATGAGAATTTTTGACAAAATTCAGTTATCTCCGCGTTAACTATTTCTTCGGAATTTTTCTTGTTCCTCATGTATAACTTGTAGTTCTCCGTTACAACTTCTAAGGCTGCATGATCGTAGCGTATGGTCGCAATCACTTCACTATCTTCGATTGTATAGTCAACAATACTTACAGAAATAGGTCGTAAGATGTTGGCCTTCTCGCTGTAGCTTGATACACCCGCTTGAGAATTGTTAACAATGAAATAAGCGCCTAGCTTTTGAGCTGCTTCTTTATATATTAAATCTGCAATGTTGTACTCATTAACCGTGAGGCCGATAGTTTTAAACTTGATAACTCTGACAGTATCAGCCGCATGAGCGCTATGGCTCAATACTAAAATGACTAGTAAAAATACAAATTTCATAAATCTTCCTTCAAGCTGAAAAGTATAAATTATTGAATGCAGGTTTGTGAAAATATAAAAAACACAATGAGGTTTTTTATAACCTATTGTAAATAATTGATATTTAGTTTTGTTTTTAACCGCTGCACGAAATGAAATTTATGAAATGATTAATACAGTTTTAGTTATTGGAGGTCGTTTTAATGAATTTATTGAAAGCGCTAGCAAATGGGGTTTTTATATCGATTGTATTCCATACGATCGGGAGTGCTTATGGTGCAGAAAAGGTTAGTGTCAATTTAACGCTCGATAATACCACTGAGTACGACGCACAAGTAATAGAGTATTTACTTCACAAAAAAGCTGTGGAGCAAGCAAAAGTAAACCTCAACACGAATGTTATAAGCGGCAATCAATTATTGCCGAATATAAGGGCAAAACTTAAAGAGCTAAACATTAAGCAAGAGCAAAGTACCCTTAATGCAACGGCTACTTTTGAGTTAGCTGAAGGTCCTGAGTTAATGGCTAATAAGAATACTATTAGGATTTATGACGAAGTATTTCTGTTTAATGGCGTCGAAACAAAACAATCATCAATGAAAAAAAGACTCAAAGAAAAGGTGTTTGAATATAAGTTCTTTGCTGAAATCCAAAGCAAATTATCTAACCTAGTGACAATATCAGACTATAAAATCAAAGAACCTCAAATTAGTGAGGGTCAAATGATTTATGGTGGCCTTAAGCTCTCAGAAGTAATGAACATCCGCGCTTTAGTTGCAGCCCGTAGTTACTCTCGCACAAGTATCTCAAATGGATTAAATATTCGAAATGAAAAGTGTGCACAGCTTGATTCAAACCTATTAGATGTAAACCCTCAATTTCCATCGATTGGAAAAACTGCACACTGGCCAGAATTTAATGTAGGTGTATCGATGCTAACACTCCAGCTCTTGACTGGGTTATCTCCAAAAGTTTTAGAAATTGATTTTACTAAAAACTTACTACTATCCGAATTGCAAAAGTCTAGAGCGAGAGTAAAAGACTATAATAGTGACTTATTGCCTTATTCAAATATGTGGGATGCATACAGAGAAAGCATAGAGAACTTCAAAAATGTATTAAATGGGCAGACGTCCAATTTATCTGAAGAATATATGGGGAACATTGAGGCATCACCTTTCAGTCAATATCCGTTTGCAGATGTTAAGCAAGTTACAATGCACCTTAGTTTTGATGAATTAATTAGTGAAGGGGACTACGATGGTATTGAGTTCAATGATTGGTTTTGGGGTCCGAAAAACTACTATGGAGTACGAAACAGCTATATTAATCGCGTAGATGATTTATCGAGAGGCAAGCCTTACTTTTTTCTTGTGATAGAGGTTTCAGGTGTAAAATTCTATCGAGCTGTCCTAGATGTAAACTTTATTCATAACAAGCATAGTTCGGCAAAAGTAAATTTAATTCCAATAGATGTTTTGTCATTTTTACCAGGGTCAGAGTTTAATATCTTTAATCGAACAGACTACCGTAAGTTGTGGCTAAGATCTTTGGAACAAGTATCCGTGACTGATGGTTCAATAAGCAATCGAGCAGTCAATATACTGCCAAAAGAAACAATTGATTGTTTGCCCGATACGTTTGCTTTTGATGTAACACTAAGTGAGTTGTTTGCTTTTAGAAAGGGGCAGACTGCATTACTCGACGGTGACTTTAACCCGGTAAAAAATTCACATGGAGACTACGTTGTTAATCAGAATGGTTTTCTAGGTTTAATGTCTACAGAAGAGCCCGCCTTTCCCGTATCTGTCAGCATGATGGGGAACTCGGTAAATATTAGCTACTACAAAGACCATAAAATTGGGGATATAAGCGTTTATTTTGAGAAAAAGGTATTTTAATCAAAAAATACTGAAATTCAGTTGAAAATCACGCTTTTAAAATTTTTTTCAATTTTAAGATTAAGCCAGACTCAATATTCTGGCTTTTTTTATGGATTTTACAATTTACTCAATCGGTGAAACAGCGTTCATGTATGAGGTTCTAATGGGCCTTCGAAGAATGTTTGATTTTGGCTTTTCATCTTTGCATATTTTGATTGGTGCTACAGCTCTACTTTCACTGATGACTCTTGTAGTAAAAAGTTGGATCAACCCAAACTCTAACCCAGTACTATCTTGGTTTATTGGGCTTTGTATGTTCATGGTCTTATGTGGCCCATTTTCTAAAGTAGATGTTGTTATTGAGTCGGTAAGAACAGGAGATGTGTATTATGTGAACGATGCACCTGGCATAGCAGCTGTTATTGCAATGATGACCTCAGGAATGTATGGGCTTTCACGAGATTATGAAGATTCATTCTCCTCACCGGATGGTTATCAGGCTGGTCAATTTCTCGATCCTATGAGAGCGCTAGTGGCGCTTGATAAATTTGGATATATGGGCTCTGAAGAACTAGATTCAGGCGTTAATGCCCAAAGGTACAGAATCAAAACATCTACAATGAACTACCTTCAAGACTGTGTAATTTGGGATCTTCAAGTTGGTGGCAATGACGCTGAGCTAAATGCTGACAAAATAAAAAATGCCCCAATGGAAAACTTTCTTGAGTCTATAAGAATTAATACACCATCAAGAAGCACTTATATTCAAATCGACACTCCTGCCATGGAGCTATTAACATGCCCAAACGCATACTTGAAGCTCAAAAGTTACTTTGATAGCTCAAGTTTCAGAGAGATGACTGACAGGTTTTTGCAGAAAGAAAATGTAAAACCACAAGATGTTGAAGCCGGTGCGGAATCGATTTCTGCATTAAGCGCGACAATGAATGCCTACCATTTAGCGACGGGACGTTATTTATCAAATGTTTTTGCTGAAGCTGCTGCAAAAAGTGGGGATATGCAAGGTCTCCGCTCTGAACTTACTTTAATTGAAACAAAGTCTCAGCGACATTACCAAATGGCCGCTGATAGAAACCTAGCTTTGGAGCTATCAATTGGTTTTGCAACCTTCATTGAGGCCTTTGTGTTTTTCTTGATCCCAGTTATTGCAATCATGCTTGTAATGGGTGCTGAAGCTATGAAATCAGCTGCTATGTTCTTTGGGGTAACTGTGTGGGTTAACTTGTGGCCGGTAACCATGAGTGCGGTTAACCTTTTTACTTTACTTGCTATTCAAGGTCGATTTACATCAGTGTCAGCTGGTGGCGGTGGTGTAAGTGCAATCACATTTGGTATGTGGGGGCATAGCATGTCAACAATCGAATCATTTATTGCAGTGGCAAGTAGTTTGGCTGCTGCAGTTCCTATGCTCACTTTATATATACTGCATAGGGGTGTTCACACCATGATGGGTGTATCTAATAAGACGTCTCCTGATACAAATATTGATTCAAAGAAATTGTCACCTGATGTCACAACATCTGCAAATGGAGGTAAAGCAAGTCAAGGTGATACTACTATGCAAGCCAGTGATGTTCATTCCTCATATGGCCAATGGAGCCAAGCTCAACTGAATGGTGGACAACGAAATGATGTAAGTATTAATCCGGGTGGCGCAGGGCCAGCCTCGGGTTACCTTAAACAGTCATCAGCTGAGTTGTCAGCGATTGGCTCTAGAAATACTCAATTGGCAAATACTGAAGCCGCTAGCCAAACATTACAAAAAACTGCCACTGATAGTAAATCTGCTACTTTAGATTCAATCAAAGGCTATAAACAAGGAGAGTCGTTTGAGAGTGTGGATACTTCACAATTATCAGAGGACGAAGCTTTCTTAGCGGCACAAACCGCAGCATATGCAACTGAAAATAACATGAGTTTATCTGATGCATATGATCACGTACTACAGGGCTCGGCAAGCATGGTAGCAAAGGGGGCTCCATCAATAGCAGGGTTTGGTTTAGGTGCTGATGCGAAAGCAGCGATCACAGCAAAAGCAGCATCACAAAAGCAAGTAGGCGCCTCAGAAAGATTGTCAGAGGACGAACGTGCACAAGTTTCTGAATCGATAAAAGCTAACTGGGGGAATGCAGTAAAAATGGCTCAATCATCGAGCAGTGATAACTCAGTTGCAAGTAAAGAGGCGGTTTCCCGACAGGAAGCTGTTACAAATGCTCATACAAATATGCTTCAAGCTCAAGCCCTTGAAGCTGAGGGGAATACAGCTAGCTCCGCTTCAAAAGTAATGACGCAAATGAATGCGGGTGAGGTTCAAAACTCAACAACAGGAGCAAATAAAGCATCAATCGGCTCAATTGTTTCAACACTTTCAGATGAGCAGCAGCATGTTCTTTTAGGTAGTTTGATTGGTGATGAAGGCTTAAATAGTTTATCTGGTGACAAGAGAAGTGCTTTAATTTCTGAGTTGGGAGATAGGTTCGACTACCACAAAGAGCAGGTAAATAAAGGTGATAACGCGAGATTACCAGAAAGCCAAAAAAATAATATTGCTTTGGCCAATACGGTTACTGATGCAATCGCAAGAATGTCTGGAAATACAGAAGTGCTGTCTACAGATCATAATGGTAACCAACTTCCTCTTTCAACTGGAGTTACAGCACTTAAACAAGCTAATACCGAAAGAGGAGCTTCTGCAGGCTTAATGAGAGAATTAGGTGAAACATTACAAGCGCCGAGCCTGATTTCACTTAGTGACCAATTGAATGGATATAAACCGAGTGATAATTCACATATTCCAAAACCTGAAGATAATACTGGCATAGACACCAACACTTTAAGTAATGATGTAAATAGTGGCATAAAGACTGATCCAACAAACATGTTCAATAATGAGCGTAATGCACAAGCATTTGCTGAACACAAAGAGCAATCTCAAAACGAGGTTAGTAGTAGAGGTGCACCTGGTACAGGTGCTGTTAAAGCTAAGGGTGAGGATGTTGTTTCTGAGTCAAAAGATAAAAATGCAAATAATTTAGCGCATGCATTTGGATCATTAAAAGTATTAGGCTCAGAATCTAATGAATTATCTGGCGGTGTAGTTAGTTCTATTGGCTCACTATTCACCTCTTCAGTGGGTGAGGCTGTTACGGATGAGTTTAAGAAGTCTGGTAATGGTGAAGGTATTAATTCGAATCTAATTGAAATGGGTTTTGGTGTTTTATCAAACAATACACCAGAAGCTATTAGAAACTTACTAACTAGCGCAGCAAATGGTGAAGGTTCGATTATTAATGGTGAACGCTTATCTCCAAATGAAACACTAATGTATGCTGGGGCTGTTCAAACAGCAATGCGCCCTGAGTCTCTAGCTGCCTTCAATGAAAGTTTAAATTCAAACTCAGCTCTTCTTGCTTCAACGCTACCTAATAACCCTTACAGAAATGCTCAAGAAAATATCTCAGCTGTACAGGAGATGAGAGAGAATGAATCAATTAATAATGCCCTGAAGAGTAGTGAGTTAATTGCGGCATACTCAGCATTGGCAAACCTTGATGACGGTCAAATTGAGGACGTAATTGCAGCCACGAAAGGAGATGATAGTTTCTTAGGTATTAATGATGCTAAATACGCTCGTCATTTAGAAGCGCTAAATGAGTTATCCCCACAGTTAGGTTTAGAACCTCAGTACAACCCATCAAGGTATAAAGATGAGCCAAGTCAAAAAGGTAGTTTGGAATCAGTAAACTACGACTCTCAAGCTAGCTCAATGGCTGGGTTTGCTGGATTAAATGAGAGAGAAAATTTAGATCGAACTGAAAACAGATCGAAACCTAGTGGCCAAGGTCTTGTTGAGGGTATTACCAAAGGAAATTATGACCAAGATGCCAAAGAGATAGCTAAATATGCGTTAGCAAACTTTAATGCAACTGGTGATACATCAGGAGTTAGCTTTAAGGAACTTAATGATCGAAATTTAGATAATTTTAAATCAGCACAAGTTTCTAGTCGAGAATTTAGTATTCCTGACTTTACTAACATCACCCCTAAAGCAATGGAAGATCTGAATAAGGTGAGGGATGCACTTTTAATTGCAGGTAAAGATAGCGAGGCAGAAACACTAACAAATACAATTGCTTCTATTACTTCAGATGAGCAAACTAAAAATGGGTATGAATCAAGTGCATCTAAGGAGCATGAAAGCCAAGTAATTAATAACGCAATTCACTCAGAAGGTGTTTCTAGTAAAGCGAAGGAGTTTGCCGCGAACGCCCTTTATGGCACAAGCGATACTCCAAGAAATCTTTCTCATGATGACATGAGAGATCTACTTACAATAAACAACTTACTAAGTACAGCTCCAGAAGCACAAAGAACATTAAGTGAAGCGATCACAACTGCCTTCACACCGAATTATAGTGATGCCGGTACTAAAGAAGCAAATCCACCTGTAAACAGCCTTAATTCAAGCGAATCCTCAGTGCCGCAACAGTCTGTAAATGAAAGTGATTATGATAAGAGCTCTGTCACACAACAGAATGCACTGAGCGTAACACCAAAAAGCTTATCAGTTGATAATAACCGTGGTGAAGAAATAGAAGAAACCCCTATCAAGCCAAGTGAGGTAAATAGTGGGGTTAACAGTACTGGTAAAGATGAAAGCGGGAATGTTCTATCTAAAGAGTCATCGATTGCAGGCAATGATTCAAGGGATCGTATTGATACCTACCAATATTCTGGCACAAAAGATGATTCTTATCCGAATACTACAGATTCAGGTCGTTCTTTAGTGGGCACACAATCAGAAAACCTTCAGGCTTCAGTAAGTAATGGCGGCACATTAAATAGTGAGGTTGGTTCTACTGGCAGTACCACTAGTCCAGGGTTGCAAAGCAGCCCTGCGAGTACAGACCAATCAGAAAGCCTTAAGGCATCGGCAAGTGGTGGTTCTATTGTTGCTGAGCCTAGTCTAAAACCTGACACAAGCGGTGATAATGTGCAGACTCAATCACAGTTAATTGCTTCTAATTCTTCTCAGAAAGGTGAGTCTTTTGAACAATCTAACTCAGATGAAAGTTCAGTTGTGAACAACTCTAGTTCTGAGAACCTAAGTTTTAATGAAACAAACGCTGGTGAAGCAGCGATGGTTAGCAATAGAGAAAATTCAATTGAAGAGAGAAACCCTTCTGGCCTACATCCTGTAGCTGGTGGTGAAGTCACTAGGACCGAGTCACAAGAGGTTGGATTAAGGCAAGTTCTTGATAATACAGAAATGAGCAATGATGCATTATTAAAAGCGGAAAATATCTTGTCTCTAGGTACAAATTCCAATTTGAGCTCATTTACAAAGGAAGAAAAAGCAGAGCTATTAGATTTGGCTGACAATCTAGAGGCAAATAATTACATAGCTGAATCATTACGAATCAAAAGAACGTTGGAGAGCTAACATTGACGATGACATTAGAGCAAGAATCAGCAGCTAACGATGTTAATAATCACTCTTTGATTCTTGCTACAGCAGGTAGTGGTAAAACAAAAACATTAATTGAAAAAGTAAAAAACGTACTAAAAAAATCATATGACAGGAAGGTTATTCTCGTTACATTTACAAATGCGGCCGTCAACGAAATGCAAGAAAGGTTGGAAATAGCTCTTCCACAATCATCAATAAATAGAGTTTCTGTAACTACATTTCACAGGCAGTTTCTTAACCAAACAAAGAAACTCATGCAAGGTAAGCTACTAATTGGAGCAACATACTTCAACTTTATTGAGAGGTTGAAGAATTACATCGAAAATGAGCACCTACTACCGGAGTTAAAAGTAACATTCAATGACATTACGAGCATTTTGAATGATCAGCCATTAGATGAAAAAAAAGGGTTTGATAAAGACGCTGTTAAGCTAGTTAAAGAATGTTATCAAGAGTTAAAGATAAAGAACCACCTTTATGACTTAGATGACGCAACCAGGCGCGCGGTAGAAGGAACTTTAAGTGGGGAAATACCGCTATTAAATTGTACAGACCTAATGATTGATGAGTTTCAAGACACAGATTTACTACAATATGAGTGGATTGCCCTGCAGGGGCGCGGAGGGATTAATCTAACACCTGTTGGAGATGATGATCAAAGTATCTACTCATGGAGAGGCGCTAGAAGTTATGAAACAATGCTTAAGTTTAAAGATGAATTTAAACCCAATATTCATATGCTTGCAAAGTGTTTTAGATGTAGACCTGAAATAATAGATGCCAGTAAAAATCTAATAGAATTTAATAAAGATAGAATTCCCAAAGGTATGGTTTCGGGGAAGGAAATTGGTGGCACTGTTAAAACATACATACATAAATTTAAAAAAAGTATGCTGTTAACATTTTTGAAGAACTACAGTAAATATGATGGTGAGTGGGCGATCCTAAGCAGAACTAATGTTGCATTGGACTCAATAGAAGAGTTTCTGATAGAACATGAAGTAGCGTATTCAAGAAACAATCAAACAAGTATTTTTAAAACAAGCGCTGGTGATTTTGTAATTAAACTGTGTTCTTATCTTTTAAATAAGTTTGTACACTACCATTTGTCAGAAGTTTTAGGGTACTTAAAAGAGGATGAGAACCTAATTCCTTTAATTTCTGAAAGTATCAAGAGTAATTCTGATATTGAGTCATATCTAAATAATTATGGTCAATCAATTAATGGAACGGCTTTTGAAATGTTCTATTCAAATTATTATTTATTTGAAAATACTCATGATTCTAAAGAGATAAACACCAGAATTGATTTGTTGATTGATTTCATCATAGAGCGCCGCTCAAAAGGCGACAAGCTGAATAAATGCGCTGTTGAAACATTACTTCTTGAAGGGCTCAAGACCAAAACAGGCTCTTGGTTCGAAAGAATTAAGCTTTACTCAGATAAAATTAAAGAGCAAAACAGCAAATCTGAAATTGATAAATCAGTAGTAACTTTAACCACATACCATGGCTCTAAAGGCCTAGAGTGGACTAATGTGGCTATTTTTGATGTTATCCATGAAATAATGCCAAATATGCAGTCACCAATCGATGAGGAAAGACGTTTGCTGTTTGTTGGGATGACACGCGCTGAGCAACGGTTATTTATTCATAGCTACTTAAATAAGGCTGATATTGATGATTTAAAGGATGTGGGTGAATTGGCACTATTCAAAAAAGATTACGAATATAGCCCGCCAATAACATCAGATATTAATGATGTTTGTTTTCCAAGCGAGTTTATCGAAGAGATTTACTACACTAACGATTAATCAAATGTTGTTTGACTTATTTCTTGGAAATTTAATCTTTTGTATTGTTGACTAAAAATTTATAAGCAATTATATTGATTATAACCCTAAAGGTTCAGCCTTTAGGGTTAATCAATCAACACAGACTATCAACGTCACAACCACTCTTCTGAGTCATTATCGGAATACAAATTTCCAATAATGATTTCTCAATCCACTTTACCTTATAGGTCTTTGATTTTTGCACTATGCATAATTATGCCTATTGGTATTTAAAGTGGCTTCTAGCTGTTGAAGTTAAATCTCAGCGTTAATACCTTCTTGGTATTAAGACGGTTGAAGTGATTCTTTCACAAATACCTAACCAATTCCTATACGGGATACTCTTCTGTATAGGAATCGAAATCTCATTCGATGCGACCGCTATACAGATCTACTTATTTTTAGTTCTGCGTTTTCGGTCAAATGCATTGGAGGAGATTATGGATATCATTCTTATATTACTGGCGTGCACATATGTTGCAATCAAAATTCACAGCATTATCGTTAAGCCAATTCTATCAATAGCTAGTTCAAGCTGGGGTTAATTTGAATAAACTAATTCCAACCTACTCGGGCTACAACAATCACAATCAGTTAAAGATTCAGAGTGTATATTGCATTGTATATGACAGGTTAACGTTAAAAGTTTTAGCAACAGCTGAAACACATAACGAGGCCAGTCAAATAGCAACTGAGATATTCAACAAAGACAAAGTATTCGCTGTTCCCGGTGAAATTAGGTTTTCAGATGAGAGTATTTCACATAGTAATATTCTTGGAATGAACCTTGTTAATTTTGAATTCTTTGTTGAAGCAAATATGAGTCATCCACTGATTAAATCAACTTTCACAGGCGAGCATTAGCTCCCTGTGAATTTCCTTACTGGTTATACCTATGCAGCTTGAAGCAGGATGCTTAGGTATAACCAATAAGGAGAAACCTATGTTTGAAGATTCCGCTTTTCATATTTTCGACAAATCAACATCAACACTTACATTATTCACGGGTGAGATAAAACAGATTGATGTTAATCATTTAGACAAACCAGACTACCTATCAGCTGTAAAGCAAAAGGCCATTTCTAGTGGCTTAATTGGCGAAAGCGATTTTGTATGTGAATGGGATGTTTAACAGATAGTAGGGTAAACCTTACTCTCTGAATGGGCTTTATATATTAGAGTTTATTCAAAGGGTTACGGTGAATATTGCCGTTATTTTTGATTAAGTCGCGCGATATTTTCTTTATGTAATTATATCTACATCAGTTGTGATGATTTTATAACTTTATAGAAGGCTTATATATGCGTACTGCAAAAGATAATTCAGCAAGGCTTGGTGGTAGAGTCGCGAGTCTTGATATCAGAAATGGTCAAGATGGGTATTTTGGTACTGTGACAATTGCTTGTGATGACGGCTACTTTAAGAAGTCAAACGAACCTAACGGACAAAGTGAGTGGGTTGACAGAACTTACTTTTTTGATGTCAAAGCGGATAGTCGGTTTTTAAAGAATTTTAAACCAGCTATTGAAGTAGGGGACGAAGTAACTTTAAGAGGAAAACTTGTTCAAGAAAAGTGGACTGATAATGGTGGGCAAAACCGCTCTTCAACAAAGATTAAAGCTATCGAGCTAATTCAACATCTTAGAAAAGTTGAAGTGGAATGTTTAAAAGCCTCTGGCTTAATTGGCAATCAGAACCAACAAAATGGTCACCCACAACAAAATAGTTCTTCAAACTACCAAAGTGCGCCTCAGCATCATAGTCAACAGCAAAATAATGCACAAAACTATCAGCGCAGCCAGCAAGACCAGAGCGCACCAATACACTATCCGCAATCGCAGGGCGGTTTTGCTCCTAAACCTCAACCAGGAGGGTATGGCGGTAGTCAACAATAACAAGCTAGATAAGGTTTCCTAGCCTAGGAATTTGCATGACAAGGATGTTACTTTTGTTTTTTCTAATATTCATAATACCTTTTCGCTTCTCGCGAATAACTCTGCTATGGCAGTTAAAGTTGAATATTAGTTACGCACTCTCAACATCAAGTTGAAAAGCAAAAATCTATTTTGTGAGTGCACACCAAGCAACTTCGTTGCTTGTCTTAATCTCTGAGGGTTTAACCTTCACAGGTTAGTCCTTCAGCTTTTTAACTTGGAGGAGCTTATGAATAACAAGTCAATCGGCGCATATCTACGTCGTCGTGAGCGCAAATTAATTAAACGAGCAAAACGTAATAGATCTAACAAGTTAGCTATTCGCGCAAGCCGTTTATATCAAGAGTCAAACCGCGTTTTCCACGGTTAACTTCTAACTCAACCTATCTACCAACCCAGCAAGGGAATTTTCCCTTGCTGGGGATGTTCCCTTTAAAAATCTCTTTGGAGGAGAACATCATGGCTAGACCAAAAAAGGCCATAACCAAAGCTCAAATAAATGCAGAACTTGAAAGAAAGAAGCAGTTTAAACCGAAGCGAAAAACTGATCACTTTCTGTCAGTAAATGCAGAATATACGTGCCATTCGTTAGACGAAGATATCATAACAGCTCACCGAGTTGGTAAAGTTGCCCTTGGGCAGGATGTATTTTTTAGTTTAATGGATGATTGTTTGGATGCTGCAAGAGGTGAATATTACATTCATTGGTCAGACGAGAACATTAAGGCGTTATGGGAAAGTATTTTGTATCGTTCACTTGGTATGCTTCGATATGCTAAAGCGAATTCAGAGATACTAAACGACGAACTTGAATGGATTTGCTCTGCAAATTTTGATTATGTATGCCAGTCTCTAGATTTAGATGCTTGTTTAATTAGAATTGCAGTACCACAGATCTTACAACAGTATAATCAACTTAATGAAATACTTGTAACTAACAAATACGCTAAAGCTCTTTGTGAATACAAGCACTTCATCTTAAATGGTAGAAATTGCTCATCGTCTAACTCTCATCTTTATAGTGACTTAGAAGGGCCAGACATCCCTCCTTGGCATGATCTAAAGTTTTAGGAGTTGATAATGGAAATTTATCCTACTCATGAGTCTAATACTTGGATTCTACTTGATGATAATGTTACTGAGCGAAAACTGCTATTAGGTCAGAGTGATGAAGGCTATCACTTTGGTCATATTGATGGTTGGCCAGACTCAGTTGAAGTTTGGAATTCTACCAGTTATGCAACTGAGGAATTAGCAGCAGAGGCTCAAGTGAATTTTATGCTAGACCTTGCAGTTGAGGATGAAACAGAAGCAGCATTTGAATATTGTTCTGTTCTAGACTTACCAAACCTTCATCTTTATGAAAAAAGTTATATAGACTTTTTAGAAGTACCATTTTAAATATTAAGAAATCAAACCCATCAAGGGACACTACACCCTTGACGGGATAAGTGTCCCTCAAAAATCTATTTGGAGGAGACACAATATGAATACTCAAGCACAATCAAACGTATCTACAATTAAACCTGCAACTAAAATTGATTATAACGAAATGATAGAAGTTGATGCTCATGAGCGTTTTCCTGAAATCTTCGACCCTAATCAATACAAGATTAAAATTCGTAAACACCGCCACCCAAATTGTCAAAAAGCTGACATGCATTATACGCCTGATGAAGCAACTCTTCGTAAAGCGTTAGCATGGTGGCTTGCGCCCGCTCAACCGAAGCCTCTTGGCTTGGTGGGTGAAACAGGTACAGGTAAAACGGAGTTATTACTATTCATTGCAGATCGCTTTAATGAGCCTGTTTTTATTGAAAAAGTAACCGTAGCCATGAGTGGTGAGCGTTTAGAGGGTGGTTATGAATTAATTGTTAATGGAAAAGGTCATAATGTCACTCGCAAGCGATACAGCCAAGCTGCATGCGGATACAAATACGGTGGTTTAGTTATCTTAGATGAAGTGGATAAAGCTAATGAAGATTTATCAACATCGCTTCATTTGTTTGTTGAAGGCAAACCTTGGACACTTAGTGTTTTCGGTGAAACCATAAACAAACATGCTAACTGTCGAATAGCTGCTACAGCTAATACTACCGGTGGTGGTGATAGTGATAGGTATATTACTTCACAACGTTTAGACCAAGCATTACGTTCACGTTTTGGTTGGTTAAAAACTAAATATCCAAGCAAAGCAGTTGAGTTGGAAATTTTGGAAAAGAACTTTCCGAAACTAACATTGCCGATTCGCAAGCTTATGGTACAAACAGCTGACTCTTTAAGAACAGCTGCATTAGGTAAAGACCACGATGGCAACATCGATAATGGATTAGGGTGTGTTTTTTCAACACGAACTTTAGTCCACTGGGGTTTTTACATGATGACATTTGGTGCCAATCGTTCTCCATATGAGTCATTTGAATTTTCGTTCTTAGGTTCCATTGATAATGATGAAATTGAAGAGGTTAATTCTGTTGTTCAACGAGTATGGGGTGATGAAATTAATAAACCACTTGCCGAGTTAATTCAAAAAAAGTAACTACCTCAAACACTAACACATCTTCTAACTCGGCTAACTTAAAAGTTGAGAGAGGGGACACAGTGTTTGAGTGCTTTGAAGTTGAAAATGGTCGTTTTGTTGGTTTTAGCTACCAACCATCAAATGGTAAATACCTCCGTATTGAAGGGGGTAAAGACCCACTTAAAATTGACGATGTAAGAGACATTAAAGCTATGAGTATGTCTGAGTTAATTCAGGCAACCGATAAGATTGATTACATTAGGAACGGCAATCCTTATTTTCTTATTCATTCGGATGAGAAAATGAAGAACTGTGACTTTGTAAACTGTCGAGCTCAAGTTATGTTCAATGCTCAAGGTAACCTGAAATGCAATAACCCGTTTGATGTTTATCATCATGCCGGTGAAGGTAAATATTGGGCTGTAACATCATTCCAAAATACGACATATGTGTTGTTCAAGAATGATAATACTGAATGGAAATGGGTTTTTATGTCTGTAAACGGTGAGAGAAATGCTCTTGCCAAAAATAAAGAACAAAGAGGTTATTCACTTATGGGAATAGGCCACTTTAATCAAAATACATGGGATATTGAAGTGATGTAACCAATCACATGTCCTATTAATCAACCAACCCTTTGGGGAGTACTTTCCCCAACAGGGAAGTCTCCCCTTTTTTTATATTAAATTGGAGGAGACAACATGTCTTTATCAAACGAAGCAATCGCAAACGGCAAAGAGTTAACAGAACAAAACATTTCACTTAAAAATGGAGCATGTTTGTTAGGTTGGCAATTAAGATCGCCATGTGGTGAATCAACTTTACCGAACGCAAAGATAGAACTAGATGGTCAGAAAGTATCATCTAATCAAATCAAGGGGAGTAAATTACAGTGGTTTCCTAGAAGCAAGCTGAAGCTTACAACGAAGTACAACAACCGGCTTACACGAACTTTTAATAGTTATGGTGTTAAGTATGGAGACTTTACGGTTGTCCCAACGACCAGGTTAGATGAGCTTAAGTCAGAGCTTGATGGAATAAAGCGTGATTGGCAAGATGAAGTATCAGTATTAATTGCTGAATATGATATTTCAGTTAATCAACATATGGCTGAAAATTCAGATATCGCTGCACTGATCTATAAATATGCTTTATCTCAGGTTGAGTTCCAATCAAAATTCAAACTGTCGTTTACAAAGCCTTTGGCTATGAAAGCGCTTTTTGATGATGATGAAGACGATATCAAAAACGATGTTGCAGAAACTCTTTGGCAAGAAATCGCTAAAGAAGCAGGCAGTGTATATAAAACAAACTGGTTTAAAGACAAAACGCCAGTTAATCGCGTAAGCCAAAAAGTACGTTCACCATTTAGAAGAATGATGAATAAACTTATTGATTTATCATTTGTAGATAATGGTATTGAAAACGTGGTTAGTACAATACAGGAGGTTTTAAATAACTTACCTTCTAGTGGCTACATTGAAGGTCATTCATTTTCAGAGTTAACCAACTGGTTACTCGTAATGAGTAATGAAGACACACTTCGCCTTCATGCTGAAGGAAAACCTCAATATAGTGCAACACCAGAGCCGGAAGTAATTACACATGAGGATACCGACGTAGCGAGCCTTTTCGTTTCAGGTAAATCTAGTGAAACTGCTTCTGAGAGTTCAATCATTTTAGAAACAGCTGATCAAGAAAATTCATTTGAATTTGACCTAGCGCCTAAAGAAGAAACCGTTTTTTTCGAGCCCGCTGAGCGTAACAACTCTTTAGGTGATTTTGGATTTAATTGGTAACAAATTAAGGAAGCAATCTAGCTTCCTTTAATTCTAAACCCACAGGGGATACTCACCCCTTGTGGGTGTATCCCCCTCTTAAACATTTCTGGAGGAGATGCAAATGAATAAATCAAAACTATTAAAACGATTTAGAATGCTTTCAAGAGTAATGAGTAACCGTGGTGACATTACGATTAACTTAACTGGTAACAGATGCTATACAGATTACAACAGCATTACTTTACCCGTAGGTGATCTTGAAAACCCCGATTATCTCGAACTTTTGGAAGGCGCTATTGATCATGAAGTAGGCCATCTACGATGGACCGATAGAACATGGACAGCTAAGTCGTATGAAAAAGGGGTATTTTTCAATGCTATTAGAAATGGCATTGAGGATATTCGTATGGAAAGAATGGTTTGTCTGGAGTGGCCGGGCGCCATCTTAAATTTATCTAAGATGGTTACTCAAGGTATTAAAAAGGGATGGTTCAGTAAACCAACTGATAGCTTCCCACCTTCATTACTGCTGCAAGCTGTAGTTGTATATTATGGTCGATATAAAATTAACAACCAAGTACAACTAAAGGAGTTCTGTGAAATTGCATTAGCTTTATTAACTGATTGTATTGGCCAAAAACCAGTACAAGATTTAATTTTGTTATTGGATACGATACCAACGCTTCAATCTAACCAACATAGTTATGAACTTACAGAACAGATCATTCAATTACTTAAAAAAATAGAGTTTGAACCGGGCGATAGCCAAGGTGATGACTCAGGCGATAGCCAAGGTCAAAACTCAAATGTTAGCCAGCAAGTTATTAATTTTGTAAATGAATGCCTAAATGCCGATGAAAGTCAGCTCATGGCAGATTTGCATGAACAAGTTAATAACGAGCTAGAGAAAATGGCCGATGAAGTAAGATCAAGTAATGATATGGAGCAACTAATTCAATTCAATGCTCCTTTAATATCAAAAAATGATCGTGGCACAGTTGGTACTGCAGCGCTAAACCAAGCTAAGAGACTTTCAACACCTATAAGTCGAGAACTCCATAAAATAATTTATGGGTTAGACCGAAAAAGTGTGAATTTTTCTAAGCAAGGTAGAACTGTTGAGGCAAATAGACTTGCTGGAGTAAAAGCTGGTAATTTTAATGTTTTTAAATCAGAAAGAATTACTAAAGCTCCAACAATGGCGATATCAGTTCTCGTAGACAGGTCTAGTTCAATGAGTGCTGATGATATGAATGGTGTTAATACTTCTGCGCTTGCAATTAACTTAGCAATAGATAAGTTGAAAGGCGTAAATAGTGAATGCATATATTTCAGTGCCGGTTACCTATATGAAGCAAAGTGTTTTAAATCAACAACTAAAGCCGTTAAAGATAACTTTAGAGTCAGTAGTAGAGGCGGAACACATACAGGGTTAAGTCTTTATTCTGTAATTCGTAGGCTGTCACTTCGTGTCGAGCAAAAGAAAGTTGTTTTTATCATTACTGATGGTCAAGCAAGCGATCTAAAGTATTTAGAAAAGTCGATTGAAATGTCGGAACTTCTAGGTATTCAAATTGTATGCATTGGTATAAATACAGGAATGCTTTATGGCTTTGAGAATCAGGAATTACTCAACATTCAAACCGTTGAAGAGTTACCCTCGATTCTAAAACAAGTAATTAAAAATAAATTAATTGCTTAACCAAGTAATGCGCCCTTTTGGACGCATTTTAAAGCAAACACAATGTTTTAAAATGCGGCTATAAGCTGAACAATCATTATGTGAATAAGTCTTAACTTGATCTGCCAGATTTGATTTATAGAGTTGAATTAAAACTGACAGTGAATAGCCAATAAAGGCCTCTGGCAAACTCATTTTGACTGGCAACTAACAAAACTAAACGGACGCTGACAGCTACTTCTAAGTAGCTAGTATTCACCTTCAACTCTAATTTAAATAGCTAAGCTGATTCCAGTTCATAACACTGCTGTTTAAGCCAACGACCTAATTTCATAATATCAGGTTGCCTAGCTCGTGTTTCCTTATAGACAAAATAGAAGTTATCTCCGGTATTAAGCTCGTGCATAGGTATGCGCACAAGACTTTGCTGGCGATCCTGATCATCCATCATGTAATTATTAATGAGGGTAATTCCCAAATTATATCGAGCCGCTTCAGCGGCAAGTAAGACATGACTAAATTGATTAATTTTGACGTCTTTGGGTAATTCAAATTTACCACTCATACACCAACGTAACCAGTCGTCACCGAGACTTTCATTTGTATCTGAGTATTGTACTGATAATAACGGGTGTTGCCATAATGAATCAGGTAGAGGCTTATTTCTTAACTGCTGCCAAAGCTTTTTTCCACACACGGGATAAAGTTTTTCAGTAAACATGAATTGATTGACAAAGTTACGTTCCGGTGGATTCACTGAAATAAAACAATCCGCAAATTGGTCATTATAATCCGGTTGATCCCCGACCATATTTAAAGTTATTTCTATTTCTGGGTGCTGATTTCTAAAATCTTCTAACTTCGGTATCAACCAGTTCACCGCCACAGAGCTATATAAAGCCAAACGAAGATTGCCTGATTTCCCGTGACGTATCATTTGACTGGCATTTGATAGATTTCCTAATGAGTTAGTCACTTCTTCAAAGTAACGTTCCCCGACCTTAGTCAAGGAAAAAGAACGCCCCTGTCGGTTAAACAGAGTTCCACCCAAATAGTCTTCGAGTAATCGAACTTGGTGACTAACCGCACTTTGAGTCACATTGAGGTGCTCAGCAGCTTTGGAAAAGCTATTAAGTCGCGCAACAGCTTCAAAGCATTGCAGGGCACGTAAAGGAGGCAACTTCATTATAAATTTAGCTCATACTAAAAAAATTTTAAACATTATACATCATATAAGGTATGGAATACGCTAATCATATAACCGTTTTACAAACGTAACTCTATTAATTCAGTTCCATTGACATTTTCTAGAATGTAGCAGGAGTAATGAAATGCCCAAAATAACTGTCGGACTCGCGATGACATTACTTATCATCGGAAATATAATTGGTGTTTTTTCTGACGCTTTGATAAAAACTCTGCCAGCAGATACTGCCATATACCAATTTGTATTATTTCGTCAATTGACCGCAGTGCTGATTCTACTTCCATTTTGTCTACTCAGTAATAAACAAAGCCTCTTCGCTGGCCTCAAATGGCACTTTATACGTGGCCACATTTGGTTATTAGGGACAATATTTATGGTATTCGCTCTGGGCGCTCTGCCGTTAGCTACCGTAAATGCTATTTTCTATACAGCGCCTTTGCTTATGCTGCCGTTAGCCATGATATTGTTTCAGGAAAAGCTGACTAGCCACTCAATTGCTGCTGCTGTTTTGGGCTTTATCGGCGTACTTATCGTGGTCAAACCAACACAAATTAATTGGGCAGCGATTACCGCTCTTGTCGTCGCATTGACTATGGCTGTAAATAATTTATTGGTTCGTAAATTACCTCAGCATCATAATGTGTTCCAAACTTTAATGCTCACCAACCTAGTAGGTATCCCAGCCGCACTTGGGTTGGCGTTATGGGAAGGCAAACCTTGGGACTGGACTCCAATGTTAACGGCAACAGGCTCCAACACTTTTATCCTAATTTATGCTGGTATATGTGTATTGGTATATAGAGCAATCGAAGCCAGTAAAATTTCCAGTGCCGAATACACTGGTTTATTAGGTGCTGTAGTTGTAGGGGTGCTGTGGTTCGATGAAATACCGGACCTGAGCTTGGCTATAGGATCTTCTTTAATTATTATTCCGCTGATTTGGTTAGCCAAGATAGAAGCAAAGATAAAGCAAACAAGTAAAATAATATAAATGGTAAAGTTAATCTAACTTTCCAACGTGACCGCGTTTGGGAACGAGCGTTTAACTGCACTCCCATGTGGGATAAATAATAACTAGTTAATTTTTGGAATATTATGACTGAAAATAATTTGATATTTTGTGACTATAGTAACTCTTATTTAGAAGACTGTCTTTGGGCTGGATATCGATCCTAAAATAAACCGTGCTCATATCACTTAGATTGTGACTTCTCCACGGGTGCAGGCTAATGGCATCGGAACGGCAATGATGTCTTACGCTAAGAAAATGGCAAAGGACAGTGACATGAAAGTTATAGATATCGCCGCCAGTCATCTTTCAGCTCCTTTCTTCGAAAAATTTGGGGCAAAGACAATTATAGAAATCTGTGTGATTCATAGAGATCGTTTCAATTTTGCGATCTCTAAATCCCTTCTGTAATTGGATAATTGAACACGTTCATTATGCGCTTGATAAAACCCCTCAATTTCATCTGAAAATGGCGTTTGTTCACTAACTTCAAAATACCTTTCTATCGGCGTTTTTCCATTGTGAGCACTATGTGGTCTCTCCCAATTGTAATAGTGCTGCCACTCAGAAAGTTGCTCGTGAATATCTTCAGATTCCAAATCAACAGTTGCATAAAACTCAGCTTTATCTGTTTTTTGAGAGCGTTCAACTTTGCCATTAAGGTGCGGTGAAGCTGGCTTATTTGGTCGGAATTTTATCTTGTATCTCATTAATAACTTTTGCACTTTTTCAGCAAAAAATTCTGTACCTCGGTCTGTCTGAAATCGCTGTATAGGGAATAGCATTTCTTCAATTACAGACTCTACAAAGTCAATGGTATTAGTGGCACTACGTCGCTTATAAAGCCTTAACACTCGATAGCGTGTACAGTCATCAATAGCTGTGTACTGGTATAAATTAGGGGCTATTTTACAGGTGTCCATTTGAACTCTTTCGACAGGAATAGGCTTAGAGTATCTTTTGAAGTCAGGCTTTCTACGATAAATAACTATAGGGTCAACTTGGTGCTTTTTAAGCACTTTATGAATAGTAGCTAGCCCTAACTTAATTTGCTCATTTCTAAGCAACTCACTTTGGATTCTTCGAGCGCCTAAGTTTCTAGATTTTCTTAAGACTAAAATCTTAGCTTCCAATTCTGGAGACATTTTTTGATTTGGTGAACTGTGGGGTCTTTTACTCAAACTTTTAAGGCCATCAAGACCTTGCTCTTGATACCTAGACCACTACTTTCGTAATGTTGGCCTAGATATTCCACAACGCAGACAAACTAAACCTGCGTTGTTTGTTTCTTGATAAAGCTTTATCCACTTAAGTCTTTGTTGAATTTCATCGTTCATAACATCCAAGTATAGAAAGGATGTCTATGAATCACACACACTACTACATATAAGCCAAATTGATTTTTTTGCATTTATCATTAATTTAATGATGGCACCTTGCTATCAAATTTACCGTAAGGTAATTAATTTTGATAAAGCATAAAAGCTACTCAGATCCTTGTATTTGTGTAGAACAAGTACCGACGTCTCGTTGTTACTTTGGGTTTAACCCTAGATTTAGCATAAGCGAGTTCAGCTTGCTTGTGTTCAACAAACTTAAATCAACCCATAGGGGATTATTATCCTCTGGGTAATTGTCTCCGCTTAATGTTTCTTTGGAGGAGACAATGACTATTTCTAACTTAAAACTAAATGAAGAAACTGGTAAATATATAATCACGTCAGAGCTTAGCTCTGATGAAATTATTGAAACAGCCAAGAAGCTTCTAAACAATAGGCTGAGACGAGGTGCTATTTTTAAGAGCCCTACCCAAGTCACAGATTATCTAGAGGTCCATTTAAAGGGATTGGAGCATGAGGTCTTTTACATGCTTTATCTTGATAACCAAAATAGACTTATAGACAAAGAAATACTGTTTACCGGAACGATAAATGCTGCAAGTGTTTATCCTCGGGAGATTGTAAAAAGTGTACTAAAAAAGAATGCATCTTCTGTCATTTTAGCGCACAACCACCCATCAGGTATTGCCGAACCATCGCAAGCAGACAAGCTAATAACCACTAAGATCCAACATGCACTCAATCATATTGATGTACAAGTGTTAGATCACATCATTATTGGCGAAAATATTGTCTCTTTTGCTGAGCGCGGTCTTATCTAACTCAAATTAAAACCATTCCTTGTGGGGATACTTCCCATAAGGGGCGTATCCCCTTTTTTGTACTCTTTGGAGGAGATACGTATGAATAATTCAATTAAAAAGGCAATTATGCCAATCCCATCGTCAATACCTAACACTGAAGTGAGAGAGGTACATATTGGCGGTAAAACGATTCTTTCATTACGTGCTAAGTGGGGACCTTTATTTGAAGGTCAACAACGAGCTCAAGCTCAAGGCTAAACGTATGAGTTAGCCTTAGGGCTAACTCTTCTTTTTATTCGAGGCGACCACCTAAAGCGCCTTGTATTCAGGACGCTTTAGGGTCGTCTTGAGGAATAGGAGAGTTGTAATGATTGAATCAAAAATAGATAAAGTACTTGCTTTAGTTAAGTCAAATGGCGGGTGGTCTTCTGTCTACTCAGCCTACCCAGGACTTAATGAAGCAGTTTCAAAATCAAATAACCACGGTGGTTCACCACAAGTACCATGCCCAAAAACTGGAAACGGAAGAACTAAGTTTCGCCTTTTCCGAGATTGGGTTGATACCGGTGGTGCATACCATAACGATGTAGGTGCTTTACCCGGTGGAATAGATGTAATTGCGTTTATGGAGAGTTGCTCAAAAAGCCACGCTTTAAACAAAATAATCGATATCTGTGGTGGTGACTTATCAAGCATCTCGCGCGAATACGTTAAAAATGTGAAAGCTTCACAGCCAAAAGGTATTAACGATGATGAAAAAGCAAAACGAGTTGCAAAACTTGAGAAGCTATTTCAACACGCTATTCCTGCAGCTCATGATCAATCTGGTCGGATACAAGCTTACTTGAACAGCCGTGGACTTAAAACTGATGCGAAAACTTTACCGTATACACTTGGGTATGCTGATGAGCTTTGGTGGGGAGATGGTCAGTCTAAACCTAAGAAACTTCATGGTTTACTAGGTTCAATGACTGATCCAGATGGTAATCGGATCACGATTCATCGAATTTTCCTTAACAAGCAAGGCTTAAAAGCAGATGTACCTAATGCGAAGATGTTAATGCCTCCGCCCAGCTATATTGGTGGATGTTCAATTAAAATTGACTCACCAGTAACTGAAGGTGATAACACCTTTATTGGCGTATGTGAGGGAATTGAAACTGCATTAGCTGTTCGTGAGGCTACAGGTTGTCCTATGTGGTCATGCTATTCGGACACATTACTAAAAATGGTAAAAATTCCAGATAGTGTGACTTCAGTATTAATTTTTGCTGATAAGGATGCATCTGGAGCAGGTCAAGAAAAAGCAGAAGCATTAGCTGCGAGGCTACGTAGAGAAGGAAAGTTTGTTGATATTTATATGCCACCTTTAGATATACCTAATGGCAGCAAAAGTATGGACTGGCTGGACACCTACAACTTAGCAGGCCCTAGTGCTTTTTCATTTCGCTTACCTGTTGACATCTCTGTTAATACTGGAGGTGTCAAATGATTAGCGTTTCTGGTCAAGTTTACAATGACACAAATGGAACACTATTACAGACTTTAGAGCTGAATAGTGTTGCCCCTACATCTAACTGTAAATCAGGTTTTTGTGGGGCGTGTCGCATCAAATTACTAAAGGGCAATGTCGAATATATCGATGAACCAATTGGCTTTACAAATGAAGGTGAGATATTACCTTGCGTTTGTAAGCCAAAAGGTGACATTGAGGTTGAAGTAACCTTTTAGATTTTTACAACCAACCCATGCGGGGAGCCCCCCGCTTGGGAAGCTCCCCCTTTCTTTGGAGGAGCAATGAGTAAACATCATATTGAAATGGCAAAAGCTGGTGGTTCTCAGCTACGTCATTTCGCAGCATACCGTAATGGATACTATCCAGATATGGTTATCAGACACTTCATAGCAAAAACTACTCACTTTTTATTAATTGAAAAATATAGAAAGACTGTAGATTTGCTTGTGATACACAATGTGACAATCGCAAATGCCTGTGAAACGGCAGAATTGCTATTTGAAGCATAAACAACCCTTGGGGGATTACTCCCTCAAGGGTGTGAACCCTCAAATTTACTTTGAGGAGATTCAAATGAATTGCTTATGAAAAACAAAATGCTAAATAAGATCATGGTTGAACTAATCTTATTAGCAACAATTGTTGGCTATATTCCAGAGCTCTCTGTTAGTGGTTTTGCGGATATGTTTGGCCGTGTGGTTTCGACAACAAAACATGCTACGAAATTCAAATTCAAGGACTTATAAAGCTAGTCATTGCTTTTGTTTGTATGTTGGCATCTGTTGTGATAGGTTTCTATATAACTTTCCTAAATGGTTCCGAGGAGGACGATCAAGATGAATGAAATCCAAGCTATTGGTTTGACCTTTTTCATTTTTGGTAATGTAGTTTTTTTCGGTAGTTATTTATGGATGCACCACCGAATAAGCAAAAAATAAAATAAGAAAAGACCGTTAATCGGTCTTTTTTTTTGTCAAAATTTGAAGAGAGGAGCTACTGCGCCTAGAACAATAACCAGTAAGGGGTAGACGCGAAGCTCTTCTATATTGCTGAAAATAGAAAAATTTCAATCAATTCCAAGTGTGTGAGTAGAATAAAGATTCATACCAAGTATTAAACTATCATCCTAAAATGGCAGCGATTGCATCGGTACGCTGCCATTTCTAAAACGTTTTTGCCCCATTGTGTGCTAGTACACTTTTTCTTTGCACTTTACGAATGCTTTTTCTAATCGTTGTGGTGTCTTGTAATGTGAGAGTTTACAAGAATATCGACGTGAGCTTAGCCCTCAGTCCTCCATGAATTGTTAGATAGTGTTTCTAGTCACCATTCACTAACCTATTGACTAATATCGACTAAAATATGAGTTGTTGTTACACTGGAATAAACTTAGATAGCTCACTGGAGAACACATGAAAGATTATATGAATCAACTCGATCAAGAGACTAGGAAAGTAGATTTTGATTCATTTGATATATCTGTTAAAGAGTTGATTTCTATGGCGAATGAATCAATTATCAACATTGCTCCTGAGTACCAAAGGCAATTTCGTTGGCCCGAAGATAACCAGTCTAAACTTGTAGAATCTGTTTTATTGGGAATACCTATTCCTAACTTGTTCATGGCTGCAAATAGAGATGGATCTTGGGAGTTAATAGATGGCGTACAAAGGCTTAACTCATTGATTCATTTTTGTGGGACCCCAGAGCAAATAGAAAGTTTTGGGCTGGATAAGCCTCTTAAACTTAAGGGGCTAGATATCCTGTCTGAGTTCAATGGAGCAACGTTTAATGATCTGCCTCATTCACTTCGTTTGAAGTTCAGTTTACGTCCGCTTAAGGTAACAACACTAAGCGATAAAAGTGATCTAAAAGTACGATTCGACCTCTTTGAGAGATTGAATACTGGTGGAATCAAATTAACTCCTCAAGAAATTCGAGCTTGTGTATTTAGAGGGCAATTTAATGATTTTATCATTGAACTTGCAAAAAATGATGACTTCAACAAAGTTGTTAATGTGTCATCAACTAAAGCGAAAGACGGTACCAGAGAAGAGCTTGTTTTGAAGTTTTTGGCTTACAAAACAAAACGTGATGATTTTAAACACAGTGTAGAGATATTTCTAAATGACTTTATGGCCGATGCATCGGTACATTTTAACTATAAGAAGTATAGAGAGCTGTTTGAAAAAACATTTGAATCACTAAGAGCTGTCTTACCTAATGGAATTAAACGCGGCAATAAAGGAAGTACACCACAAGTGCTTTTTGAAGCCATTGCTATTGGAGCTGCCGATGCTATTGAAGAAGGAGTTGATATTAGCGGATCAAATGTAGCCAACTGGATTGATGATGAAGAGTTACGCCGCTTGACAACTGGAGCCACAAATTCAGGGCCTCGCTTACGCGAAAGAGTCGAGTATTGTCGAGTTAGGTTTGTAGATAATGTTTAATGATATTGATGCTGGTGTTATGAATCGCTTGAGGCAACTAGATTCAATACTAGAGTATTTGTCAGATGAGGCACTGACTGAAGAAACTAAAAATTCAGACTTCTATCGTGCTCAGAAAGGCTTGGTGTTTGTTGCAATGTATGCAGCACTTGAGTTCGCAATTACACAATCAGTCACACGAGCATTAGAAGTTATTGGGCAAGAAGAAGCTCCTGCCAATCATTTTAAAAGTGCGGTATTGTGCTCGCTGTTTGATTCTCATTTTAAAGCTCTTCGAGAGTGCGGAGCCTCCAAAGTGTGGGAAAATCGTCATAAACTTGTTCTCGCAGTAACAAGTGATACTGAAGTGACTAATGTTGACAGTTCTGTTTTTCCATCAGATGGCTCAATGAATATTTCTATTAAACAGCTAGAGAACGTGTGGAATTTTTTTGATTTAGAACGCTCACCACTGCCAGAAGGTGTGCAGCACTTTGTCTTAACCGAAGTCAAGGATCACCGTAACGCGATAGCTCATGGTAGAGAGACCGCAATTACTATAGGGCGAAGGTTTAACGTTACGCAGTTAGATAATAAAGCACGCAGTATAAAGCTTTTATGTCTTCACATTACTTCTTCGTTTGCCTCTTATTGTGCTGAAAAACGATATTTTGTTGCGGATACTGTGGCATAAAAAGCAACTGCTTTGCCATACCAGTAGTTATTCATGGATTGCTAATGCTCGATTTTTCGAAATTCATTTCTTTCCAAATCCTAATCAGTAATACATCCACTATCCTCATAGTGACTTTTAAATAGGAGGTCACTATGAAACCAGAACTAAACCACAATGCTACTGGTGTGAAACGTCCTTTCAAGCTTGAAGAGATTTGGCGTATTCGCACTCGAATTGAAATTCAAAACAACTTGATGCAATTAGCTTTACTGAATTTGGCTATAGATAGCAAGCTAAGATCATGTGACTTACTCTCTTTAAAAGTTCGAGACGTCACTACTCTCGATCAAGTATTTGAAAGGGTTCAATTAACGCAGAAGAAAACTGGGATCGAAGTTCAATTTGAGATAACTCCGAGAACACAACAAAGTATTATCCATTGGATTCAAGAAGTTAAATTGCAACCCAGTGATTATTTGTTTCGGAGTATACGTCGCTCTAATCAACCAATAAGCTATTCATATTACAGGTCTATCATCAGGAGCTGGGCTGAGCAATTAGGACTTGATTGCGACTTGGGGACAAGAAAACCTTCGATGATAAAAACGCCATATCGATTGCACAACCTCTCTGCGAAGCAATAATGTCGATGACCGCTCGTACCCGTTTATCCTCAGGGCGCGATGAAAGCGCAGGACTATAGACTAGCCCTACCGCTTTATTTACTGTTTTCCACACTTTGTCGATATCGACGTCAGTAAATAGATGCTGAGAAATGGATCCCAATTCTTTGCTAGTAAGCGGCAGAGTATTAATTCCATCACTCCTGGCTTGACGTAAGGCTTTGAGAAATTGTTGGTTTTTCCTATCTTCAGGCTCTAAATAGATGACTACAATCTGATTGTCCTGTGCCAAAACCTTGTGAGGGACATCTTCGAAAATCACAATACATTGTCCGGTGTGAATACTTTGTGCCTTGTAATCTTGAACCGAGATGTCTTTGTCTAAACCAATGCAAATTTGGACAGCATGATGTGCATGAACATCATTATCAGGACTGATTCCGATGTAAATCGCTTTGTAGGGCCACAAATGAATATGCATGGCTGACTCAGTATCAAAAGTTCAGGCTATTGATTTTTGCCTTATAAATCTACACAAATGACGAATGTTAGCCGATAGATACACGTTGAGGCGAGTGCGCACAGTGAAACTGTGTGCTTCTTACACTTTTAAGTGTGTAAATAATTTAAAATGCCACAGTCCCTAATGGTTTTGTTTTGATCACACTTTGACGCCATATTTTCGAGTGATGACTTTAATGCGTTTAGCTCTTCAATGCGAATAATGACGTCTGATAAATGCTTAGCTATTAACGTATTGATATTTGAACAGCTCTGATCTGGCTTCGAACGACTGTCCATGAGCGTTTTTACTTCCATGATAGACATATCCAATGAACGACACTGTTTAATAAATAGGAGTTGTTCAATAGTCCCCTTGTCGTAGACACGATAATTTCCACTTGAGCGCTTGAGCTCAGGCAATAGCCCTTTCTTTTCATAAAAACGAATGGTCTGAATACTACAACCTGTCGTCTTTGCGACATCACCAATTTTCATTTTTTCTCCTAACCGTTGACTCTATACCAAGTATAGACTTTATACTCATACTATTCATCAGTAAAGAGTGTGTTTCTAATGAGCGGATGTGGGTGCGAAGTTGAAATAAAAGACCAGTCTCAACGACAGGTTTTGTATTGGCTTTTGGGAATAAACGCGACAATGTTTGTTATAGAAATGGGGATCGGGTTGCTTGCTCATTCAACCGCATTAATAGCCGATTCACTTGATATGCTCGCCGACGCAGTTGTATATGGTGTTGCCCTTTATGCTATTGGTAAATCGCTATTGCACAAAGCCAATGCGGCTAGAATTAGCGGCTTTTTTCAGATGGCACTGGGTGTGTTGATTATCATTGATATTGTAAGACGGTCAATTTACGGTAGCGAACCTGTATCGGGACTAATGATGGCTATGGGGGCAGTTGCACTGGTTGCTAATGTCATTTGTCTTGTGATCATACGCAAACAAAGAAATGAAGAAGTGCATATGCGGGCAAGCTGGATATTTTCAGCCAACGATGTGATTGCCAACTTAGGTGTTATCTTTGCTGGCGTTTTGGTGTTTTGGCTCGATTCTCGATGGCCTGATCTGGTTATCGGTGTGATAGTTTCGTGCGTTGTGTTGCGCGGGGCAAAAATGATCCTCGAAGATGCTGGAAATGAAAGACAGCGAGCGCTTAATGCGCAAAGTTGATAAGAAAATGCCAATTTTTAATTGCACATCAAAACTGCGTAGGTTGGCATGGCTACTTATTACTTTGCTCATGTGTCAATCGGGCTTTTCGTTCGCCGCTCAATGCGATGACTACCCTGCGGAGGTATCGTCAGTCCCTGAACAATCAAAGTCGATAGGCACTTATGATGTTCCCGAAAAAAATGTAAATGCTGGTGATAATACGTCGAGTGAAGAGTCTAAGTGTTTCCATTGTGTGCTGTGTCAATGTGGACAGATTAAGTTTCTGGCACAGCACCCAATAAATGACGTATCTAAACCGTTATATACCAATCAATACAGTTATTCCCGCAACGTCACTGACGGCCTAGTCGAAGGCCTTTTGCGCCCACCTCAACATTAATCCATTCCCTCCTATATGTTTGCATGGGTGCTTTCCATGTATGTCGTTATCTTATGAACAAAAGGTTCTTTTATGAGTTCTTCACGCCCATTGGGCATAAAAAAAGCTAGCTCAGCGTATCTGAAATTGATATCTGCTGCACTGGTAACCATGAGCATATCTGTTCAATCTGCCAATGCGCAAAAGTCTTCAATCACGCTTGAAAATGCGCTCAAACGCACATTATCAAACAACCCAGATTTAGTTGTGTTCGAATTTAAATCTTCGGCTTTGGATGGTGAATCAAAAATGGCCAGCTTACGACCTGAAATGTCTGTTGGGGTTGAAGTTGAAAATGTGTTGGGAACAGGCGAAGTGTCTGGTATCAAAGATGCCGAATTGACACTGACCTTATCGTCGGTCATCGAGCTTGGAGATAAAGTCAGCGGCCGAATGAATGTGGTGAGTTCAAAAAAAGCACAACTGCTTACACAACGGCGCATTCGCACGCTGGACATCTTGGGTGAAACAACTCGACGATATATCAATGTCATTGTCCAACAAGCGTTGCACAAGACTGAGCAACGAGCTGAAATGCTGGCTCGCACAATGCTTCAGACAGTCTCTACACGGGTTGAAGCGGGGGCTTCTTCACCACTTGAGAAAAAACGTGCAGAGTCAGCGTTGTCGCAGGCGCGTTTGTCGTTATTGATAAGTGAACAAAAACTCAATGAGTATAAACGCGACCTGGCCATCATGTGGGGTGACACTAACGCTGCGTTTGCGGAAGTTGAAGGGACACTGTTATCGTTTCCAAATTCACTATCACTTGAACATATGCTTTCACAGCTTCAAAGCAATCCACACGTTCTGCTTTATGCTGATAACTATCGGGTACAAGAGGCCAGATTGAGAGTGGTTCAGGCCAGTCAGCAGTTCGACATTGCGTGGGAAGCCGGTATCCGAAGAATGCAGGGAATTGATGACACAGCGTTAGTCGCCAGTATTTCGGTGCCGTTAAATACCAAGCAGCGGAATCTAGGTGAATACGAACAACAGCGCGCATTGCTTGACAGTATAGACTATCAAAAACAAGCGAAAATTCGTGAACTTACTCGCCAATTAAATCAAGTCATTAGCGCAAAAGACCAAGCCTTGCTCACTGTTACGACCCTTCAAGACAATGTCGTCCCAACATTGGAATCTGCATTGAAATTGGCGCGGGATGGCTATGAAAGTGGTCGCTACAACTACATAGAGTGGGTGACAACGCAACAGCAACTCATAGATATGCAACGAACTATGATAAAAGCCGCAGGCTTAGTTCACCTTCGAAGCGCAGATCTAGAGGCACTTACGGGAATTCCCGTGTTTTCTGACTCTCCCTCGACGTCTGCTCAATCATCACAATGAATAGAGAAAAAATAATGAATAAATCACAATTTACATTAGTTACTAGCGCACGTGACTTGCTTGGCATGTTAGTCATGCTAGTTACTTTACTGTTTGCTTCTGTCGCCCTGGCTGATGATGACGATGAGGAAGCCGAAGAAAGACCCGAGTACGTAGTGTTATCTCAAGAACGGATGCTTGAACACGATATCGTGACTGCATCGGCCGCATCAGGAACATTATCGCTCACAACCAGAACCTTTGGGCGGATAGTTCATGATCCTGCGTCACTGAGTCATATTCGTGCCCGCTTCGACGGTGTTGTAAAACGTATCATGGTGAATATTGGAGATAAAGTAGAAAAAGGTGACACACTGGCAATCATTGAGTCAAACGAGAGTTTAAATCAATACTCAATCACCTCACCGATGTCTGGAAAAATCATAGCTAGACACGCCAATGATGGTGAGCTCACCAACGGTCAAGTACTGCTTTCTGTTGCTAATTACTCTCGCGCAATTGCTCAATTGGCTATTTTCCCCAAACAACGTACTCGAATTGCCGCTGATATGGAAGTCACTTTAAGGCTTGAGGAATTGCAGCAACAATCAAGTATAAGCCACATTACGTCCTCACCTGATGACAAACCTTATTCTATCGCGTTTGTGAACGTTGATAATGGCAGTGGTTATTGGCCTTTAGGCGCTATGGTAGAGGGTTATATTCAGATTGGGTTCCAAGAAGTCAATCTGGCTCTCCCCAAAAGTTCAATACAAGAGTTAGATGGGCAAACCATTGTTTTTGTCAAAGAAGGGGAGCGATTTTACCCCCGCCAAGTAAAGCTTGGGAACACGGACAACCGTTTAGTAGAGATTGTGAAGGGCGTTCAAATAGGCCAGCAAGTCGTTGTAGAAAATAGCTATCTACTAAAAGCTGATTTATTAAAAATGGAGGCGGGCGATGATGACTAATTACCTGCGCATTTATTGTCAAAAGCAAAGCCAAGTCCATAAAAACGGTGAGGTGAGAACATGATAGCACCAATACTCCGTCTATCCATTGAGCGACGTGGTGTCATGATGTTGTTCGCCTTGTTTGTCGCCTTTTTTGGTATGTACAGTTACAAACAATTGCCGATTGATGCTGTGCCTGATATCACCAACGTGCAAGTGCAGATAAATACCGCAACCCCAGGTTACTCGCCTTTGGAGACTGAACAACGCATAACGTTTATAGTTGAAACCTCGCTGGCCGGTTTGCCTAATTTATCGTATACCCGCTCGATATCACGCTATGGTTTGTCGCAAGTCACAGTCGTGTTTAAAGAGGGCACTGATTTATATTTCGCACGAAATCTCGTCAACGAGCGTCTCACCGCCATCGCGGCGCAATTGCCAACAGGGTTAACCCCTGAAATGGGCCCTATCTCCACAGGCTTGGGGGAAATTTACATGTACTCGTTAAGTGCTGAGCCTCAGGCGCGACAGGACAACGGTCAACCCTATGATGCTATGGCATTAAGGGAGATCCATGATTGGGTAATTAAGCCCCAATTGTCGCTTGTTGAGGGGGTGACCGAGGTTTATGCGATAGGCGGATTTGAAAAGCAATATCATGTGAATCCTAATCCAGTCGCAATGATAAACTTTGGGATAAGTACAGGTGACCTTCTCAGTGCGCTAGAACGCAACAATGCGAATCAAGGCGCTGGTTTTGTAGAACAAAATGGGCAACAAGTACTGATCAGATCGGAAGCCCAACTTAAGGGCATTGACGATATCGGCCAAGTGGTTGTTAAGATCATTGATGGCGTACCGGTAAAAATTCAAGACATCGCCCAAATCAACCTCGGTAAAGAGCTGCGCTCTGGAGCCGGCACGTTAAATGGCCAAGAAACAGTGATTGGCACGACAATGATGTTAGTGGGAGAAAACTCTCGTACGGTCGCCAAAGCTGTGGACAGTAAGCTCGAAACCATTAAAACAAGCTTACCCGAGGGCGTAATCCTTGAAGCGGTTTACGATAGGACAAGCCTCGTTGACAAAACCATCGACACAGTGCAGAAAAACCTCGTCGAGGGCGCTTTACTTGTCATCGTTGTGCTATTCGTTTTGCTTGGGAATGTGCGAGCTGCACTTATTACCGCCGCTGTAATACCCTTGGCAATGCTTGCCACGATATCGGGCATGGTCAAAACAGATGTGTCTGCTAACTTGATGAGTTTAGGCGCACTGGATTTTGGCTTGATTGTCGATGGCGCAGTTATCATTGTTGAAAACTGTATCAGACGATTATCCGAATCCCAGAAACAAAACGGCGCTACTCTACCGCTCAAAGAAAGGCTGAATGTTGTATATGAAGCCACTAATGAAGTCATACGTCCCAGTTTGTTTGGTGTATTGATCATTACCATTGTTTATATCCCCTTGTTCACGCTCACTGGCGTCGAAGGTAAAATGTTCCACCCCATGGCAGCGACCGTGATAATGGCTTTGCTTGCCGCAATGGTATTTTGTTTTACCGTAGTGCCTGCGGCGATAGCAATTTTCATGAGAGGTAAAATTAGCGAAAAAGAAAGCCCAATTATTAAAGGTGCAAAGGCAGTCTATCGTCCTGTTTTAACCGGAGCGCTGCGTTTTAGATGGCTAGTGGTAGTAGCAGCGAGTGCTTTGGTTGTCGGCAGTTTATGGATGGGCAGTAAATTAGGCTCCGAGTTTATTCCCCAGCTCAATGAAGGTGATATCTTAGTACAAGCGATACGCATCCCTGGGACTGGGGTAGAACAAGCAGTTGAAATGCAAAAAACTCTTGAAGCGAAACTTATGCAGTATGAGCAAGTACAGACGGTATTCGGTCGCACGGGTACGGGTGAGGTCGCCACCGACCCTATGCCACCAAACATTACTGATACGTTTGTTATTTTAAAGCCTCGGGAGCAATGGCCCGATCCATCAATGACAAAAGCTGAGTTAGTGAAAACGTTTGAAGAGGACTTGTTTACTTTGCCCGGCAATAATTATGAATTTACGCAACCTATACAAATGCGTTTTAACGAATTGATTAGTGGCGTAAGGGCAGATTTGGGGATAAGGCTATTTGGGGATGACTTAGATACGCTCTTTGCATCTGCTTCTGACATTTTGACCGTTATTTCAACGATTGAAGGAGCTGATGACGCGAGGCTTGAGCAGGTAGAAGGCATTCCAATCTTCACCGTCACACCAAAGCCTGATCAATTGGCACGCTTTGGTTTGGATATAGCCGACTTGCAGTTATGGCTCAATGCTGCGACAGGTGGAGAAACCGCTGGAATGATTTTTGAGGGCGACAGACGCTTTGAAATTGTCGTGCGATATGCCGACGACATTCGAAATGAACTCACTCAGCTTGAGAGCGTTCCCATAGTCACGCCCTCTGGTGAGCATGTACCAATAAGCGAATTAGCCACACTTGCATTTAAAGAAGTACCTAGCCAAATAAGCCGGGAGAATGGCAAACGTAGTATTGTTGTCACAGCAAATGTGCGTGACAGAGATATTGGCACTTTTGTTGAAGAAGCTCAGGCGAGAATTAATGATGAAGTAGATTTACCTGCTGGTTATTGGCTCGACTATGGTGGAACCTTTGAGCAGCTCGAAAGTGCGAGTCAACGATTGACGATTGTGGTACCGGTTACGTTGTTTGTGATTTTGACAATGCTGGTAATTGCGTTTGGTTCTATACGCGATGCGTTGATTATCTTCACAGGTATCCCTTTGGCATTAACAGGCGGTGTAATGTCTCTTTGGTTAAGGGATATGCCTTTATCCATATCCGCGTCGGTAGGATTTATCGCGTTGTCTGGGATTGCCGTATTAAACGGATTGGTAATGCTGTCCTTCATCAAGCAACGTTTGCTAGAAACCGGAGAATTAGTGAATAGCATTGTTGAAGGGGCACTTATTCGCTTGCGTCCGGTATTAATGACAGCACTAGTGGCAAGCCTTGGATTTGTGCCCATGGCGCTCAATACGGGCATAGGTGCAGAGGTGCAACGGCCTTTGGCCACGGTGGTCATCGGCGGGATAATATCGTCAACCTTGCTAACACTGGTAGTGCTGCCTGTACTCTATCGACTCGTGCATAGTAAAGGGGATCAGTAGTGTTCTTGGGCATTTATTCGTAAATGCCCAAGTTTTACCTGAACGATTTTTAGGTACCTATTGACTCTTTATTAAGTATAGACTTTACAATCATATTCTTAACGTCATGTACGATAAGGATAGATATGGTTTCGCTTATTTTAATTAGTAGTTTTTTGGCGCTAGCCGTCCTCGGTAGAAGCTTTGTTCAATATAAGAGAAATGGTGATTTTGGTATAAGAGCAGCATCTATAAACGCACCATTAATAGAAATTGTACCAGGGGCTATATTCGTGGTTACGTTTTGCTTTGCATTTGGTCTAGTTCTTTTTGGTTACTTAGGACGTGCGCCCCTACTATTTGTTCCTTCAATTCCATTTCAGCTTCTCGGCTCCTTGATTGGCGCCTGCGGAATTGCTGTAACTTTGTTGTCTCAAATTCAAATGGGAGATTCATGGCGTATTGGCGTTGACCAGCAAGAAACGACTGCACTTATTACCCACGGGATTTACGCAAAGTCTCGCAACCCCATTTACTTTGGTATTTTTCTATTTTGGGCAGGGGTGTGTATAACGTTCCCACATTTGCTGCTTTGGGCATGTGCTTTTGTATGTTGGATTTGCATTGAAGTGATTGTTCGACAAATTGAAGAGCCTTATTTGAAGAAAGTGCATGGCGATGATTTTCTAAAATATAAGTCTGACACTAACCGATACATACCTAAGCTTTCACGCTTAAATAAGTAATGGCGCAGGCTGCTTTATATGCATAAACTAACGAACGGTATCTTTTAACGTCCATTTTTATGAACTGTCGTTATTCTTAAATAAAGTGAGCCGACTGATTATGTTTGCAAGCCCGTTCTCGATTAGCGTGAGTTCATTGTCAATTAAAGTGAGTCAGGCACCGGTCATATTCTCACTTAATGTGAGTCCAAAATGTACGATGTAATCAAGTCAGAGGGATTATGTTCGCGAGCCACTACATCTAGCAAGTGATACCTATAAGCGCTTTTTAGCAAATCAATCGGAAAGCTGTAGTGGCGATTTTGGCATGTCTGAGATGCTCATGACATTTTACGGGGGACAATCAGATAAGTCTTTTGGAGAAATCTTTCAGCAAGGTTCTGTTGATTTACAAAAGTACATGATGGAAGCTTTAGAGGGAATTGACGAAATTGCGCTAGATGAAACCATACATATAGAAAGTATCAAAAAGCTTATTGCAGATTTGCCTGCGTTGATGAGCAGTCAATCTTCGAGAGTAGCAGAGGAACTTGATGAAGGAGGCGAATCCCCAGTTTCAGAGTTCGAGGCCAAAACGGGAATTGGGCCAGTTATATTAAAAAATGTAAAACCGCCAAACGTGGTGGAAAAAATATGGCAGATTTTATCAGGCATTGAAGAATTCTCAGGAATTGGTATAGAAACATTTTTTGGAGTGAAACCTCGTAGCTTTGAAGCAGATTCGGATAGAGAAAGAACTATTCAAGAGAAAGTCAACGCAGTCTATCACCAGTTAAATTTTCTCGGTTACTATCGTGATTCAAAAATGAAAAAAGATAGAAGATTTCGGGCATCCTTTAGTGATATGACGCATGCAGGTGTTGCTTCATTTTGTCATTTTTTTCTGTGTAGAGACGAAGATTTGGTAATGAAGGCTGCTGCGGCTTATGAATATTTAGGTGTAAACACTAGAGTATTGCACTATAAAGCTTACAAGAAAATGCAGCCGACCGCTGACACGTCGGCTGATTAGGAATTACCAAATAAATACTCTAAAACGTTTTTGTCCAAAGATGAGTTTCTTATCTTATGGTCAAGATTGTCACTGCTCAAGCTCCCTAGTGTGATTTTTAATACTCAAATACTCAGTTGTAGCTCGATTGAGACTTGGTAGTAGCAATTATTTTGAACCTTTATTAAATTCACCCGTTCAACTCTTACACAAATTTAACTAGAAGAGTCTCTGTAGAACCCTTTTTAATACCAATAGGATCAATGCCTAAAGCCAAAGCCACCACCAGAAATAATGGGAGATGTAGGTTTAATTATTAAAAGCAGTGAATACACAGATTAATTTATAAGGCAGAATTCTAATCTTGATACTTTTTGATACTATAGTAACAAATTCAACTGATAATCTTATTTTTTGTTACTATAACAGCAATTTTATTCACCATCGGTGATGGCTTTTATATTGTCTCTTGATGAAACAATCTTCAATACCATTTCATATGTGACACAATAGTAACAAATAATGTCATTATTTATGCTATAATTGATACTATAGTGACATATTTGGAGGTGTGTATGTTATCCCTTTATACTGCTTATGATTTGCAGATGGATCTCAAAGAGTTTATCAAGTCAGCTCGAAAAAAAGACAAACTCAGTGTTCAGAAGTTAGCCGATCTGTCTGGCGTGCCTTATGCGACGATCCGAAAGTTTGAATCATCTGGTAACATCTCATTGCGTCAGTTTCTAATGCTTTATGAGACCGTCGGAGACTTGAAAAAAGTGAAAGAGCTGACAAAGTCGTGTGAGCCTGAATTTAAATCAATAGAGGATGTGCTACGACATGCTTAAATCTGCCCTAACCGTAAGGCGTAAGCTTAGCACCGGTGAAAAGGTGCTTGTCGGCAAGCTTGTTGAAAATAGTCAACAAAGCTTCTTTCAATTTGACGAGACGTATTTAAACGCTCACTCTACTTCTTTGGCCCCGTTCAATTTAAAAGCAGACACAAGCCTACAAGCTGCGCCTAGAAAACCGCATTATGGCATCCATGGAGTTTTTGCAGACAGCCTCCCTGATGGTTGGGGTCTTTATCTCATGGATCGTGTATTTAGGCAGAACAATCAGAACCCAAAAACAGTTACCGCTTTAGAGCGTTTGGCCTACCTAGGTGAGAGATGTATGGGGGCGTTGAGCTATGAGCCAGAGTTAGATTTACTTGATGAGTCCAAGGATTCAATTGATATTATTACCCTCGGTCGAGCTGCGATTGAAGAATTTGAAGGCACTGAGTCAGCTTTGCTTGAGCACTTGATGAAAACGGGTGGATCGGGTGGTGCTAGGCCAAAAATGAACGTTACGCGTTTAGCGAATGGTCAATATTCAACATTAGACGACGTACAAGGCACAAAGCTTATAGTAAAGCTTACATCAGAAAAGTTTGACTTGAAGCACTCTGAATCAATAGTTGAATATTGCTACATGCAAATTGCTCGTAATGTTGGCATCGAGGTTCCTGAGTTTGATTTAATTGATGCGGGTAATGGAAGATATTGGCTAGAGCAGGAGCGATTTGATTGCACAGAGCAAGGTGGTCGAATTCATATGATTTCTGCTTGTGGGTTATTAGATGCCCCTTTTCGAGAACCTTCTTTGGACTATGTGGATTTAGTAAAAGCTACGCGCATCATGTGCAGTGTTACAGAGTCTCAGAAGCTCATTAAACGTTGCATGTTTAACTATTTAACTGTTAACCAAGATGATCATAGTAAGAACTTCAGTTTTCTTGCCAGTGACTCCGATGTTTGGACGCTATCACCTTTCTACGACATTGTTTACAGCCCAAGTCCTTACAAAGAGCATATGACGGCTTTTGGTGGTAATGGCCAAACACCAAAGAATGTACTAAATCAGCTAGCTGCTCAGTCGGGGTTGTCTTCAAAAAAAGCGATTATGACTATGGCTGAAGAAATATTTGAAGCAACGCGCTCGTTTAGGCATGAGGCCAAGCATTTAGGTTTGTCATCTAATCTAATCAATGAGATTGATAATGATATGATAGAAAAGTTTAAGGCGCTTTAAATACAGGATAATTAAAATTGTCATGCCTTATTTTGCAAATGTCAGATAAGTTGAGAGATCTATACTATTTTTAGTCTAAAATAGGAGCCGCCTGTTAAGGCCCATACCAAAAATATGAAAGCTGACTTATCTGACAAATTTCGGTGCCAGCTTCATCATAATTTAGCTTATATTTATGCTGAATTGGGCTAAACCAAAAGTTAACTGGTTTACCGTTTTCCACTTCCTTAAAAGCTATTTGAATTAAAATTTCTGACTCAACTTTAATCATTCAGATAACTCCAAAATCAAGGTTATAAAATTCACACTGATCTTCTGATGCTTCTTTTATTTCGGTATCTTCATTACTCACTTGGCGGTTATGTTGGCCTAGTACGATAATATTTGCAGGTGGTTCAATGATGTCATCTAGTTTTTTTAATGCTTCTTCAAGTTCTCCACCTTCTGTTGATACGTACTGTGAAGTAATTACGCAGCTAGCAAACTTATCGTTATTGGCCTCTTTGTAGTACTTAAAGAAATCAGAGTAATATGAAGTTAATCGGCTTTTTAAAACGGGTAAGATTGGATGGCTAATTACGCTATCCTGCATGTCCAGTGTTTTCAAGGCACGAAGAATTAATGCAAAACCAGCCCATTCAAGTGTATTGTTGAATACATCCATACCCCCAAATACTTTGTTTTGCCATGCATCAAAAGCAGAGTGCATTTCATACTCATCCATATACCAAACTTTGCTTGTACCATTTTCAAACTCTAATAATAAATAGCAACCAGAGTATGAAGCCTCCTGAGTGCTATCGCCTTTAACGTGAGATACTTTGTTTGAGCTAACATCAATTGAAAATTTATCGTTGTCATAAACCACTGCAAGTTCATAGCTTTTTACAATACCTTGAGTTTCAAGGTAGGCAATTACATTATCTGTATTTAGTGCAGGAAACAGACAATATGCAGTAGTGTAGGGATGTTTCCTAACTCTTATGTTTACTAGGTTAAGCAGCTCAGGACTCAGAGAGCCGATCAAAATATCCACATCTTTAATTGTCGCAATAACGTCATCTAGGGCGCACTCTTTAATCAAAGCGGAATAATGAGAATGTGAAGCCAAGTTGAACAATGTTTCCCACTGTTTAATATTGTCTGAAGCAGATTTGATTAGCTTTTCAATTTGAACTGATAACATTAGTACGCCTCACGTGAATAAGCACTTTCGAATTGTTCTTCATAAGCTTGCTGATTGGAGCTGTGCTGACAATCTTGATCATCAAACAACATTGGGTCATTCATAACACTATCTCTATAAATACAAGGGCAGAGGGTCTTCCAGTGACGTTTAATAAGGGTTTTCTCCCTCATTTGATCCACATGCACTGAAAGCCACGCTTCATTGCCCATCACCTTACCTTGCTCTTCAATAGCTAAAATTTCTTCAGGAGGCATAACTGTAGTCTTAAAAGAACCATCAATTAGCTCAGTTTGACAATAGCCACCGGCTAATTGTCCACGCATTGCTTTAGATAGAACGGTTGTAGTGTGGGTAACTTTTGAATTTACACCGTTGTATTGGAAAGTGTCTTTTTCATAAAAAACATTCGCATTAATTTGTTTTACTTTTCCAGAACGGTAAGCAAGTTTAAGAATTCCCTTGTAGCCTAATCCTAATTGAGTCACATATTGGCCTGATGATTCACTATACTCAGTTTTTAAAAAGCAAAGCTGCTCAGTAGGGCAAAGTGAAAGGCCTATTTTTGCAGCTTTTAAAAATGAACTGATTACGGACTCAACTGGAGTGTACGGGAAGCTGTATTCTACGTTTAATCCAGACATAACGATTTGATAGACGTAGTTTAGCTCTGTATTAAAGTCAAGCTTATAACCATTTTCGGAAAGATAAGCATCAAACTGGCCTTTGCATGCTGTTAATTTTCCATACAATAAATTTTGATATTCTTGAAGTGATAAACTCATAACGCTCACCGTTGAACTTGGATATGTAATTAGAATATTTGATTTAAAAAATCGCGCTTATTACCAGTCAATAACAACGACCTCATCGTTTTTGGTGTATCCATACCAGTTTTCGCTATCTAAACATTCTTTAAGAGTTGCAATTGCTTTCTTCATGTCATTATGAGCAATCATCTGGCGGGTACGTTTCAACTCAAAAATCTCGCATATATCAGCCTCTAAATATTCAACACCGATAAAAGCAAACAATTTAACGGGAATACCTGCTAAATTCGCAACATACTTATAGAAACTCTCTTGAACGTCATATCGAAGGTCTCGGCATTGGAATCTAAACTTATTTGGATTGGCTGAACGAGTAGACTTAACATCACTGGCAATTGCATGCTTGTTAATGTAATCGAATTTTACTTTAAGCATTAATCCAGAGTCAGGATCTCGCGCTATTACAGTAAGTTCCGCAAAACCATTTGAAATTAATCGCTTAGCTCTAGCGTGAGATTTGAATGTATCCAAAATTCTATGGGCGTCATCCCAGACTAAACCATCTATTGGTGTCTTATGGGTTATGTGTGAAAGCGCTCCATCGTTGAAAGCAGCTAATAGGCTAGAACACTTATTATTTTCGACCATTTTTACAGCTTCGTTGTAGGCTTTGACTCCAGCGCCTTTTATTATGGATTTCGCAATCAAATCATCAAAAATTAGGGTGTTTGGTTTAGCATCTAACAAGCGCTTAACTAACTCTGATTTAGTGCCTGAGGCCTTTTGACCTGCGGCTTTTAATGCGTCCTTTAGCTCAGCACTTGTGTGAAGCGCTGTAGGATACTCAATGGCAAGAGGTACACGGAAATAGCGATCATAAAAACCAATTGGCTCTAATATTAACTCATGACCATAAGTGCCAGTATCAAGAGTGTTTCTTTGTGCAGCAGTTCGTTTTCTTTCCTCATTAGAAAAATATTGACGAAATACATGAGCTGGTGTGTTTTTCGCTAACTCTTTAATCAGAGATGAGCTATGAGCATCTAATTCGTGGTAAACAGAATTTGGCACACCGCTATAAATACCTTCAACAAGATCACCATTAGAGTCCAAAAAGTTTGGATTACCTAAATCATCGTATGCAGGCAGAATAGTGTTAAGCCATTCTGTGGGTTTTTCTGTTTCTTGAACTTTTAGATTTGCTGATGCCATGTTCTTGCCTTGCTCTACTTATTTAAAGTAGTAACATCATGTCATAGAGATTTTTTCGTGCTGAACTGAAGAAGAAAACCTATCTTCAAAGTTAATGATGAGAATTGAGCGCGATCTTTAATTTTATATTTTCAGATAGTTAAGTCATTTAGAAAGTATATAGTTTGACTCTGAGGTGCTTGCATCACACTTTCACTCTAGCTATGCTGAATTTTCAATAAGTTATAGCGGTATAATATGTCTAGGAAGATTGGCCATACTGAGGTGCAGTATCGTAAGAGGATTAAAGAAGGGCGTGGTACCTCAGATCTGTATAAGAATTAAAGCCGAGTCACTTTTATACTCGGCTTTTTAGTCTGAAAGGTATAGGCAATTAATCCAGCCATTAAATTAACCATAAATGAGATGCAGCTGCGGTGCCTTGTGTGGTCTATTTGAGCCATATTTTTCAGCTGGTCGAAAACTGTTTCAATGATGAAACGCTTTGATAACATCGCTCTATCCCAAGATGATATTGGCTGACGTTTCATATTACTTCGTTGACCTGTAATAAAATCAATGCCTTGCTCAGCAAGTTCCGCTTTTAGGTTTGCAGATATATAACCTTTATCAGCGTATAAACTACCTGTAACATTATCAACCATATCTAATACCGGCTGTCTATCATCAACATTCCCAGCTGTCACTTTTACAGCTAGTAAACCCCCTTCATCATTCATGATGAGGTGGAGTTTAAAGCCATAAAACCAGCCCATTGTTCCTTTGCCTCGTTTGGCTTCTCCCACGAAAACTTGGTGGCGAGGAATACGCATGCTGTGACACACCTTGAGAGAAGTGGAATCGATAAATGCAATGCCTGTTGGCTTATCAAAGCGCTGCTTTAAGTAGCTACATAGAGCGGGTAAGGTAGCCTAACAACTTCAACATACGTGTATAACTAACTAAATCAGGAGAATAATGTCGCCAATACTGGCAAACAAATTTGGTGTAGTAAGTTTTAAAGTCGCGGTAACCTGATTGATGAAAAGCAATCAATCTAGTCATGACTTCGCTAGAAGATAGGCGGGATGGTTTAATGCGTTGCTTTTCACCTGTTGATATTAGGTGCTTAAGCCATTGAGGTTCAAACAATAAACAAAAATCATCGACATCTACGTAAATTGCATCTAAGTTATAATTGCATCTAAGTTATTCATGCCCTTGCCTCGGTAATCTTATATTTCTTGGTCGAAAGATCTGAGCACCGCAAGGGCATTTAGTTCCATTTCTTATGTGCAGCTCAGGTTAGTTAGTACTTTGGTTGCTTAGAACTGCCTAGATACAGGAGGCGGCAGTGACATTTGTAAGGAAAAAGCAAGGCGTGCCATGCTTATTTTTTTGTTAAAAATCAACTGTTGTGGGTGAACAATAAAGTTTCATACTGCTAGGAGGCAACTTGTAGCAGTAAAACTTTACCAGTTCTTGTTGCTTGTTCTACGAAACAAGTAGTTTGTTTTAGTTTTTCACTGTTTTGTTTCGTTAAGGTGGTAAATATTTCAGGTTTAGTATGAAACTTTATAATTTGAATCGAGCAAGAATATAAGCTGTTACCTAAGTCCAGTATGAATCTATCTTTCCCAGCTCCAAATTTCCAAACCAAAACACCAGAGCTGCAGCCCTGCTCAGTATGAAACTATATTGCGTGATGACAGCAATTAGGTTAACGATAATAACTTGATCATTAAGAGCAAGTATTTGTAGAGCTGTCACCAGAGGGTACAATACAGAATGGCGAACTCTTTGAGTCTTTAAGATGTTTTTGAACGGTACTGTGATAATTCGCCCGGATATGAATTAAATGGCAGGTTGATAACAGGCTTCAGTGTCACATATGAAAAGCGCCATGTAGAAGGAGCTTGGGCAACTCACCCTTGCTTCAAAGTTCACTTTTCTAACGATGAGTTGAGGCCGTTTTCTATCAAAAAAGCTATTAAGTCTTTAGCTGATAACCAAAACTAGAACTTTAAGTAATAATAGTATAAAGCAGCTAAGTTAAAGACATCCATTTTATAGCATCTATCTATTGCCAACTCACTGTGAGAGAGTATTAAAATATCATACTAAAATGGCTGCGATCGCAATCGATACGCAGCCATTCCAAAATCGAAAATGTCCAGAAGAGAGTTACAAGAGTATGATACTTTAATATTCAGTTGTAGCTTGATTTGGACTTGATAGTAGCTTTTAGTATGAATCTTTATTCCTCTCCTACACTAACTCGCACTGGTTAGCTGAAGCCATACTCATGAACTCATCAACTATCGTGCTTAGCTGGGGAAACCTAGTTTTGACCTCGTATAAGTACATCAAAAGCTCTTGATTGTTGGTTTCGCAATTCAGATAAAAAGGTATGGTTATTAAGTAGTCAGCAAGTGCTGGTGGTATGATTTCAGCATGATCGGCATTGTTACGAAGCTCGAAAAACTCTAAGTCACTAACAGCAGAAATGTTAAGCTCATTTAGTTCATCACTTTTGCTCTTAACATACTCAATATCTGCCTTCATTGCCCAAAATGGCACCCAAGCTGAGTGGCTGAAGTTATTTATAAGTTTTTTATAATCACATTTTTCAGTTAGGCTACAATCTAAGAATTCTAAATTAGCTTCGTTGATGTCATAAGGTAATGATTTTACAGCCTCAAAACTGTCTTTTATGACACCAGTCTCTTCAGTAGAGGCAAACTTTATACGATAAAGCCAATATAAAACTAAACCATCAGCATACTCGCTGCTTAAACTTTTAAGGTTTATTCCAGCATAACTCTCAACAGGAATAAATTGGCCGTTCCAAGTAACCGGTTCAGAGAACAGAAATGTACCTTGGTTAAGCTTGTCATTAAAGTGATCGATAATAGTTGAGCAGTCAAAAGTTGGATCTACACTAGAGTTGTCAGCGGGGTGACGTAATTGCAAATAAACTATTGATAAAATAGAGCAAAGTAAAATGGCAATGATAAACCACTTTGAGTTTTGATATTTTGAGTATTTATTCTGGTTTGTAAACATAAAAGCCTCCATATGTATGCTTAATAATGTACAGATATACGCAACATATAGAGGCAAAAAAAATCTAATATTTTTAAAAAATTACTTTTTATCTAAACTCACCGAGAAAACCCCGTGATCAGAACAAAGTGATGTCGCGGGGATGAATAGGTGTCACCCCTGCTCTTGGATATATTTTCGTATAGTCTCTGCGCTTGCATTCCCTACAGAACACACAAAGTACCCATCTGACCAAAATGTTTTCTCTTTCCAAAATTGGTTTTTCAGATAAGGAAATGATTTCCAGATTT
>NZ_JACDWV010000046.1:0-231 GCF_016464105.1 Pseudoalteromonas sp. bablab_jr010 | reverse complement strand
TTATGGCTTGGCAGCAAGTTTCACATTAAGAGTTTCCCCCTAAATGCTATTTTAGCATTGCTTAGCCCACTCAATTTGAGTGGGCTTTTTTAATACCAACCCGCAATAATACTTAATCATTTTGAGGGATTAAACCTGTCGCTAACTGCGTTAAAAATTTCTCATTTAGAACAACTAAATAACGAAATTTTTGCCTTGTTATCAACGAGGTTTTATTGCCTCAAAATAGAC
>NZ_JACDWV010000045.1:0-103769 GCF_016464105.1 Pseudoalteromonas sp. bablab_jr010 | reverse complement strand
TAACTGCGTTAAAAATTTCTCATTTAGAACAACTAAATAACGAAATTTTTGCCTTGTTATCAACGAGGTTTTATTGCCTCAAAATAGACTACTTAATTAAGCTGATTGGTATAATTCTGTGATAAACTGCCAGCAATTCGTTTTTTATTTTGGTTTTTTCTTGTGTCGTCAAATTCGTATTCTTTGTCTTTATTAGCGCATCCTCCTGTTGCAAAAAAACAGCCTCATCCATTAACTACTCATCAACTAACTCGCACCGATAACTATTATTGGATGCGTGATGATGAGCGTGAAAATAAAGATGTATTAGCGCACTTAAACGCCGAAAACGATTATTGCGATGAGCAACTCGCCGATATAAAACCACTGCGCGAACAATTATTTAATGAACTAAAAGACCGCATTGTAAAAGACGACAACACGGTACCCGTGAAAGATGGCCAATATTGGTATCACTCAGAAGTACGTGGCGACGATGAATATGCACGCCATTATCGCAGTAGCTCAATAGAGGCACGCGACAAGCACTTGCTGTTAGATGTAAATCAATTAGCTGGCGATTACGAATTTTATGAATTAGGCGAAGTTGCAATTAGCCCTGACGAGCAGCTACTTGCATACTCTGAAGACACTGAAGGTCGTCGTATTTATACCGTGCGTTTTAAAAATATTGCCAGCGGTGAGATGTTTAGTGATGTGCTGGAAAACACCGAAGGCCAAGTGGTGTGGGCTAATGATAATAAAACGGTGTTTTATGTGAAAAAAGACCTGCAAACCTTATTGGGTTTTCAGGTTTACCGCCATGTTTTAGGCACCCCGCAAGCTGATGACGTACTGGTTTATGAAGAGCAAGATAAAAGCTTCTTTATGGGGCTTGGCAAAAGCCGCGATGAAAGCCTGATCATAATTGACCTTGCGACCACAGAAACAAACGATACTTGGGTGCTTGATGCCAATAATCCAGAAGGTGGATTTAGCGCCTTAATGCCACGCGAAGAAGGCCATGAGTTCGATGTCGATAAGCTAGGTGATACCTTTTACATTGTGACCAACTGGCAAGCGAAAAACTTTCGTTTAATGACCGCGACGCAAAGCACCATTGCCGATAAACATCGTTGGCAAGAGCATACAGCACATCGCGAGAACGTATTGTTAGAAGGGGTCGAGATTTTCGATGACTACCTTATCCTCACCGAGCGAGAGCTTGGCCAAACACGTTTTGTAGTGGTGGATCAGCAAGCCGAGCGTCTTACTTTAGAGTTTGATGACCCTTGTTATTATGCTGCAATTGCCATGAATCCAGAGCCGAATGTGAGCTCTGCGCGTATTTACTATTCAAGCTTAACTACGCCAGGTTCTTTGTATGATGTTGACTTAAAAACAGGTAACAAAACCTTATTAAAACAACAGCAAGTATTGGGTGATTTTAACCCAGAGCATTATCGCTCAGAACGTTTAATGGTTACTGCAAGAGATGGCGAGCAAGTGCCGGTATCTTTGGTTTATCGTATCGACCAATTTAATAAAGATGGAAGTAATCCGCTGTTGCAATATGGCTATGGCGCGTATGGTATTACCATCGATCCTAGTTTTTCAAGTAGCTCACTAAGCTTGCTTGACCGCGGTTTTGTTTATGCGATTGCACATATTCGTGGTGGTGAAATGCTAGGGCGTCACTGGTATGAGCAAGGTAAAAAGCAATATAAGCAAAATAGCTTTAGCGATTTTATTGATGTTACGCATGCGCTTACTGAGCAAGGCTATGCACACCCAGAGAAAGTATTCGCGTCTGGTGGCAGTGCTGGTGGCTTATTAATGGGCGCTGTGGTTAACCAAGCACCTGAGCTTTATTTAGGTATTGGGTGTCATGTGCCATTTTTAGATGTGCTAACCACCATGCTTGATGAGAGTATTCCACTGACGACCAATGAATACGACGAATGGGGTAATCCAAATGATCCTGCGTTTTATGATGTGATTCAGGCTTACTCACCGTACGATAATATTAAGCCACAGGCTTACCCTAATATTCTTGTTACAACCGGGTTTCATGACTCTCAAGTGCAATACTGGGAGCCAATGAAGTGGGTTGCTAAGCTACGTGAGCTTAAAACCGATGACAACATTTTGGTATTTAAAACCGACATGGATGCAGGCCATGGTGGTGCATCGGGTCGTTTTAAAAGCCTTGAAGAAAAGGCATTAGAAATGGCCTTTTTTATTGCTTTATTATCGAATAAAGGCTTAGATAAATAGGTAAATAAATTTTATAAGCGTAAACTTAAGTTGTATTTCAAAGGGGTAAGCATGTTTAAAGCCCATGGTGATTGGCGTTATTTTGTTGAGCCGCCGGTGATTTATGTGGAAATGAGTGGCAGTTTTAATAAAGAAGCCGTTGCTTCATTTAGTATTGAAGTTGCTCAAGAAATCATGAAGTACCCAGAGTTTTCAATTCAGTATGCTGTGGTTAATTTGGAACAATTTGAATTAGCAACTGCCGATAGTATTGAAACTGCTAAGGTATACTTTCAGGCTGTCAAAGCACGAGGCTACAAACGCGTTGATTACATCAAAGCGAATATCATTGCCCGCAATTTATTAGAAACAGTTTGGTCTGGTGTCGAAATGGATATTAACTTTCACCAAGACGCTGAAAGCTTTTTTCAAATAAGACCCGAGTACGATAATTTAAGAAAGTGGTTAAAATAATACCTTCTGAATATAAAAAAGCCCTCAAGAGAGGGCTTTTTCGTGTCAATTCTGAATATTAACCTAGGTAAGCTTTTAACATCCAAACAAGTTTCTCTTGTTCTTTAATGTAGTCGCCCATTAATGATGCTGTACCTTCGTCATCTGCATCACCAGCTTGTGCTAAGATTTCACGCTGCATTTGAATAAGCGTGCTGTAACCTGCTAAAAGGTTTTCTACTGCAGCAGTGCCTTCAGTGATATTTTTAGCTTCACTGATCTTACTTGCTTCAATGTATTCAGAGAATGCATGTACCGGTGTACCACCTAACGTTAAAATACGCTCTGCAATCTCGTCTACTTTCTCAAGTAGTAAGTTATAAATTTCTTCAAATTTAAGGTGTAATTCAAAAAAGTTACGACCTTTGATATTCCAATGAAAGCCGCGTGCGTTCATATATTGAATTTGGTAGCAGCTTAGTAAAGAGTTTAGTGAATTTACGATATCTTCACTTTTTGCGCTGTTTAAACCAATTGCATTTACCTGTGACATAGATTGCTCCTTAAAAAAACCGTTAAGTGTTTACTTGCTAGTGCTTGGTGTTAAGTATTAGCCATCTTGGTTAATCTGTAAAATGGTTTAATTCGAACACAGTGATAGGTTTTACCTATCAAAGGTTGGTGTTGTCCATTTATGCACTATCAATATAACTTTGAATTACTTTTAATAGACTTGGGGCAACTGAGCAAAAAATCTACCTTATTTTACGAATATTTTAAAATTAGGCAGAAAGTATGATCTAAAACAAGGTTTGCACCTGCTGAGAAACACGCTGATTTAGAACTTGATTTAGGTCAAAAAAACAACGAACCAGAAGCGCATAATGACTTTACCGCATTTAACCAGGAGAAGAAAAATGGACGGTAAAACAGTTAAAGAAAACAAAGCTGAAATAGTCGTTGTCGTGATCGCATTACTTGCATTTGTTATCGGTTTGGTAGGTCATCTAGCAGGTGCTAGCTTCGCAAACTTTGATACCTTTGGCTATATTGCAGCACCTGTACCATTGATCTTAGGGATCATTGTTTTAATCTCATATAAAGTGGCTGCAAGTGCTGAAGATTAAAGTATCACTCACTTTGATTTATAAGCTTAATGATGTAATCCATCACTTGGCGTGAGTAGATCATACTGGTGTGACTCAAATGAAACACCTTATGTTCTGCCATGCCATTGAGCTTGGTTTCATCTATCAAAACTGTACCATCAGAGACACTGCCTTTAGCAATCAGTGGCATTAGCCCTATGGGTAAGTCACCAGCAATACTATAAAGCTTGGCATTAAACGGCCAATTGCCATTCTCAGATAATAGAAACTCCACGCTATTTTTTAACAGCATTTCAAAGCCCTTCAGCTGCATTTGTTTGGCAATATGGCTGCCTTTATGCGGGGTGCCTAAGGTGATCACCTTTTCGACATGGCGGCTTTGAAGAGAATTGGCCTCTAAGTAAGCGCGAGCAACCAAGCCGCCCATTGAGTGGCAAACTAAGGCGGTAGGTTTACCACCAATAAAGCGATCAATCTTATCGAAAATCGCCGCTCTATCGGGAGAGAGCGTGTTATAGGTCAAATTGAGTATTTTTAGTCCTGACTTTTCAAGACGCGCGCACAGTGGGCGCATCACAAAGCCTGACATATATAGTCCGTGTAATACTACAACTTGCCTAATAGCCATCGCATTCCTTACATTAACTGTTGCGGTTTAATTTCGATATTTGCTGTGTCTGAGCTAACCCATACTTCACCGTCTTGAATGGTAATAGTGAGCTTAATATTACGATCAGCTAAGTCGGCTAATGCCTGAGTCGCAGCATAATCGAGACTAAAAATACTTAAGTTTTTAAAATCATACAACTTAGGTTGATGTTTTTGCCACCAAATCGCTTGGTTATTTTCACCATAGGTATATAAAACAACTTGCTTCGACTTATTGCAGGCTTTTTTCAGGCGTTTTTCATCAGGTAAACCAAGCTCAACCCATAATTCAATTTCTTCGCTATAGTTAATGTGCCAAAGCTCAGGTTCATCATCGGCGCATAAGCCTTTAGTAAACTCTAAGCCTTCACGGGCATTTAGTGCAAAAGCCAACAAGCGGATCATCAAGCGTTGTTCGGTTTCTGATGGGTGTTGTGCCAGAGTTAAATTGAAATCTTGATAAATGTGGCGATCCATATCGCTTAACGATAATTGCGCTTTAATAATGGTTGATTTAAGAGCCATAACTGCTTACTTGAAAAAATTTGCGTCATTATAGCGCAATTCGTTGCCGAGCCAGTTAAAATACCGTGAAATTATCTTGTAGGAGTTAAAAATGGCCATCCAGTGGTTCCCGGGTCACATGAACAAAGCCCGAAACGAAATTAAAGAAATCATGCCACAGATGGATGTGATCATTGAGGTACTTGATGCCCGTATTCCTTACAGTAGTGAAAACCCAATGGTTACTGCGCTGCGTGGCGACAAGCCGGTGATCAAAATCATGAACAAGGCGGACTTGGCTGATCCTAAGTTAACGCAAGCTTGGAAAGACTACTTTGAGCAGCAAAGTGGTGTGAAAGCGATTGATTTTGGTAATGATAAAGCGGGTGAAGTGCACCGTATTAATGAGCTTTGTAAAAAGTTAGTGCCGCATAAAGTAGGCGCTGATAAACAAATTAAAGCCATGATCATGGGTATTCCAAACGTTGGTAAATCAACTCTTATTAATACCTTGGCCGGCCGTATCGTGGCAAAAACAGGTAATGAACCTGCGGTAACCAAAGCGCAGCAACGTATTAAGCTTGACGATGGCATTATGCTTTACGACACGCCAGGTATGTTATGGCCTAAAGTAGAGAACGAAAACTCTGGTTATCGTTTAGGGGCAACTGGTGCAATTCGTGATACCGCTATCGACTACGAAGAAGTGGCAAGTTACACCGCTGAATATTTACTGCATGCATACCCAGAGCTTTTAAAAAGCCGCTATAAAATTGATGAGCTACCAGAGTCTGACTGGGAGTTTGTTGAAATGGCAGGTAAAAAGCGTGGTTGTATCCGCGGTGGTAATCAAATCGATACTTACAAAATGTCTGAAATTCTTATCAACGAATTACGCGATGGCATTATTGGTCGTATTACCATGGAAACACCGGCCATGCGTGAAGAAGAAGAGCAAATGGTTGCACAGCTTCGCGCTGCTGCAGAGGCGAAAAAAGCCGCTAAAGAAGAAGAGAAAAAACAACGCCGTGCACGTGCACGTAAGAACCGTCGATAAAGTTAACGCATTAACTTTTAGACATAAAAAAAGCCCTGCAAGGGCTTTTTTAGTTTCATATCTACCGTCACCGATATGAGCAATGTAGCAAGTAAAATAAGTAGGGTCGCTTATATGTCGCCAATATCAAGGGGCGTTGCGATTAGCAACATATAAGCTAAAGCTTTAACGTGGCGACACGCGTTTCTGGGGAGAAACAAATTCAATCTCAACAAGTCATCATACTTCGCTTGGCTTGTTGAGATTAATTATCAATTAGGTTTGCAATACTGTCAACACCTTTTTGAAAATAATTCTCATTTAGTTTTTTTGCAGGTTTGGTACGAATTTTAGACATAAAAAAAGCCCTGTAAGGGCTTTTTGAGTTTCATATCTACCGTCACCGATATGAGCAATGTAGCAAGTAAAATAGTAGGGCGATCACCTGTTGCCAATATCAAGGGGCGTTGCGATTAGCAACAGGCGATCTTAGCTTTATCGTGGGCCACACGTGTTTCAGGGTCGAGAAACAAATCAGTTTATTCCGAACAAGTCATAACACTTTATTGTCTTGTTGATAGTGATTATCAATTAGATTTACGTATCTGTCAATACTCAATTGAAAATAATTCTCATTTCTTTGTGTTTGTTTTTTAAACTTCCGTAATACAATGCATTAGCACTAAAGTTAGGCTGTAAATTACGTGCAATAAAAACTATGCTGGGGCTATAACAATTAAAATAATCACATGCGATGTTCTCAATTTGGTCAATAAGCCTTCTTGCAATTGTGTATCTGGCAATTTTATTTGCGGTTGCAGGCTGGGCTGATAAAAGAAAAGTATTGCCTTTTAAAGGCTTAACCTATGGTTTATCACTTGGGGTGTATTGCACCTCTTGGGCGTTCTTTGGCACTACAGCACAAGCTGCATACAACGGCTGGTGGTTGGCTCCGACCTATGCTGGCACTATTTTGTTATTCATTTTTGGCTGGCAAGTCTATTGCCGCATAGCGCATATTTGTCGGCAGCAAAAAATAACCTCAATGGCAGATTTTATTGCGACTCGGTATGGTCAGTCGTCGAGTTTGTCTGGACTCATTTCATTGATTTCAGTGATTGCCATTGTGCCCTATATCTCTTTACAGCTAAGTGCAACTGCACAAAGTATCAACTTACTTACCGACCGCGCTGCCACACAAAGCCATGAAGTATGGGCCGATAGTACTTTTTACATCACGATTGTATTGGCTCTGTTTGCTATTTTATTCGGCGCGAGGCGGTTAAAGCCCAGCGAACATAATCCAGGTTTGATAGCCAGTATTGCCTTCGAGTCTGTGGTTAAGTTGTTGGCGTTTTTAGCGGTGGGTTTGTATGTATGCTTTGCTCTATTCGACAGCCCAGTGGCGCTGTTTGAAAAAGCGCATGACCTAAATATTGATCAGCAAGTGGCGGCCACACAAAGTCCAACCTATGTGTATGTTGCTCATACTTTGCTTGGTATTTTGGCGACCTTATGTTTGCCAAGACAATTCCACATGAGCTTTATCGAAAAAAATAACGATAAAGAGCTGGCCTCGGCGCGTTGGCTATTTCCGATTTACCTCTTACTTATTAACCTATTTATTTTACCTATTGCATATGCCGGATTAATTTACTTTCAAGGTCAAGAAGTCGGCTACGACACCTTTGTATTGGCTTTACCTATGGCGGCTGATGATGCCTTTGTGGCGTTATTAGCCTTTTTAGGTGGCTTTTCAGCGGCAACCAGTATGGTAATAGTGTCATCAATTGTGCTTTCAGTGATGATCACTAATGACTTTATTAACCAATTTATTTTACGCCGCTCGCAACTTACATCGAGCAGTCGCGGGCTTGATAAAAATAACCTATTACATGCACGTAAAATCGTTATCGTATTGATTTTATTGCTAAGCTATTTCACTCACCGAGTGCTGGGCGAAAGTACAACCCTTGCCAATGTGGGTTTGATGTCGTTCACCTTAGTCGCGCAATTTTCGCCGGCCATGATTATAGGCTTATGGTGGCGACAAGCCTCGTGTCGCGGTGCGCAATTGGGGATTTTAAGCGGCTTTATTATTTGGGGATACACACTTTTACTGCCGAATATCGCTGGAGGTTTAGGAAGCGATAGCTTATGGCTTGTGAATGGACCGTGGGGAATAAGCTGGTTAGCGCCAACCGACTTATTCTCACTAGGCATGGAAAGCATTAGCCAAGCTCTATTGCTATCGTTAGGTGCGAACTGTTTAGTGTATTTCTTAGTGCCTTTATTTAGTCGTGCAACCTTAGCTGAACGCTTACAGAGTAATAAGTTTGTTTCGCAGCTGAATGATTCGAAGGTAAGCAATCATCTACAGCCTTTGAGCTACCATGACCTAGGTGCACTATTGCAACGATTTGCCGAAAAAGAAGCAGCACAGTCTTTGGTAAATCATTATTTTCCGGATGATAAAAGTAAGTGGAAACGCCCTGCCAATGTCGAGTTAGAGCTATTAGTTGAGCGCGAGATGTCAGCGGTGATCGGCGGCGCATCGGCACGACTTATTTTAGATGTGGCGAAAAATGAGCAGCGCCAGCCTCTAGAACAGGTTGCTGAGTTTGTTGATGAAGCAAGCCAAGTGCTTAAATTTAATCGTGACTTACTGCAATCAACAATCGAAAATATTCAACAAGGGATCAGTGTAGTTGATAGTGAGCTGCGCTTGGTAGCTTGGAACCAAGGCTACAAAAACATGTTCGCCTACCCAGATGATGCGCTTTACATAGGCCGCCCGGTTGCCGACATTATTCGTTTTAATGCCGAGCGCGGTTTATTTAGCGGCGAGAGCATGACCAGCGAAGTTGAAAAACGCTTAGCCTATTTACGCCAAGGCAGTGCTTATAAATACCAGCGCTCGCACAATGATGGTCGCGTGTTTGAAATGCAAGGTAACCCACTGCCAGGTGGCGGCTTTGTAACAACCTATACCGACATCACCGAGTTCGTAAAACAACAAAAAGCGTTAACCGAAGCAAATGTTAGCCTTGAAGAAAAAGTCGCAGCCCGCACCTTGGCATTGACTCAAGCAAACCAAGAGTTGTCGATGGCAAAGCAAGTGGCGGAGCAAGCAACGGTCAGTAAAACACGCTTTTTTGCCGCTGCTAGCCATGATTTACTGCAACCTTTCAATGCTGCGAGTTTGTTTTGTTCTTTAATGAATGAAAAAGCCCAAGACACCGAACTTAAAGAGCTGGCGATGAATATTAAGAATTCATTGGGCAGCGCCGAAGAGTTATTATCGAGTATTTTAGAGTTAACTAAGCTCGATTCAGGCTCATTTAAAGTACAAATGAGCGAGTTTGCTGCCAGTTCGTTGGTTGAGCCTCTGCGTAATGACTACGAAGCCCTTGCCCGTGAAAAAGGCTTAAAGTTCATTATTGAAACCTGTGATGTGCGCTTGCATACCGACAAAGCGCTGTTACGTCGAGTACTACGTAACCTTTTGAGTAATGCGATTCGTTATACCGAGCAAGGTGAAGTGCGCTTAAAAATGCAGTACGACGATGACCATGTATCCTTTATTGTTGAAGACACAGGGATTGGTATTGCATCGAGCGATCAACAAACTATTTTCCAAGAGTTTAAACAGCTTGGTGCAAAGCCAAGCGCCGAGGGGTTAGGCTTAGGGTTGGCAATCACTAAACGTATATGTGACTTACTTAAAATACCCTTAGTGATGGGGTCTGAACTTGGTAAAGGCACGCAATTTACCCTTACCCTGCCTTGTAGAGTGAGTGCTGCGCCTGCGCAAGCGAAAGGCGCTGAAGCATCACAAGAAACAGAGCTGGGGCAATTGCGTATTTGGTTGCTTGATAACGACCGCAACGTGTTAGAGGCATTAAAGCAGCTACTCGAAAATTGGGGCTGTGAAATTTCAATAGCCACTAACTTAGCGGAGCTTGAGCAGTTAAAGGCAAGTCAAGCCCTGCCGCAATTGTTGATTATTGATTATCAGCTTGATGATGGAGTAACGGGACTTGAAGTGATTGAGCAAGCGGCACTAACACGCTTACCAGCCATCGTTAATACCGCGAATCATGATGAAGGCATACGCGAGTTAGTGCTCGATGCGGGCTATCCATTGCTTTATAAGCCTCTGAAAGCGCCCGCCTTAAAACGCATGATTAAGCGACTGACTTAATCTGCGTTTTGCTCAGTTGCTAAGGTTGACTCTTTGAGGCGTTGCTTAACCTTGGCAACAAAGCGTCTATCTAGGTCGTCTTCATTGCTTAAGAATAAAAGCATCTCATTACCGTCATGATCAATAACGGTAAGTGAAGATGTTGTTAGAGGACTTTTTGCATAGTCTGCTTTCACTTCTTTTATTTCATTAAAGTAGAGCAGATCTTTTTCAATTACACCTTGTTCATTTTTCCAGTAACTAAAAAGCGTATTTTTCGTCATGCCATTGCCATCATCTCTGAAATCAAAAAATGCATCGCTATAAAAATACTCCACATTTTCATCACTAGGCATAATCTCTTGACGCTTTAAAAAGTTAACCTGATAAGACCAAAGTTTGTCACCTGTAACTATGGTTGAATTAGGCAATAAGTATAATTCAGCAATTAGCCCATAAAGTAGTAAAGGCGTCGCGAATACAGAAATTAGCAGCTGTCTTGCACGCCATTTTGAGTTGTACCCTAACGCATCTTTAGGTTGGTTCAGGTTTTGAATGTAATTAACAATTGGTAGCCACAATAAAGGAATGATTAAGAATAGCCACATACCATAGTCACCTAGTGAACTTGCTATTTCACATACAATAATCATTAGCCAAATTACAAAAGCAACCGCAGTTGGTAATATTTTATTTTTGTTAAAGGTTTGTTCGCTATGTTTTATAAGTTGAAGAAACAGTGCAAAAAAGAATAAAGGCGCAAAAATACCTCGGGCAATGGGCATCATATGGCTGTTTTGTTGCTGCTTAATAAACTTCCAATTGCGATAACTCCAGTAATTAATAAATATGCCCAAGCTGAATAAACTATAAAGGTAAAATTTACTGTTGCTTACAGGGTAAAACTGCGCACCTTCAAATTCTGGACGTTTTCGAACTTCAAAACGCCAAGCCGCGATGAAAAAGATGATTGCCGCTAAGTAACTTAAAATAAAAACGCTATACCAGTTGGTTTCGTCATCCGCTGGTGTGGTTGTGGCGCTATTTGTGCCGTATTTAATGATGCCGTAATGGGTCGCGTTATTGAGTTTTTTACGCTCGCTTAGGTAAAGGTCTATTTGATCGGCTGGAATATGATCCTGCTTAGCACTGTAATCAAAGTATAAGGTCAACACCGAGTCTTTAAATGTCACGCGTTTCTCGAGATGAAAAAATGGGTTATCGATTGTGGCCTGCTCATCATCAAACTGCCAATTAGAGTCAGTAAACGTAACCTTTATGGTTGTTTCGATATTATTTGGGTAACGAAACCACATTGGTGCATTGTTACGCTCTCGCTGTTCCGGCTTATAAACTGAGTTTTGAATTTCACTGGCGTAAAAGTCGTTTTGAAAATCATTACCCTCAGGTCGCCAAAAGTTATCAATAGTATAGTGCTCATTGGTAATTAGCTGACCGGTGTCCTCTGGGGATTCAACTAGCATAGGTTTGGCAGTTTTTAAGCCTTTGTAGGTATCTTGATAATATTCGCGGTAATCATCTTCTATGCTTTTTAAGCTGTTTTTAGCGATTGAACTGCGGCGGCTAATTGCTTCAAAGTCACCGTATTTATATTGAGTTGAGAAACTAACTGGCTCATCAATACCTTCTGGGATCTGATAATTATCAAAAACCTGTATGCGTTTTAGGGCAGGCTCAGTGAACATATCCGTAAAGCCTGTTTCACCTTGTTTAATTATTAACGCTACATCGTAGTTCGGTTGAGCTAAATTTTCTAAATCGCCGCGCTGATACGAAATGGTCGGATCAAGCCAATATCGCTTACCTTGATGCTCTAAGGTGACAATGACATGGTCAAATAAGCTAGGAGAGACCGGTAAACTAGCAGTACGTTTTCGGTCTTCAGTGTTAACTAAAGCAGGATGAGCCTCTACCCCGAGCGCTTTAAGTAAAGAAATGAGCAAGACGGTTTTGTCTTTACAGTCGCCATAGCGCAGTGCCAGAGTTTCTGATGCTGGAGTAGGCTGGTGTGAGTTGGTGCCCATTTCTAGGCCCAAATAACGTACTTCGTCTTGGCTAAAGCGCAGGGCAGCCACAATTTGAGACTCTAAATCGGCATGTTGAAACTTAATTTGACGAGCAATTGTTTCAATAGCAGGGCTCACTTCGATGGCAGATTGGTACAAAGGTAACGACCAATTGACTACCTCTTGCCAATTATTTACTTCAGAAAAGTACACTTCCTTGTAAGGCGAATACCAATGCGGTACTTCGCTTGCAGAGCTAAGGGTCGGCTCATTGTGTTGGCTAATCTGGTAGTCAAAGCCCGTATCTAACTTGGTTTTAGTAACTGGCGACTCGCCATTCATAAAGTTGATATATAAGGGCGTAGGCTTTTGCCACTTTACCCGCATAAATTGCTGCACTATCGGCACCGACCAGTTCAGTGTGCGCTTGGTGCTGAAGTGCTGATAAACCGGGTTACTGCCCGAAACCGTATAGCTGTAATCTAAAATATCCATGACCCGCATATCATCAATAATGACATTTAGGCTTAAGGTGCCATTGTATATACGACTTGCTAAGTCAGTCTCGCGTTGTAACACCTGTAGCTCGGCACTATTTAGTTTATCTATATATTGGCCGTCACGAATAATGCCTAAACTATTGAGCGTAAGAGATTGATAATTTGGGTCAAAATCAATATTCAGCTGGCTAATATAATCAACCCCAGACTGATTGACCGCTTGCATTACAGTACGATTAAAGCGTTGCTGTGGGGCTTGCTCAGATACCTGAAGCTGAGTGTCGAGCATCAGGTAGAAAGTCCCGTCTCGTATTTGGTCTCGAGGAATCTCAGGGGTGAGTAACTTATGTTGTTTTACCCAGTTAGCTGCGGGCGCAACTTGATACTCTTCTGCGGCTGCAAAGCAGCTCACAAAGAATAAAAAAACAGCCAGTAGCTTAAGTTGTAAGTGCATCCATTTCATTGTTATTTTCTAATTACGTTTAGCTTTATATGACAAATTACTGAATTTCGCGGCTTGAGCCAAATAAAATTCACTATTTAGGGCTTTTTTAATTTGGCTCATATAAATGCCTAGAAAATGGCGCTGAAGTTTTGCTTTTTATTTAGGTTTATCTAAGCGTGTGAAAGCCACATTTGTAAAATAAGTTAGCAGGGCACAGTAATTATAGCTTGTGTGCCTTGCTGGGGTTTTGAGTTTATCGATAACTCAAAACCTTGGTTGCGCACAAGTTCTCGGGTGATCACAAGTCCTATACCTGTGCCATTTGCTTTGGTTGAGTAAAATGGCACGAACAAGTTATCGGGGTTTTGAATACCACAACCTTGGTCGCTAATTGCAATATTTAAGTTATCACCTTGTCTTGACCAAGTGAGGGTAGGGGCTGAATTGCTGTCTGCTTCAAAAGCATTTTTTATCAGGTTTATTAATGCTTGTTCTAGTTGGCCGAAGTCGGCATTAATAAGTAACTCTTCACTGCTATTTATCACTAGTTCAGGAAAGATAGCACTTAAACGCGTGTTTAATTGCTCGCTACTGATTGCCTGCTTCTGTGCGGGTGGTAGCTTGGCAAACGCACTGTAACTGGCTACAAAATCAAGCAAGTGCTGAGCGCGTTTTTCTATTACTTGCAGCATATCTTGAGCGAGATCATCGTGACTGCTAATTTGTCCTTGGCGCTTGAGGGTTTGCAATGATTGACTCATCGAATAAATCGGCGTGAGTGAGTTACGCACTTCATGATTTAACACGCGAATTAAACGTTGCCAAACAAGTTGTTCGTTATCGCGAAGCTGTTGCTCAATTGAAAAGAAGGTTAGTAATTCAAAGTTTCTGCCGGTCCGCCAAAAAGTCTGCGATGAGATTTGAAAACGTTGTTTAAACAGCGAGTCACTGTTTTGTTGCCATTCGCCATCATGCAGAGCAATGCCTAAGTCGCTGGCCGATTTACCTTCAATTTGGCGATGGTTAATACTGTTGATAAACGCCTTATTGCTAAAGTAAATCAAGCCATGGGGGTCTAGTATAACGATGGGTAAGTCCAGCATGCTGGCAAACTCAAAAACAAACTCTTCTGTTTGCATATAATGGCGTTTGTTCTTGGCTATTTTATTGCTGAGCTTGGCAAAATCTTGCTTAAGCGCTGCGACTCGTCCACTTTGGTAAGATGCTAAATGCCAACTATTACTTTCGTCATTTGCCAGTGCATCTAGTTGCAGACCAAAGCGTTCAACCACATCGGTGATCACACGGTAGCTTTTAATTAAAGCAAAAGCGCTTATCCCAATAAACGGCAATAACAGGCTGATACTGGCAAACCAATCTAGTTTTAAGCTGAGCGAAAGGGCAATGCCAAGTGTTAATAGCACCGCTATAACCATATAAAAATAGCGTCGAATACGCTGCTCTAACGACAACTTGCTACTCATTTAGCGTTCTACTTCTTTTAAATCGAGCTGATGTTTATCAATGCGACGATAAATAGCCGATTTACTTAATCCTAAAAACTCTCCTGCGGCGATAACATTGCCATTAAATTGCAGCAGTGCTTTCTGAATCATCTGTTTTTCAAGCTCTTCAAGGGGCAATAGTGGCAAAGCTTGTTCTGCATTACTATTTGTTTGCTCGCAACTTGGTTGATCTAAAATGAGGTCATTGGCTTGAACATTGTTGTTATCGCTCATGATCACCGCGCGTTCAATGCAGTGACTTAGCTCACGAATATTACCAGGCCAGCTGTAATTTTTTAGCGCCTTTAGGGCATCATTACTGAGCGCCATATTCGCGCGTTGGTATTTTTTACCATGCACTAACAACAAGTGTTCAGCTAAAGGAGCGATGTCGTCTTTTCTGTCGCGAAGCGGTGGAATGTGTAGTTCAATGGTATTGAGCCTAAATAATAAGTCACGGCGGAACTCACCCTGCTCAATGGTCGTAGCTAATTCACTATTGGTAGCAGAAATAATCCGAACATCCGCGGTTTTGGTTTGGCTTGAGCCTAGCACTTCAAATTCTTTGCTTTCTAGCACACGGAGCATTTTACTTTGCAGCTCAAGGCTTAAAGTCGCAATTTCATCTAAAAATAAGGTACCGCCTTCGGCAATTTCAAAACGCCCTAGGCGGTCTTCTTTGGCATCAGTAAAAGAGCCTTTCTTATGGCCAAATAATTCGCTTTCGAATAGCGTCGGCGCAATGGCGCCAACATTCACGCTGACATAGCGTTTATCAGCTCTGAGTGAGTGCTGGTGAATATAATGTGCCAATAAGCTTTTGCCAGTGCCATTTTCGCCGGTAATTAAAATGCTGGCATCGGTTTTAGCTGCGCGCTCAGCTTTGGCAAGCAACAGCTGCATGATTTCTGATTGAGCTATGTAATGTGCTTGTGTGTCACTGGTAAGCGCCTTTAAGCATGCGTTGTCGTGATTACTTTGCTTGAGCTTGAGTTGTTGTTGTACAACGGCGGTTAAGCGCAAGTTATTCCATGGCTTTTCAACAAAGTCGACTGCCCCTAATTGCATGGCTTTAACAGCGACGTCAATGCTGGCCCATGCGGTCATCACAATGACAGGTATGGTCGAACCTAATTGATTTAGTTGCTTTAAAAAGCGTAACCCTTCTTCACCTGAGGTCGTGTCGAGCTTGTAGTTCATATCAAGCAAAATCAGGCTAATGTGCTCTGATTTTAATAATTCAAGGGCATGTTCAGGGCCTTCGGCCTCAAGGCAATGTAAGCCCAGTTGTTGTAATGCAACAGTAGCAGCCAGACGCACATCAGCTTGATCGTCTATGACTAAGATTTTGTCCATGATGTTTTCTTATTATCCTGTTGAGGTAGCTTAAGTTAAAACTTAAGCCACCATTTTGTGCTGTTAATCGTTACGTAGTGCGGCCATAGGTTTTGCTTTAAGCAGTAAAACCAAAGGTCTAAAGCAAGCGAATAGCGCAATACATAAGGTTATACTCCAAGCGAGTAATTGCAGTCTTACATCAAGTATCAGCCAAGACATGAGCTGTCCTTGTAACATGTAAAAACCCACCATTACCGCGGCGAGAGCAACCGCAAAACCAATGAGCACAGGGATAATAGCTTCAACACTCATCAGCTTGAATAAGCGTGCTTTTTTTGCACCTAATGCCATCCGAATACCAAACTCATAGCGGCGCAGACCCAGGTTGTAGCTCAGTACCCCAAAAATACCGATTGCTGCTAATAATAGAGTAAATAGCGCTAAGGTACTACACAGAACCACAGTCAGACGGCTCATATAAAGTAAATTGTCGTACTCTTCTTGCAGGTCATTAAACTGCCACATGGTTAGGTCGCTGTTCTTTTCTTTTAGCGTATTAAGTATTTGTTTATTAGTCAGCTTAACGCCTTCAGAAGCTTTGATAGTAAACATGTAGCTATACGGTGTTGCTGGCCACCAAATGTGACGACCAAACGATTCATCGTAGTATTTAGGGTGATTAAAATCTTCGGTTACACCCACTACTTCATACATCTTTTCTTCTAAGCCTTGGTAGCTCTTACCGATAATATTTCGATAGTCTTGGCCTGGTAATAAGTTCTCTGCCACGCTGACTGATACCAGTATCTCGTTAGTTTCACCACGTATAGCTTGTTCGCTAAAGGTGCGGCCAGCGAGAATTTTGGTGTTAACTAACGCAAAGTAATCAGGCCCTACCCACTGACTAGGGAAGAAAATTGAGCTTTTACCGTTTACATCAGTCAGGGTGTTGGCATTTTGTCTTGCTGATACTGGGCTGTGACCCAAGGCAACATCATCAATGCCTTGGCTATCAAGCAAAACCTGCTTGTATTGCAGCATATGTTCGTAGCGCTCCGCCAATGACATCTGATTATTTGGCTGGAAAAGGTTGGCAAAATATAGGTTTTCGGTATCACTGCCGAGTGGGCGGTTAATCGTGCCCATGGCTTTACTCACTACCATCACCGAAAAACTCACAAGCAGCGCGGCAACAAACATTTGTGAACCAATTAAAATACGCACTGTACGGCCAGATACCTGTGAAACCCCGCCTTTACCACTGTTCTGCATTTGCGTATTTAGGGTTTTGTAATTCACCAAACGCGCTGTAATTACAGAGAAAATATAAGCAAGAGCAATACACAGTATGATGGCAACAATGACCAACGTGCTATCCACGGCCAAGCTATTAACCAGTGGCAGTCGGCCTTCTGCTAGTACTTTAAATAAACGTATGCCCCATACCGATAAAAACAGCGCAATGCTTACCGATAAGGTCATTAAAATCAGTGACTGTAAAAAGATACTTTTAAATAGCGTGCTGCGTTTAGCGCCTAATACCGCCTGTAAGGCGAGGGTTTTATGTTGAGCAAGAGCGCGCGAGAAGAATAAAGTGCTTACATTCAGTACTGCAATAATCAGTAGCCCTACTGCACCGGCTAACATCATTAAGCTTAAGTCATCGTTATTACCCAGCTCAACGTCACGATAAGGAGTTACTTCAGGTTTTACATCGGTGATCCCCCCGTTGTTTAGCCACTCTGATTTAACCGTATCAATTTGCTGTTTTAAATCGACTTTAACTTGATCTATGGTGACCCCAGGCTTTAAAACGGCAATCAGTTTTAGGTTTTTAAAAGTGTTTGTCCACGGGCTTTGCCAATCATCATTGTGAAAGAAGCGGCGGTCCGCACTTGATGGAAACCATACTTCAACATCGCTTGCTTTAAACATGTAAGGAGGGCTGAATGAGTCATCAACAACACCGACGATACGGTGAACATAATCGGTTTCACCCGCCATGACTGAAAGTGTTTTACCAATAATGTTCGGGTCGCTGTTGTAATGCTTGCGCCAAAAGTTAGCAGAGATAACAACGCGGTCATCAGGAGTTTCGAGTGTTTCTCCAAGGTCAAAACCTTGTCCCATTAAAAATGGTGTGTTTAATAAGTCAAAATAGTTGCCGCCAACATACAGCACAGGCTCTTTCGGTTCGCCATCTAGGTTTGCAAAGATTTGCTCACCCGCATTGATCATCATACTTTGTTCAAAGCTTTGATTATGCTTAAGCCAATGCACCATCGACTGATAGCTTTGAAAGCCGGTAGCATCGTAGTCATCATAAGTAAGTGATTGCTCAACCACCACCATGCGGCTTTCATCGTACACATCAAGGGGCTTTAAAAAGTAGCTGTTAACAAGGCTAAGCACCACAAATAAGGTGGCCAGTGTTAAAGCAAGTGTTGCAATAACTGCTGTTACAAAGCCCGGTGCATTCATTAATGATGCCCACGCTAAGCTCAGTTGGGCGCGTGTTTTGGTTAATTTCATTACATCACCTCAGCACTTTCGAGTACTTGCTCAGCAGTGTCGCTGCTAGGTGCTTGGCGAGCTTCAGAGTAAGAAACAATTTCACCATCTAGCAATTTAAGTTGCGTCTTTGCACGTCCGGCATAACGTAAATCATGGGTTACCATACAAATCGTGGTGCCTTTTTTATTCAGCTCATCAAGCAAGTCCATGACGGCATCACCATTTTTTGAATCTAAGTTACCGGTTGGCTCATCCACCAATAAAATACTTGGCTTGCCAGCCAATGCGCGGGCAATAGCAATACGCTGTTGCTGACCACCTGATAATTGGTTTGGTTTATGCTGAGCACGATGGCCCATCTCAACTTCATCAAGAGCTTGTTTTACAGCAAGCTCAATTTCGCTTGGGCTCATGGCTGGCTCTCGATAAGTGAGCGGCAGTGCTACGTTGTCAAATACCGATAATTCATCAATTAGGTTAAACGACTGAAATATAAAACCAATGTGAAGGTTTCTAAGTTCAGCTTGCTGATCCATATCAAGGGTTTTTGTGTCGACTTCTTTAATGAAATAGTCGCCAGCAGTTGGGCTATCGAGTAAGCCTAATAATGACAGTAACGTCGATTTACCACAGCCAGATGGGCCGCTAATGCAGATATAGTCACCTTGGTTAATATTCAGGCTGATGTCTTTTAATGCATAGGTTTCAACATTTTGGCCGCGATAAACTTTGGCGATTTTGTTTAATGAGATAAGCGTATTGGTTTTCATAAACTGTCCTGTTCGATTTTTATTGTTGCCAAATGCTGCCATTTAGAAAGGTCTGAAATGATCAGCTGTTCGCCCACGGTGGCACCGCTCAAAAGTTGAATTTGATTGTCACTGAGTGTACCAAATTCGATATTGGTTGGCGTTGCTAACAGGGTATTTGGATTAAGTTTAAACAGCGTGGCTTCGCTGTGTGCTTGTGCTTTTTGTGGCACGTTAATGGTTAATGCATCGGGAATAATGTTGCTAACGACATAGCCTTCGATGCTTAAATCGGGGCGAGCATTAGCGGGCAGTGTGCCTTGTAAATCAAGTTCGATAATAACTCGGCCATCGGTAACAATAGGGTCAATTCGGGTGACTTTGGCATCAACTTCACCGTGGTCTGCTTGGCTAAAAGTATTTACTTTCGCTGCCATATTGAGTGCCACTTTTTCGGCATCTGCTTGCTTAACGCTTAGCTCTGCTTTGAGTGCTTTATTTGAGCCAACCACCGCAAGGCGGGTACCCGGCACGAGGTTTTGGCCAAGTTCAACATTCAATTCTTGCAGCATGCCATCGATACCTGACGTTATTTGCAGCTGATCAAAAGCCTGTTGCTCAACTTGATAATTAAGCTCAAATTGGCTTAATAGTTCTTGCTGTATTTTGCTACGTTGTAAGTGCATTTCTTTAAGCTGTGCAAGGCGTTGTTGCTCGATACTTACGCGCTCTGTAAGCTGTGCAACGTTTAGCATGCTTCGTTTGTAATCGAGGCTTGAAACAATCCCTTGCTCGATCAGTTTGCTTTCAGCATCGACTCTAAGCTCTGCACTTTGCAGCTCACTTTTTAATATGGCGAGATTTGCTTGGCGCTCAAGTAGTTCACTTTGCTGGTTAATTCTTTGCTCATTAACACTGGCTTTTTGGCGAGCAAGTTCTAGCCGAGCGACCGATAAACGCTGTGCTTGCTGTGGGTTGACGAGGCTTAAAATCACTGTGTCTTTTTTAACGATAGTGCCGGGGTATACATGGATAGCTTCGACCATTGCGGTGTCGGTATTGGTTAAATAACGTTGATACTTTGGCTTTAAACGACCAAAGCCACGTATTTTTACCACAAAATCGGCTTGTTCTACGGTTGCTATTTGCAGTTGGCTTGCAGCAACTACAGTGGGTGTAGCCCATTGATACACCATTAAAGCGCCAAGAGCCGACACGCCAATGGCTGCAGCCATAAGCCATTTTTTAGCTTTTGATTGCTGAGGTTTGCGTTTTAGTGTGCTGTCTAAATCCATGATACTGATAAATTTAAATAATCATGGAATAGCTAAGGCGAATTTTGTGCCAAAAATTAAGGTATTGAAAATTAATAACTTTTTGTTTTTTGGAACGTGAGCTTTTCCCGCTACTGGGAAAGCGAGTTTTAAAACTGGGAGTGAATGCTTAAATTAGCTTTCTTCGATTTTGCCAACCTGCGAAAGCTGGTTAAACAAAATGCCTGCTTGAGTACGGTTATAAACATTGAGTTTGCGTAAAATCGCTGACACATGTTGTTTTATTGTGGTTTCTTGAATCGACATTTCAAAGGCGATTTGTTTATTCAATAAACCGTCGGCAATCATCGCTAGTACGCGGTATTGCTGCGGAGTTAGTTTTTCAAGGTTACGAGCAAATTCGCTTTGTTCGTCGTTGATCACCACATCGGTTAAATCCACTTCAGGTGGTAACCAAGTGTCGCCATTGAGTACATGACTAATTGCTTCACTAATAACATCTAAAGAAGATGACTTAGGAATATAGCCAGCAGCGCCAAGGCTCATCGCTTGTTTGATTATGGCGGGTGTCTCATTGGCAGAGACCATGATTACCAAGATATCAGGGTAGTGGTTACGCAGTTGCGAAAGGGCTTGCAGGCCATTTGCACCTGGGATCGTAAGGTCTAAAAATATCAGTTCAATCTCAGGATGAGCGCTTAACAGTGCAAACAAACCATCAATGTCACTGGTTTCTTTAATATGTTCTTCAGGCACTGATGTCGCGGCAGCTTGACGCAGCGCACTTCTAAATAACGGGTGATCATCGGCGATTATGGTGTTCACAGCTAAAGACATTCCCTCGATTCTCCAATGCGTTATGTTATAAGTGATTTTGCCTTTTGAAACAAGGTTTGCCTGAGGGGAAGTTTCAGACAAACCTTTCTCACACAAGGATTTAGATTCTATTTTAGAAACGGTAACCAACAGTGAAGGCTACAGTGCGAGGGTCGCCGTAGTAACCAATTAGCGTATTATCACCACCTAAACCTGGTGTGTATTTGCTGGTATCTGTTGGGTCTGTTGGATCCGGTGCCACGAACTGGTAACCACCAATCATGTACTCTTCGTCCGTTAAGTTTTTACCGTAAAGACCTGCCGTCCAGTGACCATCTGTGCTGTACCAAGTAATACCCATATTAAAAATACCGTAAGCATCTTGCGTTAGTAGGCTATCTTCTTCAAATAGCGCGTAGTCGCCTCTGTGGTAGTAGTTACCATTGATAACGAAGTCACCCATTTCTGTGTACATACGGTACGTTGCACCCAGGTTAAAGGTTAAGTCAGGTGTGTTTGATACCGTAAAGCGGTCTGATTTATCGAATGCTTCACCGGTTTCTGGGTCGTAATCAATTACGTTATCGAAGTTACTATCGATGTAACCCACTGACGCATCAAAGCTGAGTGATTCTGATGCAACATAGTTTAGTTCAAGCTCGATACCATCTGAGGTTGACTCACCAATGTTACCTAAACGTTGGTTCAGATCTGCTGCGCTATCGCCCGGTAATACCGAAATATATTGACGGTCTTTATGGTCAAGGGTGAATAACGTGACGTTTGCACGTAAGTTGTTGTTCCACTCACTCTTCATACCGATTTCGAATGAATCGACGATTTCTGGCTTTGCAGCTGGCTCTGCAGTGGTTGCACGTGGATTGAAAGTACCTGACTTAAAGCCTTGCGCATAACTTGCAAAGAACATGATGTCACGATTGTACTGGTATTCAACGCCAGCACGTGGTGTGAAGCGTGACCATTCTTCTTCATCATCGAGTACCGTTGGTACAAGCTGACCTTCTGGGCGAGTGTAACCTGGTACCCAACCTGATTCAGGGTAAACAATGTCAAAGATTAGGCCATTGTTAACCTGCGCTTCTTTTTTGTCTTTGGTGTAACGTGCGCCGAGTGTCATTGACCATTTATCGGTTAAATCAATCGAGCTTTGGATATACGCTGCTTTACTGTTTGAGTTACTACAGCCGCTTACTTCACGAGTCAGACCCGGAGCACCTAGGCTTTGACCTAAGATACCCAAAATAGCCTCAAATTGACCGCAAGATTCACCATCATAGTAGTAAAGACCCGAAACCAATTTGTAGTTATCGCCTTGATGATTTAGCTGTAACTCGTGAGTCGTTTGCTCATCATCGTAAATAGCAGGTACATCGAAAATTTGCAGTGACGTGTTATCAAAGTCGATATTGGTTGGTGAGTAGCTCTCACGGCTTGAACCAATATATTTAATGCTAGTGCGGTCAGTCATATCCCAACGAGCAGTTAGGCTGTAGCCTTCAAGTTCAACTTTATTCCATGTTGGTAAGCTGGTGTATGAGTCATACACGCTGTCTGGAACTGGTGCATCAGTAAGAATACTTGGTAGTAAACGGTAACCACCTTTTGCGTTTGATTTGTCTTCTGTTTTATCCCACGCGAGGCGGAAGAATAAGTCATCAGTCGGTGTGTATTCGAGTGTAACACGAGCTGCGGTTACGTCTTTGTTGTAGTTTTCGCGGTCTTGGTTATCAAGAGCCGATGTTAAAAACTCACCAAAGCCATCACGGTTAAGCGTTGCAAAACCAAAACCCACGTAAAGTTTTTCGTCAACAATCGGTAATTGGCCAGTGATTTTTAAATCTTTTTGGTTATAGCTACCTACAGTGCCTTGTATATTTAAGGTAGCATCACCGCTCATTTCTTTGGTGACGTATTTAATTGCACCACCAATGGTATTTTTACCGTAAAGCGTCCCTTGTGGGCCGCGTAATACTTCGATTTGTTGCACATCAAGCAGATCAAGCACGGCACCTTGTGGGCGAGCAAGATAAACATCATCGATATAAATACCTACGCCTGGCTCATACCCCCAAAGTGGATCTTGCTGACCTACACCACGAATAAACGCAGTAATTGTAGAGTTAGTACCACGGCTTGCTTGTAAGGTGGTATTTGGCGAGAACTGCTGAACTTCGGTCATAACGACAATGCCATTTTCAGCCAGCTCTTCAGCACCAATTGAAGTGACTGCGACTGGCACTTCTTGCAGGTTTTCAACAGTTTTACGTGCTGTTACCTGAATACGTTCAAGTTCACCTTTTTTTGCTGCAGGTTCGGCTTGTTCTGCCGCTTGAGCACTGACACCTGCCAAAGCAAGTGATACAGCCAGAGTAAGTGGCGCGACTTTTGGGTTAAGCTTTATCATGTTGTATTCCTTGTTATTGTTGTCATTAGTCTTATGGCCACTCACATCGATGTTGCCGAAGACTGAATAAGATTTGCCCGTGTCACCTGTCAATTAATGTAGAAGATAGTTGCAAAAATTGAATTAGTACCATAGTGCTATACCCGTCACAGCCCTTTATTTATCAAGCAATTAAGCTATTTTTAAAGCAGATAGTACCTTAGTGTTATGTATTTTTTGAACGCTTAGGGTAAGACTGAAAGCATTATTCCGATGTCACCTCATCTGTGTAATAACAATAATTATAGGAATGTCTATGCTGAGCATGATAGGACTGTTAGGCGGTTTAATACTGCTGATCATTTTAACGCTGCGTGGGGTAAATTTATTTATCGCTGCGCCAATCTGTGCACTGTTAGTTGCACTTAGTAGTGGCATGGCCATTTTCCCTGTATCGGCAGATACAAACTTTATTAACGCCTATATGGATGGCTTTGCAGGCTTCTTAAGTGCGTGGTTTTTTATGTTTTTACTGGGGTCGTTGTTCGGTAAATTCATGGAAGACACCGGTGCTGCAGACAGTGTTGCAAGCTACATTGTGGGTAAACTAGGTATGAAGCACGCCGTTCTTGCGGTTGTGATTGCCTGTGCTGTTTTAACCTACGGTGGCGTGAGCGTCTTTATTGTTGCGTTTTCCGTTTATCCAATGGCATTAAGTCTGTTTAAAGATGCAAACTTACCGCGCCGCTTTATTCCAGCAACGCTGGCATTTGGTTCGGTGACCTTTACCATGACTTCGGCAGGCTCGCCAGAAATTCAAAACTGGATCCCGGTTAAGCACCTTGGTACGTCACCCTATGCAGCGTGGGAAGTGAGCTTAGTGGTCGCTATTTTCATGGCGACAGCAGGTTACTTTTGGTTGAACAAGATGATCAAAAAAGCCGTTGCTAAAGGCGAAACCTTTGAAGCGCGTGATGATGATCCTGTCATTATTGAGCGTCGTCGTCCGCATCCAATTACGGGTGTGATCCCACTGATTGTGGTGCTGCTTTTATCATTTACGCTACATGATGTACTGCAGCAAACCGCGCTTATTGTCGCTTTGCTTGGTGGTGTACTGAGTATTGTGATTATCAATTTTAAGCATTTTCACGATATGGGTAACGCTATTGATGTTGGTACAACCGGCGCTTTAGTGGCAATCGGTAATACCGCTGCTGTGGTTGGTTTTGGCGCTGTGGCGAAAGTATCACCGGCATTTACCGCCGCTGTCGATGTGATGACCCATATGCCGGGGAATGAGTTGGTTGGTGCTGCGGTTGCGGTTAGTGTAATTGCTGGTTTAACTGGCTCTGCTTCTGGCGGGCAAGCCATTGCATTACCCCTTGTCGCACCAGGTTATTTAGACATGGGTGTAAACCCTGAACAACTGCACCGAGTAGTGGCAATTAGCTCTGGAGCCCTCGATACCTTGCCGCATAATGGTTATGTGGTCACAACAATACGCGCTATCTGTAAAGAAACGCATCAACGAGCGTATTGGTCAATGGCAGCGCTGACTGCGGTCATTCCGCTTATCGGTGTCGCATTGGCACTCGGACTCTTTATTATCTTTTAAGGAACAGCAATGAAAACCAAATTAATAATTTTGCTATGGCTGGTTGTATTTAGTAGCACTGCGTTTGGCGCTGCAAATAAAGCCGACACCATGCTGGTGGAAAAGCAGCATTTTACGACAAAAGATTTTACCACCGTGTCTGGTGTGACGTTAGAGCAAGTGGATATTGGCTGGGAAAGCTACGGTAAACTAAACGCCAATAAAGATAACGTGATTTTAATCACTCATTACTTCTCTGGTACTTCTCATGCCGCAGGTAAATATAAAGCAGATGATGCCCTACCGGGTTATTGGGATGCGATTATCGGCCCAGGTAAAGCTATCGATACCAATAAATATTATGTGATTAGCTCAGATACTTTAGTAAATGCCAACTGGCATGATGAAAATGTTATTACCACAGGCCCTGCGTCAACTAATCCAAAAACAGGTAAACCTTATGGTTTGGATTTCCCTGTGGTTACGATTACTGACTTTGTGAATGTGCAAAAGCGTTTACTCGACAACCTAGGTATCACTAAGTTACATGCTGTGATGGGTGCATCAATGGGGTCGTTTCAAGCACTTGAGTGGGCAACTCGTTACCCAGATAAAGTAGAGCGTTTAATTCATGTGATTGGCGCTGCAACGATGGATGCATGGACAGTCGCTGCACTTGAAAAATGGGCGTTACCAATTCGTCTAGATAAAAACTGGCAGCAAGGTAATTACTACGGCAAAGAGCGCCCGTTAGATGGTTTAGCGGCAACCATGCTTAATATTACGCAAGATGCGATGCATCCAATTATTTATAACGCGAGCTTCCCTGACTTTAATGTATTGGATGAAGGTGCATTAAAAGATATTCGTACCTTGCCTAAGTTAAACCAAGTACTCGCTCAGCGCGCAATGGCACGAGCTAAAACCCAAGATGCAAACCATGTACTTTATTTGGTCCGGGCATCACAACTATTTACCGCTGGTATGCAAAGCGATTTAACAACGGCACTTAAAAATGTCTCTGCCAAAACATTATTACTACCCGCAACGAACGACTTACTGCTTCGCCCTGAAAACATGCGCACCGTTTTTGACACCATGAAAGCGGCAGGTAAAGACGTTGAGATTTCAGAAATTGAAGGGGGCTGGGGACACCTTGATGGCATTTTCTCAATCGCCCCGAAAGCGCAGCTTATCAGTGAGTTTTTAGAGGAGTAACCCGATGAGCAAAACAGTTTTAATTACCGGTGCAGCCAGTGGGATTGGTCTATATGTTGCCCAGCAACTGGCGATGCAAGGTCACACTATTATTGTGACTGATTTAAATCAGCAAGCAGCACAACAAGCGGCGGCAGGCATTGTTGAGCAAGGTGGTAGCGCCGAAGGGTATGCGCTTAATGTGGCTGATAGTGATGCAATAGAGCAGTTTTTCACTGAGCTTAATCAGCCAATTGATGTACTTATTAATAATGCGGGTATTCAGCACGTTGCGAAGCTTGAAGATTTTCCTGCTGATAAATGGCAGTTCTTACAGCAAGTTATGCTCGTTGGCCCGGCGATGATGACCAAGGCGGTACTCCCTCGCATGCGTGAGCAAGATTTTGGTCGCATCATTAATATTGGCTCAATTCATGCCATGGTGGCGTCTAAATATAAGTCGGCTTATATCGCTGCAAAACATGGCTTAATCGGCTTTGCTAAAACCATGGCACTCGAAACTGGTGATGCCAACATCACGATTAATACTGTGTGTCCAGCCTATGTAAAAACGCCGCTTGTGGAGCAACAAATTGCCTCGCAAGCCAAAGAACATGGCATTTCTGAGCAACAAGTGATCGACACAATTATGCTAGCACCAATGCCGAAAAAAGCATTTATCGGCTTAGATGAGATCCTGCATACCGTTAGCTTTTTAATGGCCGATGCAGCACGCAATATTACCGCCCAAGCAATCGCCATTGATGGCGGTTGGACTGCACAATAGGAGGAGCCAATGGCAGGTTTTGATAAAGTAGTTACAAGTTATAGCGAAGCAATGGCTGGCCTTGAAGATGGCATGACAGTGATAGCCGGTGGATTTGGCTTATGCGGTATTCCTGAAGGCTTGATTGCGCAAATTAAACGTCAAGGCACCCGAGATTTAACCGTGGTATCGAATAACTGTGGTGTTGATGGTTTTGGTTTAGGGGTGCTACTTGAAGACAAGCAAATCAGCAAGATGGTTGCCTCTTACGTTGGTGAAAACGCGTTATTTGAGCAGCAACTATTAAATGGTGAACTAGAAGTTGAGCTGACACCGCAAGGCACCTTAGCTGAAAAAATGCGTGCTGGCGGCGCGGGTATTCCTGCATTTTATACCGCAACGGGTGTCGGTACACCGGTGGCTGACGGTAAAGAAACCCGCAATATTAATGGTCGTGACTATTTATTGGAGCCAAGCATTACTGGCGACTTTGCGATAGTTAAAGCGTGGAAAGCAGATCGTTATGGTAACTGCATTTATCGTCATACGGCGATGAACTTTAATCCGATGGCAGCAACCGCTGGCAAAATTACGGTTCTTGAAGTTGAAGAAATTGTTGAGCCAGGGGAGCTAGAGCCAAGCCAAATTCACACGCCGGGTATCTATATTGACCGAGTGATTAAAGGTGAATTTGAAAAGCGCATCGAGAAAGTTACCACTAAGCAAGAGAATCAATAAGGAGCACGCTGATGGCATTATCACGAGAACAAATCGCTAAACGCGTGGCGATGGAACTACAGGATGGTTACTACGTTAACTTAGGTATAGGTATTCCAACCTTGGTCGCTAATTATGTCCCTGATGGCATCGAAGTGATGCTGCAATCAGAAAATGGTTTACTCGGTATGGGGCCATACCCAAGTGCAGACCAAGTTGATGCTGATATGATCAACGCAGGTAAAGAAACGGTCACCGCTGCAACGGGGGCGGCTATATTTAGCTCTGCAGAAAGCTTTGCCATGATCCGCGGCGGCCACGTTGATTTAACCGTGCTGGGCGCGTTTGAAGTAGACCAAAACGGCAACATAGCCAGTTGGATGATCCCGAAAAAGCTGGTTAAAGGGATGGGCGGTGCGATGGATTTAGTGGCCGGTGCTAAAAACATTATTTGTACCATGACCCATGCCAACAAGCATGGTGAATCAAAACTGCTGACCGAATGTAGTTTGCCGTTAACGGGCGTTGGTTGTATCAATAAAGTGATCACCGATTTGGCACTTTTAGAAATTAAAGACGGTGCATTTCATTTATTAGAGCGTGCTCCGGGTGTTTCGGTTGATGAGATTATTGCTAAAACACAGGGCAAGCTGATTGTATCTGGTGACGTTCCTGAGATGACTTTTAGCTAGTTTTGCGACTTTTAAGCAGCTAATTTGCCTAGATTTTATACTAACCCCCAGTAATGTGCTTTTTGTTCATGAGTTTTATGAACAAAAAGCCATTTATCACCATCAATGCAACTTACCCCCTAAACATTTCGTTAATCTATCGTTAACACTATGCTCCAAACCAGATCGCCGTTTGCAGTAGGCCGATCAACGACAACAAATAATTATAATCTGGTGTGGAGTAATTCATGAAAGCAAGTAACACACAGCTCGCTTTAGCCGTTGCAGCGGCGTTAGCAAGTACATCAGCATTCGCACAAAGCGACACTGAACAACTACAGCAACAACTCGATGCACTTCAAAAAGAAGTGGATTCATTAAAAACATCTAGCGGCTTCAACCTAGAATTTGGTGGTCGCGTGCAACTTGATTACAACTATTTCGACGGTGCTTACAATGCCGACAATGATGGCGCTGGAGGCAGCGACTTCTTCCCACGTCGTATCCGTACTTATGTTGAAAGTGAACATGGTAACTGGGATCACAAATTACTACTCGAATTTTCTGAAGGCTCGGCTGAAATCGTGTTAGCGCGGGTACGTTATGCATTCGACAACGGCTTAAAAGTAAAAGCCGGTAAAATCCGTGAAGACATGTCGCTCAATGCGCTAACCAGTTCTAAACACATTAATACCATTGAGCGTAGCACCCTTGCTAACACCTTCTCGCCTTTCTTCCGCTGGGGTATCTCAGCTTCTCAATACTTTAAAGATTCAGGCTTACGTTACGCGGTGGGTGTTTACAAAAACGATGCGTTTGGTGCTTCAGGCCATGACGAAAATGACAAACTGACATTGGCTGTAACAGGTCGCTTAACTTGGTCAAGTGCAGCGCCGGGTGATGTGATCCATTTAGGTGCTTGGCATTCTTATCGTGATATGGGCGACAATGATTTGAGCGCTCGTTTTGCCCGTGGTGAAGTGCGTGAAACCAATGTGCGCTTAGTGGATTACGCAGTCGGTGGTGAAGCCGCAGCGCTAAATAGCATGTCGCAAAGCGGTCTTGAATTTGCCTACCAAGCGAATGCATTCACTCTAGAGGCTGAATATGCCAGCCGTTACCTCGATACGGTTGATAGTAGCAACGAACTTGATGGTGAGCGTTTTGATGGCTTTCATGTTTCGGCGAGTTATTTCTTAGGCGGTGAGCAGCGCCGTTACAAAGCAGGCTCAGCATTATTTGTACAACCAAAAGGGATTAAAGATGCATGGGAGCTGGTTGCACGTGTGTCACAAATGAACGCCAGCAGCAAACAGCAAGGTACCGATGTAACCACTTATACATTAGGCACATCATATTACCTAAGCAGCGATATCAAATTTATGGGCAACCTGATTTACAGCGATGTTGATGGTGCCGGTGCTTCTACGCTGGTAGGTGATGAAGATTCAGGTATGGGCATCAGTGCTCGTATGCAGTACTTATTTTAGGAGTCGTGCATTATGACTATGTTTAAATCATTAAAAAGATCTGTTTTAGCAGCTTCATTATTAGTAGCCAGCCCATTGGCATTGGCAAACTTACACTTTTTGGTACCAGGTGGCCCAGGCGGCGGTTGGGATACCACAGCACGTGGTGTTGGTGAAGCAATGGTAAAAGCGGGCATTGAAGATAATGCATCGTTTCAGAATATGTCGGGCGGCGGCGGTGGCCGTGCAATTGCTTACTTGATTGAGTCGGGCACTAAAAAAGGCGATATGTTGATGGTTAACTCAACGCCTATCGTTCTGCGCGCATTATCAGGCAAAATTCCTTACAGCTATCGCGATTTAACACCAGTTGCCAGCATGATTGCTGATTATGGTGCATTTGTGGTGCGTAATGACTCGCCATTTAAAACATGGCAAGACGTTATTGATGCCATGAAAAAAGACCCAGGCTCTGTAAAAGTAGCAGGTGGCTCTGCGCGCGGCAGCATGGATCACTTAGTGGCTGCACAAGCGGTGAAAGCGGCGGGTCTTGATGGTCGTCGATTACGTTACATTCCTTACGATGCCGGTGGTAAAGCGAAAGCTGGTTTATTGTCGGGTGAGGTCAACTTACTTTCAACAGGCTTAAGTGAAGCACTCGAAGTCGCTAATGGTGGTCAGGCACGTATTTTAGCGGTGACTTCTGCAGATAAATTGCCAGATTACCCAGAAATTCCAACCTTAAAGTCGCTAGGTTACGACATGGAGTTCGTAAACTGGCGCGGCTTTTTTGCAACCCCAGATTTACCAGCAGACAAACTTGCAGAGTACACAGAAAAGCTACGTAAGTTGCAACAAACCCCTGAATGGGAAGCGGTTCGTGCCCGCAATGGTTGGCTAAATCTATTTCAAGAAAAAGAAGCGTTTATTAAATCGCTTGAGCAGCAAGAAGCGCAATTACGCGTTGTAATGAAAGAACTTGGTTTTATCCGAGGCTAAGGTTAGACGATGTTAAACCGTGAACTAATAGGACCAAGTTTATTCTTGGTCCTCTTTACCCTCTACGCCCTTGTGGCTTGGCAAATTCCACTTATGCCATTTGAAGAGTACGAAAGCGTTACTTCTGCAACCTTACCAAAAGTGTATGCAGTATTCGGTATCGTGGTGTGTGTACTATCGATTGGTGCCAACTTATTAAAGCAAGCGCCTGCAGAAAAAGCAGAGCTACTCAGTAAGGGCAACTTACTACGTACCTTTGCACTGTTGGTTTTAATGGTTGCTTATAGCGCCATGCTTGAACCGTTCGGCTTTTTAATTGCCACCAGTGCCTTTTTAATTACGGGCTTTTTTATCATGGGCGAACGCCGTAAGGCAGTGTTGTTGTTTGCTTCTGTGCCTGTGGCCGTGGTTTTTTGGTTTTTAATGACACAAGTACTGGGCATTTACTTAGTACCTGGCAATCTGTGGAGTTAAGTTATGCTTGATGGAATTATGTTAGGTTTGTCGACCGTACTCGACTGGAACAATTTGTTATATGTGATTGTAGGCTGCTTTGTTGGCACGTTCATTGGTATGCTACCTGGTCTTGGTCCAATTACCGCGATTGCGTTGATGATCCCGATCACTTACAGCATCGGTGCTGATTCGGGCATGATTTTAATGGCCGGTGTTTACTACGGGGCTATATTCGGTGGCTCTACTTCTTCTATTTTGATTAATGCGCCGGGTGTAGCGGGGACAGTAGCGTCATCGTTTGATGGTTACCCACTAGCAAAACAAGGTAAGGCCGGTAAAGCCCTTGCGATTGCAGCTTATTCATCCTTTATAGGCGGGACCATTGGCGCCATTTTATTGATGGTGGCTGCGCCATTATTAGCGAAAGTGTCATTAAGTTTTCAGTCGCCTGATTATGTTGTACTGATGTTTTTAGGCTTAACGGCTATCGCTGCGTTCTCTAATAAAGGGCAATTTTTAAAAGCCATGATGATGACGGTATTTGGTTTAATGCTGGCAACGGTAGGTATTGATCCCTCTTCAGGTACCGAGCGCTTTACCTTTGGCCAAGCTGATTTATTAGATGGTATTAGCTTTTTATTAGTAGCAATGGCAACGTTTGCGTTGGCTGAGGCACTGATTAATGTGGCGCGCCCAGAAGCTGAGCCAGATAAAAAAATTGACGATCCTGATACGCCAAAAATTGGTTCAACAAAACTGACTAAAGAAGAAGTAAAAGATATGGCTCCTGTGGTTGGCCGCTCATCTTTACTTGGCTTTATAGTCGGTGTTTTACCGGGCGCAGGGGCAACCATTGCCAGCTTTATGGCCTATGCTACTGAGCGTAACCTTGCTCCAAAAGCGCTGAAAGATAAATTTGGTAAGGGTTCGATGCGTGGCTTAGCGGCACCCGAGTCGGCTAATAATGCAGCTTGTACTGGCTCATTTGTACCACTACTGACTTTAGGTATTCCAGGCTCTGGTACAACAGCTATTATGCTAGGTGCATTAATTGCCTACGGTATTCAGCCGGGCCCTATGTTAATGCAAGAAAACCCAAGCGTGTTTTGGGCTGTCATTGTCAGTATGTACTTTGGCAATATTGTACTGCTGATTTTGAATCTGCCGTTGATCCCATATTTTGCTAAAGTGTTGGCAATGCCTAAATCTGTGCTGACAGTGATGATTTTATTCTTCAGCTTAATTGGTGTGTATTTAGTGTCATTTAACACCTTTGATTTATTTATGATGGTGGGCTTTGCGCTGGTGGCCTTGGTGCTTCGATTGTTAGCTTTCCCGATGGCACCTTTATTACTTGGCTTTATCCTCGGTGATATGATTGAGCGAAACTTCCGCCGTGCCATGATGATTTCAGATGGTTCGCTGAGCTTTTTATGGGACCGCCCATTAACACTGAGTATTTTTGTGATTTCGATCTTAGTGTTGTTGTTCCCACTGAAAGACTATATTGTCCAACGTCGTAAAGAAAAAGCAGCTACGCAAGCAGAGCAACATGCGTAGAACAAGGCACTGATATGAGATACACCAATAAGCTAAACCCATTTCAGCATATGGTTAAAAAACCTAAGCGCTTAGAAACGCGACTCATTATTTGGGTTACTGGTCTATGTGTTTTACAGGCTGTGTTGTTTGGCGCATTGGTGTATCAGATCACTGCAGAAAGCTTACATAACCACATGGGTGATAAAGCGCTTGCGCTCGCAACCAGTATTGCCTCACGGGATGACGTACAAAATGCATTGCAAACCAAGCAAGGGCTTGATGAGTTAAATACGCAAATAGAGCATATTCGTGAACTCACCGCTGCCAGCTTTATCGTAATTGGCGATAAAAATACTCGCCGCATTGTTCACCCCGACCCCGACAAGCTCGGTAAGCCGATGGTGGGTGGTGATAGTAAAGCGGCGCTACGTGGTGAGCGGTATGTGTCGATTGCAAAAGGGAGTTTGGGCGAGTCTATTCGTGGCAAAGTCCCTGTGCTTTCAGAGCAGGGCGAAGTTATCGGCTTGGTTTCGGTTGGCTTTTTAGTGCAGTCAATTGAACCGCTTATTCGTGCTCGCAGTGCTGAAATTATGCTTTGGGGCTTGTTGTTAGTGGGCTTGAGCATTCTGGCTGCGGTATATATCGGTCAACGGGTACGTAACGCTATTTTTGGTTTACAGCCTGACGAAATAGCACGGTTGTTCTCGGAGCAAGATGCTATTTTGAACACTGTTCGTAGCGGCATTATCGCTCTCGATCCTGAGGGTAACGTGCGTAACTTAAACCAACGTGCTTGCGAAATTCTCGGTAAACCGATTAGCTGTATTCATCAGCCTCTTAAGCTTGCAGATTTACTTCCTGAACATAGCGAGTTTTTAATGCATAACCAACAGCGTCCGATTGTTGGTTTTGAATTGTTTGCCGCCGATAAACGCATTGTGTTGTCGCGATATGCATTGCAAGTGCAAGGTCAGGCTGATGGCATTTTGCTGAGTATGCGCCCTGCGGATGAGCTTGAATATTTATCGCAGCAATTAACCAAAGTGCAAGCCTTTGCTGAGTTATTACGAGTGCAAACGCATGATTACTCGAACAAGCTAAACTTAATTGGTGCGTTAATTCAGATGGGGCAAACGGATCAGGCGATTGAGCTAATTGGTCAAGAAAGTAAAGGCTCGCAAGCGCAGATCCATCATCTGCTCGAAAGGATCCAAGATCCGGTACTAGCAGGTTTATTGGTTGGTAAATACCATAAAGCCCGTGAATTAAACGTGATACTTGAGCTTAATCCAGATAGCTTATTAGGATCGATCACCCGTAAAGATATGCTTGAACGGGTTGTCTCGATACTTGGCAATTTGATTGATAACGCAATTGAAGCTGCTATTCGAGCTAGTGATACACGTACCCCTAAGGTTCGTGTTACGGTTGACGAAACCAGTAAAACATTATTGTTTGATGTTGAAGACAGCGGTTTTGGTTTAGGCGATGACAAGGATGTGATATTTACACCACAATACAGTTCTAAGTCAGGGGCTGAGCATGGTATCGGCCTTTATTTAGTTAAAACCAACTTAGATTCGTGTCGTGGTAGTTTAGAAATAGGTGAGTCTGATCTGATGGGGGCACGCTTAAGTGTCTACATTCCAAAATAATAAAAAATGATCAGCCTATAAATAAAAGGTAAAGAACATGACTTACTCAGTTGTCATTGTTGAAGACGAAGTTGAAGTAGCCCAATTATTGGCGCAATACTTATTACTTCCTCATGGCGTTGCTGGCCAACAAGGGGTGCGGCAAGCACTGCGTCAGGGGCAATATCAGGTTGTTGGTATTGCAGGCAATCTTGCCACTGCGAAAGCGCTATTATCGGCGATTAATGCCGATTTAATTTTGCTCGATATTCATTTACCCGATGGCAACGGTCTTGATTTACTTAATGAATTACGCCGCGAAGAAATGAAAAGCGAAGTAATGCTATTAACTGCAGCAAAAGAAGTAGAAACACTGGAAAAAGCCATGCAACTTGGTGCCTGTGACTTCTTAGTAAAACCATTAATGCTAAATCGTTTAGATCAAGCGCTGGCGCGATTCGAAGCAAGGCAACAATGTTTGTCAGATGCCGATGAAGTAACCCAATCTATGGTCGATACTTTATTTGGATCGCAAGAACAGTTAAAAACCCCGGTCAGGTTGCCAAAAGGGGTGGATCAGCTCACTTTGCAAAAGATCTTAAAAGCTTTTAAAGCGAATATTGGCACGGCTTTTACTGCTCAGCAAATGGGTGGTTTAGTCGGCGTAAGCCGCTCAACAGCCCGTCGTTACCTTGAATACTTGCTTGAAGCTGAGCAAGTCAGTGCTGATCAGAGCTACGGAAGTATCGGGCGACCCGAGCGTTGTTATAAAATGACAAGTAGCTAATCACATCATTTAAATGCCAAATCAGCGCTAAATTAGCGATTTTAGTAGCATAAACTCACTGTTCGGCACGTTAAAAAGTGCCGCTTATCCTGAGCATAGAAAAATTTTATAAAATTGATTGCATTTTAAGCGACTTCGATGGTGATGTTCGCTTTAAGTAATGCTATACTCCCGCCGAATAATTTTTCGACTTTATTAAGAGTAAAATAATGGCAGATTTATCGAAGTACAGAAATATAGGTATTTTCGCCCACGTTGACGCGGGTAAAACTACTACCACCGAGCGTATCCTTAAGCTTACGGGTAAAATTCACAAAAGTGGTGAAACGCATGACGGTGAGTCTACTACTGACTTCATGGAACAAGAAGCTGAGCGCGGTATTACAATCCAATCAGCAGCTGTAACTTGTGAGTGGAAAGGCCACCGCTTAAACGTTATCGATACTCCGGGACACGTTGACTTCACAGTAGAAGTATACCGTTCACTTAAAGTACTAGACGGTGGTATCGGTGTATTCTGTGGTTCTGGTGGTGTTGAGCCGCAGTCAGAAACTAACTGGCGTTATGCGAACGAATCAGAAGTTGCACGTGTAATCTTCGTAAACAAACTAGACCGTATGGGTGCTGACTTCTACCGTGTAGTTGATCAAGTTAAAAAAGTACTAGGCGCAACTCCATTAGTGATGACTTTACCAATCGGTATCGAAGACCAATTCACTGGTGTAGTAGACGTACTTGAGAAAAAAGCATACGTTTGGGATGAGACAGGTCTTCCTGAAAACTACGAAGTACAAGACGTTCCAGCTGACATGGTAGACAAAGTTGATGAATACCATGAAATGCTTGTTGAGTCTGCTGTTGAGCAAGACGAAGACTTAATGATGGCTTATATGGAAGGTGAAGAGCCTTCTTTAGAAGACATCAAACGTTGTATCCGTAAAGGTACTCGTGACCTTGCGTTCTTCCCAACATACTGTGGTTCTGCATTCAAAAACAAAGGTATGCAACTAGTACTAGATGCGGTTGTAGATTACCTACCTTCGCCTACAGAAGTTGACCCACAACCTCTAACTGATCCTGAAACAGGTGAGCCTACTGGTGAAGTAGCAACTGTTTCTGCAGATGAGCCACTTAAAGCGTTAGCATTCAAAATCATGGACGACCGTTTCGGTGCACTTACGTTCATCCGTATCTATTCTGGTCGCATGAAGAAAGGTGACACAATCCTTAACTCAGCAACTGGTAAAACAGAGCGTATCGGCCGTATGGTTGAGATGCAAGCTGACGAGCGTACTGAGCTTACTGAAGCACAAGCGGGTGACATCATCGCTGTTATTGGTATGAAGAACGTTCAAACTGGTCACACTCTTTGTGATCCTAAGCACGAATGTACACTTGAAGCGATGATCTTCCCTGATCCAGTAATCTCAATCGCTGTTGCTCCTAAAGACAAAGGCGGTAACGAGAAGATGGGTGTTGCTATCGGTAAGATGGTTGCAGAAGATCCTTCATTCCAAGTTGAAACTGACGAAGATTCAGGCGAAACCATCCTTAAAGGTATGGGTGAGCTTCACTTAGATATCAAAGTAGATATCCTTAAGCGTACTTACGGCGTAGACCTAGTTGTTGGTCAACCTCAGGTTGCTTACCGTGAAACTATCACGAAAGAAATCGAAGATAGCTACACGCATAAGAAACAATCTGGTGGTTCTGGTCAATTCGGTAAGATCGATTACCGCATCAAGCCAGGCGAGCAAAACTCAGGCTTCACGTTCTCTTCATCAGTTGTTGGTGGTAACGTACCTAAAGAATTCTGGCCTGCAGTTGAGAAAGGCTTCGCATCAATGATGCAAGAAGGTGTTCTAGCTGGCTTCCCAGTATTAGACGTTGAAGTTGAACTTTTCGACGGTGCTTTCCACGCAGTTGATTCATCAGCAATCGCGTTCGAAATCGCTGCTAAAGGCGCTTTCCGTCAGTCTATCCCTAAAGCGGGTGCACAACTTCTTGAGCCAATCATGAAAGTTGACGTATTCACTCCGGAAGACAATGTAGGTGACGTAATCGGTGACCTTAACCGTCGTCGTGGTATGATTAAAGACCAAGAAGCTGGCGCAATGGGCGTTCGCATCAAGGGTGATGTACCACTTTCTGAAATGTTCGGTTACATCGGCCACTTACGTACTATCACTTCTGGTCGTGGTCAGTTCTCTATGGAGTTCTCACACTACGCACCATGTCCTGCAAACGTTGCTGAAACAGTAATCGCTGCAGAAAAAGAGAAAAAAGCTGCTAAGTAATTAGCCTTTTAACTTCTTTTAAAAAAACCCGCACTTGTTGCGGGTTTTTTATTGCCTAAAATAGACCGCTTATTAAACGAATTGGTGTGATACCAACCCGCAAAAATACTTAATCATTTTGAGGTTTTATTGCCTCAAAATAGACAACTTAATTAAGCGGATTGGTATGAGTGGTATAAATTATAATATTTTAATTTAAATCTGTGATAAGTAAAAAGTAGCGGTTTTATAATGAGTTGTGGTCCAGTTTCTTTTTTCTAGTACAAAAGTATTTTTTTGTACCTTGTGTCCCTTTTTTAGACTCTGTAAAATAGCAATCGAATGATTCTTTAATCATTTTGTATTAAACGTCAGCTTATTATCATTAAAATTTTAAGATTCAGCCTCATGAAAACGATAAAGTTAAGTCCTAATTGGACTCTACAGGGAACCAAGATAGCGTTTGCTATTCTTGTTTTATTAAGCGTTACTTTTCTTGGAACATCGCTACTTTTGTTTCTTTTACCTATTTTGCTCTTTATAACTATTTTAAATTTCTTACAACTGCGCTTTTTGCACTGTTATAAAGCGGGAATTTGTTATTCGCGTGGAATTAAAAAGCGTTATATTAACACTGAAGATATTGCTGCAGTTGAGTTCTCTCAGCTCGCATTTCTAACTATTTTTAAAGTGGATTTAGTAAATGGAAAAAGCTGCCAATTCTTTAATTGGCAAGTTAGCGATGAGCAAAAAATTGAGATTGAAAGACTCTATAAGGCAAAAGCCAACTCTAGAGTTGAATCAGTTTTAGAGTGTGAAGTATAAAAAAGGCCGCGATAAGCGGCCTTTTTACTTAATGCAGTGTCGCTTATTTTTTCATGCGACGACGAAGTGCAAATGGTAAAGCAAGTAGACTTAACCAAGCAAATGAACCAGAATCATCATCTTTTGACTCTTCTTCAGTTTCATCTTCTTCAACTTCTTCGGTTACATCATCTGCCACATCATTGGTAATGTTGATGTAGAGTAATTGTGCTTCTGATAAGTTGCCTGCGCTATCTTCTGCACGGATCATTAATGTAAGCTTGTCTTCTTCTTCAAAATCGAGCTCTTTGGCTACTGTGATTTCACCTGTAGCACTGATTGCAATCGCGTCAGCATGTTCACCTTCAATGCTAAAGCTAACGACAGGTGTATAATCAGCGTCACCATCAGAGAAAACAAGTTGACCAATCACAGCGCCCACCTCACTGTTTTCAACGATTTCGAATGATTGCTGAACTTCGATTACTGGCGCTTGTTGTTCTGGAACAGGCTCAGCAGATTGGATATCAACAATCACTGGGTCGTGATCAGATGCACGGTATGCATCGTCAGCGTAAAGGCTAGCTTGTTGTGTCGATGATTTATACTCAAGGTTGTAGTCTAGGCTGATTGGCTCATCGGCATTGATATGCCAATCCGTAGCAGCAACAACTTTAGCAAGCATAGATTCAGAGACTAGTGCGTGGTCAAGGCTACCAATGCGGCCAGAGAAGCTATAAGAGTAACCTAATGTGTCGCCGTCTAGTTCAGCAACTGCACTTTTCAGACCTTTATCTGCAAATGCACGGATAGGATCTTCCATCGCATAAGCGTTCATATCACCGACTAGGATGATATCTTCATCTTCAACTTCAGTTGGGTAAGTTGCTAACCAATCAGCATATGCATTTGCACCCGCAACACGGATTTCATTCCAACATGCTTGACCATCGCCTAGGTCAGCATTATTACCTTCAGCGCTACCACAGCCGCCTTTAGATTTTAGGTGGGCAACGGCAACAGTGAAAATTTCTTCGCTTTCAAGAGATTGGAAGCTTTGTGCAATTGGCGGGCGATTACTGTAATCGAAAGGTTCTACTGTAGTATGAGCAGCCTTACCAACTTCAGATACTTTATTTGATCGATAAATCAGTGCTGTTGTGATTGCATCAGTACCAATTTGGTCAACGCCGAAATCAACGAATGCGTAGGTATTTTCTGCATCTTCATCATTAAGTGCAGATACTAGGCTAGCAATGGCGCTATTTTCACCGAAACCGTCATTTTCGATTTCCATTAAGCCAATCACATCAGCATTTATAGCCGTGATTGCGCTAACTAATTTAGCTTCTTGGCGAGTAAACTCTTCTTCGCTATCTGCACCACGGCTAGTTGGGAAGCCTGCACCTTGGCCGTCGCCATTAAAGTAGTTTAATACGTTAAAGCTTGCTACACGTAGATCTGCATCTTCGTTAAGCTCTGGTGCATCTGTACGAGGGTTAGTTGCAGTGAACTCAGGTTGTACTGTAGGGTGAATACGATAACGGTCGAAGCTGTAACCCATTACACCGGTAATCGTATTAACAGTATCGCCTAAACGTAATGTGTTATAGGCATCAAGGCCCGTACCTGGGTAAGCAATAGGATCAAGGTTTTGCTTTGTTGAACCATCGTCGATTAAGATTTGTTTTTTCAGGTTTTCAGCTTCAACAGCATTTGCTGCATCGCCTGGAAGCGCTACTTGAGTTCCTTGGTATAAACGCTCAGTACCTAAGTCAACTTCACCATAGCGACCAAGGCCGTAGTTGTTATTAACGACTAAAGGTTGCGCGATGGTTACTAACATACCTTCGTAAGCTTCAAGGTCTGCCACGTCAGTAACTGGTAAAGTGATAGCGGTTGCATCAGTAGATAAACCTGTCGCACAGATCTCAACTTGGCTAACATCGCCTAGTTGTGTTGCACTGTAGTATTCAGCAACGCTACCTTTTACACGCACATGGTCACCAACTGCAACGTCGGTATCTGCGAAATAAACAAATACACCTTCAGAAGTTAGTGGGTTTGTATCAACATCAGCAGCAAGTGAGCTAATGAAGAAACCTTTTAGTTGATCATCACCTTGGAAGTCAGCTGTAACAACACCTTCAACTTCTACTTCAGTGTTAATAAGCGGGCTGTCGCCGCCTTCACCTTGAATTGCGCTGATTAAGGTTTTTGCTGCACCACACTCAAGGGGAGTGACAGGTTCTGGCTCAGGCGTTGGTTCTGTGCTCTCACCATATTGACCAATATTGCTGAAATCGTCTTGGTCGAATTGCTCCCACTCATCGCTTGGGTTGAACGCAGAGGTTGCATCAGTTCGGCCTGTAGTAACCGTTGCTTTACGACGCAGTGTTTTATTTTGTGTTGAAACGCCGCCTTCATCCCATGCTGAACCTGGATCAACGCCCAGTTGACCAAAGCTATCAACAATTGCACCATCTTTAGTTAGCACTAATGCGTCATCACCGTTGAAGTAAGTGATTGTTGATTCAGTATCTGCATTGGCTTTTAACTCATCAGCAGAGCCCGCATTTACAATAACGTAGGTTGCATTTGCTGCAAGAGTACCGGTTAAAGCTAAGCTGTTATTAGGGTCTGCTAGATCGCCGTTACCATTTGAGTATAAAGAGATGGTGTAACCGTCAAGCGATAGTTCAGTACTCGATGTGTTGTATAGCTCTACCGCTTTATTGTTAGAGCTTCCTTCAACATATTCAGAGATGATTAGGTTGGCAGAAGCAGGCGCGCTCAGGCTTGCAATAACAAGCGCGAGCGGCGTTAATTTTGTATTTATCATTATTTTTCCCGTGTATGTATTATTAAAGTCCCAATATGGGACACAGTACTTTAAGAAAAATCTATGACAAATTAAATACAAAATGTTAATAAAATAGAAATAATGACCTATTTTAAGAACATTTTTTTAAGTTAGTTGTTTTTTAACCATTTTGCAGCTTGTTTTGCAAAATAAGTCAGGATGCCATCGGCGCCAGCGCGCTTAAATGCTAATAATGACTCCATGATTATTGCATCTTCTGCAAGCCAACCGTTATCAATGGCTGCTTTATGCATAGCATATTCACCACTTACTTGATAAGCAAATGTGGGCACACCAAACTCATCTTTTACGCGGCGTACTACATCTAAATATGGCATACCTGGTTTTACCATCACCATGTCTGCACCTTCTTGCAGATCAAGGGCTACTTCACGAATCGCTTCATCAGAGTTGGCAGGGTCCATTTGATAGGTCTTTTTATCGGCACCTTTTAAGTTGCCTGCAGAACCTACCGCATCACGGAATGGGCCATAGTAGCTTGAAGCGTATTTAGCTGAGTAAGCCATGATACGAGTGTGGATATGGCCTTCGGCTTCGAGAGCTTCACGAATTGCACCAATACGTCCATCCATCATGTCTGATGGCGCAACTACATCAGCTCCAGCTTCGGCATGCGATAGCGCTTGTTTAACTAAGATTTCAGTTGTTACATCGTTAATCACATAACCGTCTTCATCGATGATGCCGTCTTGACCATGAATAGTGAATGGGTCAAGTGCAACATCTGTGATCACACCTAATGTAGGAAAAGCTTCTTTAAGTGCGCGTACAGTGCGTTGTGCTAATGCATCTGGGTTATAGGCTTCTTCAGCAAGAAGGGATTTTTTATCGCTCGGTGTTACCGGGAAAATAGCGACGGCAGGTACACCTAGCTCTACAAGCTCTTTCGCTTCCTCAAGCAACAAATCAATAGAAAGACGATCTATACCTGGCATAGACTCAATGGCTTCGCGGCGGTTCTTACCTTCTAGCACAAATACAGGAAAAATAAGGTCATTTACAGTTAGTTGGTTTTCAGCCATTAGGCGACGAGAGAAGTCATCACGACGCATGCGGCGCATACGTGTATAAGGGAAAAGGTCGAGTCCTGATTGGGCCATGCTTTGTATACTCCTAGTCTGGTAGAGGATAACTCACTACGCGATTTCGACCTGTTTGCTTGGCATGATATAAGGCTTTGTCGGCATAGTCAGTGAAAAAACTTGGGTTATTAATGTCTTCAGCAATTGCGCTGTAAACACCTGCACTCAAAGTAAATTTAATCGTTGTTCCGGCAACTATTATATCAGTATTTTGGGCTGCTTTGCGTATTTGTTCGGCAATTTCTAATGCACCTGCCAGTGGCGTATTAGGCAACAGCACGACAAATTCTTCGCCGCCGTAGCGTGCCACTTCATCGAGAGGTCGTTTAAGATGCTGTTTGATGACATCGGCAGCTGCTTGAATGGTTTGATCACCGGTTAAGTGACCGTAGGTGTCATTAATTGCTTTGAAATGGTCGATATCTAACATGATGATGGCTAAAGGTGTTTGTTCACGTCGCGAGCGACGAATATCCATCAGTAGCTTTTTATCGAAGTAACGGCGGTTCTTGGTTTTAGTGAGAGCATCTTCCATATTGAGTTGTTCAAGCTCTCGGTTTTTCTCTTCAAGCTCGCGTAAGGTCACTTGTAACTCAAAGGTACGCTCTTCAATATTAGCTTCAAGATCTTGGCGTGCTTGCTCTTGCAGTTCAAGGCGCTCACGCATTAAGGTATCTTGTGCTTTACTCTCTGCTAGTGCATTTTGTTGCGCTGCGACTTCAGCGTCGCGTTGCATCAAAAACAATTTTATTACCGCATAACTCAAGCTCAAGCTACAAACTAAAAAGCAAACGAAGGTGAGCGAAAGCATTCCGATATTTAAATCAAATGGATTAAATACACCGAGTGCACTGTAAACAATGGCACAGAAGAAAGCGAACAAAGCAACAAAAAAGCCAATGCACGGCTGCTTATATTCATGATTAAACTGTTTTAGAGCAATACCTGCAAAAATGATAAGCACCGCAGGTAAACTCAATAAGCAGAGTGTGATAGCAATATGAATAGGCAAAAACCACATTGTTATAGTGGCAAGCACAACTGCCCATGCTAGCCAATACTGAAAACGGTTTAAGCGAGATTTGGTAAAGCCGAATATATAGCCTTGCAATGGTACAAATAACGCACCACAGATAAAAAATAGAGTTGGGATTGTCAGTTGTTGAAACGATGAGCCACTAGGTTGTAAATAACGATAACCAAAGCCATAAAGGTAAGCCAAAGAAAGCCACAGCAAGGTAAGTAATAATCCTGTATAGGCGAAATAGCGGCGTCTAGAAAAGCCATAAAGCACTAAATTAGTGAGTGCGAGTGATAATATAAAACCGACTAATAAACCGTACAATAAATTAAATTTACTTTTATGCTTTAGGTATTCTGAGGGTTTCCAAAGGCTTAGAGGTACTCTTAAACCCCCATTGTTTTTAACTTTAAGATAAACAACGGAGTGGCTGGCTTTTGGAATGGTTAATGAGACTAACAGAGACTCATTTTTGATTTGCCGATTAGATAATGGGACTGCATCCCCAATCTTTGTGTTAAATATTAATTGGCTACCTTGAAGATGAAACACGCTCACTTCATCGAGTAAAGGGTTATCTATCGATAATATCAGTGGAATAACATCTAATGAGGTGTTTCTTATCGATAGCTTGAGCCACATTGGTTTTAGAGTCATACCTAGATTTAGGGTTTCGCCTTGGCTTGAATGCCAAGTTACATTGTTACTGCTAAAGGCTTGCTGTTGAGTGATAGGATCAAGGGTGTACTCAACATTAAGCGTATGTTGAGATTTGAATTGTGAACTAACAACAATGGAGTTAGCCTGCAAGTAAGGAGTAAATAAAACAACGAAGATTACGCCACAAAGTGACCATAGGCGCTTCATCTTAACCCTTTATGGAAAATAATTGCTGAAAGTTTAGTGTAGTTTGTTTTGCCACTTCAGTAAATTCTGAGCCTTTTAAATCAGCAATTTGCTGACATACATAAGGAAGGTTCTGAGGCTCATTACGGCGAGTTTTAGGTCTAGGCCTAATATTTCTCGGCATTAAAAAGGGCGCATCAGTCTCAATTAACAAGCGATTTAAAGGGATAGTTGGTACTAAGGCTTGTAGTTGTTCACCACGGCGTTCATCGCAGACCCAGCCCGTAACACCGATATAAAGCCCCATTGCTAGGTAACTTTGGAGTGCGTTTTCGTCACCCGTGAAGCAGTGTAGTACGCCTCGTACCTTGTAATCACTCAAGATTGCGAGCATATCTTCGCTGGCATCTCGCTCATGCAAATACACAGGCATATTTAGTTGCTCAGCAAGCTGTAACTGGCGTCTAAAAACGCTGCGCTGAACATCGCGAGGAGAAAAGTCACGATTGTAATCGAGGCCACACTCGCCAATTGCAACCACTTCAGGGTGTTGGCTGAGAGTTGTTAAGTGTGCTTCAAGCTGATCATCTGCAGTTTTTGCATCATGAGGGTGGACCCCAGCTGTGCAAAATTGCTTAAACTGTTTGGCGAGTTTAAGAGAGGCTTGGCTACTTTGCAGATCGCAGCCAATAAGAAGCATCTGTGTTACATTTGCCTCTGCGGCACGTTGTAACACAGCTTGATGAATATCATCAAATTGATGATTGCTTAAATTGACGCCAGCATCAACTAGCGAATAGTTCATTAGTCAGTACGCTTAACACGAATTGAACGGTTTTGCCCTTCGATTCTTAACAAGAATGAATTGAAAACGCCTCGTTCAATTATGACTTTGTCGCTCACCTCTAGCTTCATTCTATCTGAGCCTACTTGGCGCCACTGTTGACCGTTTTCTAGTTCTATAATCAGCTCCCCGTAAGGCGCTTTTCTAACGCTCTTAACCACTGCGGTTATTTCGTCATCATTTTTTTTTGCAACTTCTTTGTGTTCTAAACCAAAGTCTTCATTTTTTGTTTTTAGAGCTTGTTCACTTGTTGCGGCTGCTGCGGCAACAGGAGCTGCTGAGCTAGTTACAGGTTGCTCAATTTGTTTTTTTGTAGCCGGTTTTGAAAGTGATTTACCTGCCATTACGTTGTCGTAACAAAGTAAGCGGTTAAAATCATTTTCAACAAAAGTACAGGCTTGCAATGCTTGTAAGTTAACTTCGTCTGCCTGTGCAGTACCAGCAATAGTTAAAAGAGCAACGAAGGGAATGAGTTGTTTTTTCATTTTATTCCTCGGATTCCTGTTGAGGTTTGGCGGTATAGAATGCAGCCAAAATTAAACCTAATTCAAATAATAACAGCATGGGTAATGCTAGTAATGTTTGTGACAGTACATCAGGAGGTGTTAAGAACATGGCAACCACGAATACACCTACCACGATATAAGGTCGTTTTTCTTTTAAACTTTTCGTTGTTGTTGCGCCACTCCAGCATAACAGCATGATGGCAACAGGTATTTCAAACGCAATACCAAAAGCAAAAAACAGTTTTAAAGCAAAACTTAAATAACTACTAATATCAGGTGCTAATGTCATCATATCAGGGCCAGTATTAGTAAAAAACCCTAAAATAATAGGTAGCACCACAAAGTAGCAAAATGCGATACCACTATAAAATAGCAAGATACTTGAGGCCAAAATTGGCATTAGCATGCGCTTTTCATGTTGATACAAACCTGGTGCTATAAAGCTCCAAACTTGATGCAGTATCATGGGAATAGCAGCAAATAACGCCACAAATAAGGTGAGTTTAAACGGTGCAAAAAAAGGTGCTGTTACATCCGTTGCGATCATGGTGGCAGTGCTTGGCAAGTTTGCAATCAGTGGAGCTGCAACAAAGCTATAAATATCGTTGGCAAAATACACCAAGCTGATAAATATTAGCAAAATGCTTAACAAAGCTTTCATGAGTCGGTTTCGTAACTCAATCAAGTGGCCAACAAAGCCTGTGTGAGCTTGCTCGGTCATAATTTACTATTCATCATCATTGTTATTGACCACAAAAGCAGAGATTAAATTCACTTTTTTTCGTCATTATTGTTAGTTTCTGCTTTTTCTGGTGTGTCTTTTTTATAACTGTGGGTAACTGACTGAGCAGCCTTTTGAAGTTCGTTTACAGAATCTTGCAGATCTGGTGTGAGCTCTTGCAAGTTTTGCTGTTCTGCTTTTTTTAAGTTCTCGTGAAGCTCATGGATACGGAGTTCTTCGTTCACTTCAGCTTTCACTGAATTGGCGACTGACTTTAATGTTTTTACCCAGCGGCTAACTGTACGAATTGCCACAGGCAAGCGCTCAGGGCCTAACACAATCAGACCTACGATAAGTACGACAACAAGTTCCCACATCCCCATGTTGATTAAGCCTTATGGTCGTCTTTGCTTTTCTCTACGGTTTCTTTGCTTTGCGTGTTAGAAGCTTGCTCTATTTGCTCGCTTTTGGAATTAGTTTGGTCATCATCAGACACGGCTTTTTTAAAGCCTTTTACTGCGCTACCTAAATCACCGCCAATGCCACGAAGTTTCTTTGTGCCAAATAACAACACGATGATTGCTAAAATAATGATTAATTGCCAAATACTGATACCACCAAAACCCATGGGTTACTCCGTTTTTATCAAATTTATTGAATAGACTTGCCTTGATTATACCCACCAAAACATAAATAGCACTTAGTTTATGCGCTTCGCCATGCTGCAATAAAGCCTGCTATAGCAAAGCCTGCGGTAATTACACTGGCGACTAAGTCATGCTGTAAATAACATAAGCCTGAAACTATTAAACAGCTACCAGCAAAGATACTAAGTAACAAAGGCTTAGCAGATTGCGGCGCTGGCAATTGTACAGGTTGTTGTTGACGCTTTAAGTTTTGATAAATTAAATCAGGTAATTCAGGCATTTTTTCTGCCCAAAATGGCAAGTTCGCATACATTTTTTTCATTACTGCAAGCGGACCAACTTGTTCTTTGACCCAATCTTCTAGAAAAGGTTTAGCGGTTTTCCATAAATCAAGCTGCGGATACAGTTGTCTGCCAAGGCCTTCAACATACAACAGCGTCTTTTGTAGTAACACTAATTGCGGTTGAACTTGCATATTAAAGCGACGAGCCGTATTAAACAGGTTAACTAGCACGTGGCCAAAAGAGATTTCGGCCAGTGGTTTGTTGAAAATTGGTTCACACACAGTACGAATGGCAAATTCAAACTCTTCAATGCTGGTATCGGCGGGTACCCAGCCAGAATCAACATGCAGTTGCGCTACTTGGCGGTAATCACGGTTGAAAAAGGCAATAAAGTTCTCTGCTAAATAGCGTTTATCTTCACGATTAAGGGTGCCCACAATGCCGCAATCAATGCCGATATATTTTGGGTTATGAGGGTTTTCACGTGAAACGAAGATATTACCCGGATGCATATCAGCGTGGAAGAAACTGTCGCGGAATACTTGTGTGAAAAATACTTCGACTCCACGCTCAGCTAGTAGCTGCATATTGGTATTTTGTGCCAGTAATGCGTCGGTATCTGATACCGGAATACCATAAATGCGCTCCATTACTAATACGTTACTGCGGCTGTAGTCACTATAAACAAAGGGAATGTAGAGCGAATCTGAGTCTTCGAAGTTACGGCGTAGCTGAATCGCATTCGCCCCTTCACGCATTAAGTCGAGCTCATCGAGCAAGGTTTTTTTGTACTCGTTTACTACCTCTATAGGGCGTAAACGTTTGGCTTCTTTTAATAACTTAGCCACTAAGCGTGCGACTTTTTGCATTAGCATTAAGTCGGCATCAATTTGCTCTTTAATGTTAGGGCGAATGACCTTAATCACCACATCTTGTGGTGCGCCATGCTCATCTATTAAGGTTGCCGTGTGAACTTGTGCAATCGAGGCTGATGCCAAAGGTGTTTGCGAAAAATCACTAAATAATTCACTAATATCATTAATACCGAGCGCCTTTTCGATCAGTTGCTGGGCAAGCTCACCTTCAAAAGGTTCAACCTGATCTTGTAGCAGTGCAAGCTCTAATGCGACATCATGCGGCAGTAAATCACGGCGTGTAGAAAGCATTTGACCAAACTTGATCCACACCGGGCCGAGCTCTTGCAATGCAAGTCTTAAGCGCATACCTGCAGGTTTATCTTTATGTTGGTTACGTAACCAAAATAAGCTGCCACGGGCGAGTTTGGCAAACCAAGGCACTCGTTTACGTGGAATTAATTCGTCTAAGCCATAGCTCAGTAGGGTTTTAGTGATGTAATAAAGACGAGCAGACGACACACAAGTTCCTTAGCGCATTAGCGTGACTGTAACAGCGCGTTAATTCGCATCTCTAATTGAGATACTTGGCTTTTTAATTGGCGATTTTGCTGTTTAAATTCAGCAAGTTCAAGAGGATTTATGGTCACTGCTAACTCATCTTGGCAAAGCGTTGTTAAGGTATTTTCTAACTTGCTTCTCGTTTGTGAACCACGACGTTTTAAAGCTTGAATAGAGAGCCACAACTGTTGTGCTGGGGCATCGCCAATGTATCGAGAAAAATGTTCTGGCCAATCAATATCAAGCTCAGCAAACGCATTGCTAAAGCCTTGCGCAAGATTTAAATCGCCTTGTAAGTCGAGCTTGTCTTGGCGAATGAGTTGCGTGAGCATTGATGGATCTTTAAGCGCTAACAAGGTGTTGATATCGGCGCTGATCATGCAGTCAAAACTGCGTTCTTGCGTACTGTATAAGTGAATTTGCTCGTCGCTGTAAACGCACAAAATTGACTGTTGCCAATCACGTATCTCAATCAACAGCTGTTTATCAGCAATTGCTGCAAGCTTACCCTTTAAATGAGGGTCTAACTGCAGCAGTTGATTAATGATTCGTTCGACGAGTGATAACAGAGCGTTTGCTAACATCGCGTTACCTACTTAATTTACAGAGTTTTTAGTATTTAAAACCACGGTGAAGGGCAACAATACCGCCAGTAAGGTTTTGATAACTGGTTTGTTCAAAACCCGCATCTTCCATCATGCCTTTTAATGTTTCTTGATCTGGATGCATACGGATAGACTCAGCAAGGTATTGATAAGACTCGCTGTCATTCGCAACCAGCTCACCCATCTTAGGTAAGATATTAAATGAGTAGAAATCGTAAGCTTTGCTCAGTATTTCTTGTTCTGGTTTTGAGAACTCAAGCACAAGTAAACGACCGCCAGGCTTAAGAATACGATACATTGAGCGTAGAGCTTTATCTTTATCGGTCACGTTACGAAGACCAAAGGCAATCGTAATTAAGTCGAAGCTGTTGTCAGGAAATGGCAATGCTTCGGCATTCATTTGTACATATTCAATATTGCCAACACGACCAAGATTACGCAGTTTCTCGCGGCCAACTTTCAGCATTGAAGAGTTGATATCGCCTAAGATAACTTGGCCTGTTTCACCCACTAACTGACTAAATTTAGCGGTCAAATCGCCTGTACCGCCAGCAAGATCTAATACATAGTGACCTTTACGAACACCAGAACTTGCAATAGTTTGGCGTTTCCATAAACGATGAATACCGAACGACATTAGATCATTCATTACGTCATACTTTGCAGCGACTGAGTGGAATACATCTGCAACCATTGATGCTTTGTCGTTTTCAGCAACGGTTTTATAGCCAAAATGCGTGGTCTTTTCTTGATTCTCGTTCATGATTAATCTCTATCGTGGCAATAAAGACTAGTGTACTTGATTGTAGCTGTGGGGTGCAATTTGATTATAACTAAATCATCAGATTAGCATTGCTTTTCATGATTTAGCACAGGTTTAAACTTTACTGGCCGGCAATAAAACTACTTTGCCCAAGCGACTTGGCTTTCGCAGCTGCTAAAGAGGCTTTACGGGCTAAGCTGTTAAAGTCGCCATCGCCTTCATGTTTAGCGATACCTAGGGCTAAGGTAATAGCGGGGAGTTTGGTGCCATTTTTTGAGCTGACAAAGCGCAGCTTTTCGACACCATTTCGTACTTTTTCGGCTATTAAGTTGGCAGTTTCAGGCTCAATATCAGCAAGTAAGATGGTAAATTCATCTTTACTTGTGCGCCCAGGTAAGCCGCTTTCTTGTACGTATTTTTGCACCTGCTTGGCGACTTTATTTAAAATTACTTCACCAATCACATCACCATAGTTTTCAATAAAATGGTTTAAGTTCTCAATGTGAATAGAGATAGCACAAACCGCTTTATTTTGGCCGACCCAAAGTTGAGTTTGTTGATTTAAGTAATGGCGCTTGTATAAGCCGGTTTGTTGGTCGGTGATGTGTTGTTTGCGTAATTGAGTGAGCTGTTTTTGGGTTTTTTCTTGTAGTGATTTGGCTTTTGCTATTTCTTGCTTAAATTGACGATGCTGATTGAGCAGGACTTCAGATTGCTTACTGAGCATTTTTAATGCATGACGCGTTTGCTCAATATTGTTTTCATCAATTGAATGAACACATTCTGTGACTTGATCAGCAAAGCGCACAATATTTTGCTCGTTATTGTTAGCATTTCGCGAAAGGGTGTTAATTACTGAGTCAACGTTGCGAACAATGGCGGTTTTCATTTTATGCCCTTGCTCTATAAAATCGAAATAAAGCTGTTCTACATAGACACAATCGATGGTTTTTCTTTGTGCGATGGCACGGTCAATAGCGGCGTTAAGTTTAGGGTTAGACTGGCTGACGTAGGTGTAAACAACTTGGTAGTTAAGTGGTGACGGCGGTAATGCATGATGTTCTAAAAAGATACATACCTTTGTCATTTTTTCTTGAGCAATAGCCATGGGATCATGGAACATCATTTTTCAATACCACTAAATACGCATATCAACCAATTAATCATCTCTTCCGTAAGGTATAGCTGCTTCCAAGCATAAATACTGAGTCTACAGTAATCTGTAATCAGCCTATTTAAAAGCAAAATCGCTTACTTTGGAACTTAAATTTGTTTCGTTTGTGTCTATTAGCTGATTTTCTCAACAACTTTAACAAGTGTAATTAAAAATTGCTTAAACCTTGCTCATTCTTATTTATACACCGTTGTTAATTTGAGCGTATTTAACCTGAGCTTGGTCGCATTTGTTTGGGTTTTAGCCAGTGCTGCGCTACTTTAGCGATACTGATTAAAACTAAAAAGAATGCTATGAAACAAACACTGTCGCGAACTTTAAATCGTTCTGTTATTGCGGTTGCTTTAGCGTGTACTTTAAGCGCTTGCCAAGTAACAAATATTGATGCTGATCAGCAATTTACTCAAGTAGCCGAAAATATTGTTAATTATCGCCAAAGCATCAGCCCGTATGGTAAAGATAATGGCGTTGATGGTTATTTATTAGAAAATCTATCGGCTGAATTTTTAGAACAAAAATACCAAAAGAATACAGAGTTACTTGCCGAGCTAGACGCTATCGACCGTGATAAGTTATCGGAAGAAAATCGCATTAACCTGACTATTTTACGCGGCCAAGTGCAAAATAGTGTCGATGAATATGTGTTTAATGCGCACTATATGCCGCTGACATCTGAATATGGGTTCCATTCTAGCTTGTCATTTATGATCTCCAGCTCAGATTACACAAAACCACAAGATTACCAGCTATATCTCGCTAAATTACAGCAAATTCCTCGCTATTTTTCGCAAAATATTGGCTGGATGCGAAAGGGGCTTGAAGTGGGCCTAACCCAGCCAAAGGCTGTTTTAGAAGGTTATCAAGACTCAATCACGGCTTATATTGTTGATGATGCTACTAAGTCTGAATTCTACAAACCATTTTTAAATAACACGGCAGGCCTAAGTGATAGCGAGTTTGCAGCGCTACAAAAGCAAGCGCAAACCATTATCACAGAACAAGTTATTCCGGCATATCAAGGTTACTTAACCTTCTTTAACAATGAATATCAACCGGGTGCACGTACAGATATTGGTATTTCAAGTACGCCGAATGGCAAAGCGTTTTACGAAAATCGCGCTAAGTACTACACCACCACAGATATGACGCCAAAAGAAATCCATGAGCTGGGTTTACAAGAAGTCGCGCGTATTCGCGCAGAAATGGAAAAAATTATCGAGAAAGTAGGCTTTGAAGGCTCGTTTGCTGATTTTGTGCACTTTTTACGTACTGATCCGCAATTTTACGCAAAAACACCAAAAGATTTGCTAAAAGAAGCGTCTTACATTGCCAAGAAAATGGATGCGCAGTTACCTAAGTTATTCCACACCTTGCCAAGAATGCCGTACGGTGTTGCGCCAGTGCCAGAGAGCATTGCACCTAAATATACAACGGGTCGTTACTCAGGCTCTCGCCGTGATGACCAAGCAGGTTATTACTGGGTTAATACCTATGCGTTAGATAAGCGCCCGTTGTATGTACTTGAAGCATTAACTTTACACGAAGCAGTACCTGGGCATCATTTACAAATCTCGCTAAATGCTGAACTTGAGTCATTACCAAGTTATCGCCGTAATGCATATTTGTCGGCATTTGGTGAAGGTTGGGGCTTATATTCGGAGTTTTTAGGTATCGAAGCGGGCTTTTATCAAGACCCATACAGTGACTTTGGTCGTTTAACTTATGAGATGTGGCGAGCGGCACGTTTAGTGGTTGATACAGGTATGCATATGTATGGCTGGAGCCGCGAGCGTGCAATGAAGTTTATGAGCGAAAACACCGCGCTTTCATTGCATAATGTGAAGACAGAAACTGATCGTTATATCTCATGGCCTGCACAAGCGTTGTCATACAAAATTGGTGAGCTAACTATTAAACGTCTACGCCACGAAGCTGAGCAAGCACTTGGTGCAGATTTCGATATTCGCGAATTCCACCATCAAATATTGCGTCATGGCTCAGTGCCAATGTCAGTGCTTGAAGAGCAAATTCAACTTTATATTAAAGCTGAATTAGCAAAACGAGCAGCATAGCTGTATAGCAGTATAAAAGAAGAGGCGTGATTTACATCACGCCTTTTTGTTTATTGCACGTAATATAAACACCTTATATGCTTTGAAGGATGTCATTTCACAAAGGGGCCTTGGATGAGTGATTTTATAATTTTTAGTATCGATGTATTTGCCAGCTTGTTTATTTTTGCACTCGGTATAGGTTTGCTGGTGATTGTGTGCTTTTACATTAGTGATGTGACGCAATCTAAACAGGCGATTCGCCGTAATTACCCGGTGATCGGTCGCTTTCGTTATTTTTTTGAACGCCAAGGTGAATTCTTCCGACAATACTTTTTTGCCATGGATAGGGAAGAGCTACCATTTAATCGTGCTGAGCGAAGCTGGGTGTATCGTGCTGCGAAAAATGTTGACCGTACTACGGCCTTTGGTTCAACCCAAAGCCTTGATGCAACGGGCACTGTGATGTTTATGAACTGTGCGTTTCCGACTTTAGATGAAGATGCACTTGATCCAAGCGAAGTCACGTTAGGGCCTTATTGCCAAGCTCCTTATACAACAAACTCGTTATTTAATATTTCAGGTATGAGCTTTGGCGCATTATCTAAGCCCGCTGTTCGCGCATTATCGCGAGGGGCAAAATTAGCCGGCTGTTGGATGAATACCGGCGAAGGAGGGCTCAGCCCTTACCACCTTGAAGGTGGCGCCGATATTGTGTTTCAGATTGGCACGGCAAAATATGGTGTACGAGATGAGCACGGTAAATTAAGCACCGAAAAACTCAAAGCGATTGCTGAGCACGAACAAGTTAAAATGTTCGAAATTAAAATGAGTCAAGGTGCTAAACCCGGTAAAGGGGGTATGTTACCAGGGCGCAAAGTGACTGCTGAAATTGCAAAAATTCGGGGTATTCCTGAAGGGCATGACTCGATTAGTCCAAATGGTCACCCAGAGATTAAATGCCCAGCAGATTTACTCGATATGATTGAAACGGTACGCAGTACCACAGGTAAACCAACCGGTTTTAAAGCGGTTATTGGTGAATACACTTGGCTCGAAACCTTGTTTAGTGAAATAAATAACCGTGGTATTGAATCTGCCCCTGATTTTATCACTATTGATAGTGCCGACGGTGGAACGGGCGCTGCCCCTCAACCCTTGATGGATTCAGTTGGTTTACCGCTACGAGAGAGCCTGCCTTTGGTTGTTGACTTGCTAAAAAAACATGGTCTCAGAGAACGAGTGAAAGTGATTGCATCGGGTAAGCTAATCGTACCGTCAAAAGTGGCTTGGGCACTCGCGCTGGGTGCTGATTTTATTGTGTCGGCGCGTGGTCATATGTTTTCGTTAGGTTGTATTCAGGCTCTACAATGTAATAAAGATACCTGCCCGACCGGTATTACGACTCATAATGAACGCTTACAGCGGGGCCTAGATGTGACCGATAAGGCACAACGTGTCGCCAATTATAATAAGTTTATTCATTATGGTGCAGGGCTGATTGCTCATTCATGTGGTGTATCAAGTGCCCGCGAGTTAGCTCGCCAGCATGTGCGAGTGGTACAAGAAAATGGTTTATCAGAGCCGCTCGATAAAATGTATGAGCACTACAATAAATAATCTAGTTGAGTTGAATAATTAAAAGGCGCATTAAGCGCCTTTTTACTTTTTGACTATCAGTTTAATAAACTGATTAACAACGAAAAGAACTCGTCTTTATTGTTACAGCTTGTGGCATTGAGCATCAGTTGCTCGCCGAGTACGAGCGTTTGCTGTTGTACTGCTAAACGAGCTTGTGCATCTTCAATACCGTCTATATCTGCAACATGGGCTAAACCAATAGTACGGCGAATAAGTTCAGCGCCACAGTAGCCAATCGCATCACGCAATACGTGTTGTAAGTAATCTTCGCTAAAGGCGCGGTTTGCAAAGCTAATATCAGTTGCTTCCCTGCTTGCTAGGTTTAACCAATGTTGCTCAAATTGGCTATAACAGTCTTGTAAGCAAGTTAATAAATGGGTTTGATACTGACGGCGCTTTGCTTGCTCTGTAATACGGGCGTTTTGGGCACAGTAATTTAGTAGCAAGTTACCCATAAATGAGCCGATATCAAAGCCAACAGGGCCAAAAAAGCCGAACTCTGGGTCGATCATTTTAGTGGTTTTGCTATCAACAAAAATGCTGCCACTGTGCATATCGCCATGCAATAAAGTTTGCGGGCACGATAAAAATTTCGCTTTTAATTTAGCAGCGGCCAATTTTAAAGCATCATTATTACGAATACTTTCGACGTGCTCAGTAAGCTCTGCAGGGAAATTATTGCGCTCATGCTCAATGTACGGATCAGTGAAAAATAAGTCTTCTGTGATCTTACATAAATCAGGGTTAATAAATTGACTGACTTTGGCTTTTTTATCTTCAGCAGATAAGTAAAAATCTGAGTTATAAAAGCCTGTTCGGCTTAAGTAGAGCGCAACATGACTTGCCAATAAGGGAAATTGCTCTGCGTTGATTTGTGCGCCACGTAAAATTTGTAACTCACCTAAATCTTCTAACACGGTTAATGCCAGCTCTACATTGTGATGCAATATCGCCACGGTATGCTCTGGGCATAACTTACCATGATTAATCAATACTTCGGCTTCGATTCTGGCGCGGTCTAACGATAATGGCCATGACTCACCTACGCAGCGGGCATAAGGGAGTGCTTGCTTTAGAATTACACTGTTGTTGTGCTGATCAGCAACCCGAAAAACTAAGTTTAAGTTTCCATCTCCAAACTCGTATGCAGTCAGTGCTGCATCAGCAGGGAAGACTGAAATTAGTTCACTTTTAACAAGTTCTTTAATGTAATCAACAGCATGCTCTGCATTAAAGGCAGTGTATTTAGCCATGGCTCTATCTCGTAATACAATTAACTTTGAGCATTCTATACCTGTAACCGTTTAGATGTCCATACATCTAGCTTGTTAGTTATCAAAACTGATGTAAAATAACTATTCACATAAATTAGTTATTCATTAGTTATTCGGATTCAGTATGCAAGATCTCATCGCCAGCAGTATTAAATATCAGCAAGGTACGCTAACCGTGCTTGATCAGTATTTGTTACCACATCAACAGCATTGGCATGTATGTAACGATGTTGAAACGATGAAAGATTTGATTCTGACTTTGAAAATCCGGGGAGCGCCTTTAATTGGCTTAGGTGCTAGCTTATTGGTTGCACACCTAGCCGAGCAGGGCATGAGTCAATCAGCACTTGCGGTTGCTATAGATGAACTAGAAGCAACACGCCCAACCGCCGTTAACCTTATGCACTGCATGGCCAAGTTACGCGTAGCGCTTGTAGAGACTGATTATGTTGCAGCTGTTGCCTCTACTGCTGAGCAGTTATTTAAAGAAGATATTGCCCTTTGCGATAGCATGGCAGAACGTGGTGCTGCCTTGGTTGATAAAGGTGATAACATTTTAACGCACTGTAATACCGGTGCGTTAGCGACTGCGGGTGTCGGTACTGCATTAGGGGTTATTCATAAAGCGCAGCAACGCCACGGTGATATTCATGTTTGGGTTGATGAAACGAGACCGCTACTGCAAGGCGGCCGCTTAACGGCTTTTGAGCTTGAGCGCTGGGAAATTCCTTATACCTTGATTTGCGATAACATGGCGGCGAGTTTAATGGCTGCGGGCAAAGTAGATAAAATCTTTGTAGGTGCAGACCGTATTGCTGCAAACGGTGACTTTGCTAATAAGGTAGGTACATATAACCTTGCTGTGTTAGCGCATTTCCATAACATTCCATTTTATGTCGTTGCGCCACTTACGACACTTGATACACAAACGGCGTGTGGTGCGAATATCGAAATTGAGCAACGCAGCCCTAATGAAGTGCGCGGTGTTAGTGGCAGTTTTGGCGAAGCAATATGGGCACCAACTAACGCGAAGGTTTATAACCCGGCATTTGATGTTACACCGGCTAGCCTAGTCACAGGCTGGGTGCTCGATAGCGGCGTTTATAACCAATCTGATATCGAGCAAGGTATTCTAAAGCAATTAAAATAGAAAATTACTCAGCACTTTTTTTAGTGTAGAGCTCAATGCTATTTTGACTATTTGCGGTTAGTAACGAAATCGCCAGCTTGTCATTACTCGCATTGATATGCGTTATATAGTGTAAGGGCCGCATTTTCATTGCTAGATCAACATTTTGTATGTTTGCCAAGTCAATACTATAAATTTCATTATTTGTGGCAATATATAAGCTGTGATGGTTGCTTGTCATAGTGATAATTGAAGGCTTTAGCTCTATTAGTTTGTCAGGAGTTATCAGCTCACTATAAGTATTGCTGTCACTATCTAAAAGCAAATATTTTCCGTATTTAGAATGGACGATTAGCTGATTATCATCATACCAAGCAATTGCCAATGGGGTGTCGATGGTGCTTTTGACAACCTGATCGCTGTTGGTGTGCAAAATCATTAGTTGGTTTTGCTGGTTACTAAGCTCGGTAAAGATTACTGCAATTTTATTACCTCTGACTGCTGCTAGTTTGCTGTTTCCTGGTAGTGTCCAGTGTTTAACTTCTGAAAAGTCATTGGCATTTAATAAGCTTAGCTTTTGATTGCTTTTATTAAAACTCACCAGCTGACTGCTGTCGTTATTTGCAGAAATAATGGTGGTATCTTCACCAATTTTGTCGGTTATATCTATATATTGGTTGTTTTTTCTGAGCCAGTGCTGTCGTTTATAGTATTCAAGATCAGCGAAGTAGACATCATTATTAGTTAGGGCGACCAAATCACCTTCATGCTTATTAGCTGTGGCAATATAGCTCATTTGTTTTGATTTTATGTCAAATATAGCCGCATCACTGTCGTGTAAATCAGTGCTGATCAGTACACTTTGTTTATTAAGAGGGTAAGCGTAATTTGCTCGTTTTACTGGGGCTTTAATGGCTTGTCCCCGACTCATGGTATCAAATGAAAATGATTCAATAGTTAATTTACCGCGGTTATACCAAACAAGCGAGTTAGTTTGTTTATCATAAGTTGCAGCCCAAGCTCGGTATTCGTTGGTGGTTAAAAGTTTGAGTGAGCTACCGTCTAAATTCGCTATATAAATTTCTGCTTGGCCAACATTGTGGCGTTCAAAAATAACACGGTTGGGGTTTTTAAGTGTTGTTAAAATATAATCGCCAGTGCCAGTAATATTAGGTGATGTAATGCGAATTTCTTCACCGGTCTTTAAGTCTTGCGCATACAGAGCAGATAGGTGAGTTAAGCCACGGTAATTATTACGTCTTGTAATTGCCGTATTACCAATTTCAATGTACTGATCTGGTGTGATATTTAATATAGATTGATTTGTAACTGGCTTTAGTAATACTTCATTTGATAGCAAATTGCTTGCTTGCCAAGCACTACAATCATTGAAGTCACTGTTTTCACATGAACTATAAAATAGCCGCTCGCCATCTTCAGACCAGCCCTGTAAAAAGACAGCGCCAGATGTAATTGAGTACTCTTTTTTTGTCGTTAAGTCGACAACATAAATATGCTGATTGTCATTTTGCAGCACATAGGCAAGCTGCGTTTTGTCGTGATTTAGCAATAATTGATAGTGAGTGCCCTTATGCCATGAAATCGTTTCGGCTTGCAGGTCTAAAAATGGCGCTTCGTTTTGTGCTTCATCATTTACTTTAGGTTGCTGTAAGAACAACCAAATAGCCGCAATCAATAAACCAAGCGCTAAGGCCGCAAAAGACCATGGCCAGCGTGAAGAATGCGCTTTTTGCACGTTAAGGGGAGTTGTATTAACTGGAGTTTCAGCTTCTTTATGTTCTGTGTTTTTATCTTCTGTTATTTGTGGGTCTGAAATGGGGGTGGGCTCAAGAGGCTTAACTTTAATAAATAGGCTATAACCTTTGCGGTAATGGGTTTTAATAGTTTGCCCGGGCTGCTTTTCTGATTTGAGAGTTTTTCTTAGTTCAGAGATGGCACGGTTAATAGCATTGTCATCAACAAAACTTTGTTGCCAAATATTCTCAACCAGCTCTTGGCGAGTGATAATGCGATCATTATGCTCAATAAAGAAACACAGCAATTTAAACAATAAAGGTTCTAGTTCACGCTTATGAGTGCCATCGCTGATGGTTTGCTGCTGAGTGTTAAATTGCCACTCACCCACATAAATAACGGTATCGCGTAAGGGTGAAAATGCCGACCCCATGTTTAGTCCTTTAACTAAAAAATATTAATTTTGATAGGGAAGATAATAACAGCTTTTGTTCTTGATTTGGGTCTTTTTGTTTTATATTTGTAAATTAAAGGCTGTTTTTTGCAACATATAGCCAAGCTTGGTTGTTACATTGGAATGTTTCTGCGATTCGTTGATAATCATCTACTTCGTAAGCATCAGCCTGATTGAGCTCACGTTTAGTGATTAAATAAATAGTGCCATTAACAATATCACTTTGTTTGCCTGTTTTGATTAACGCCGGGTGAAAACGTTGACCACTACTTTTAAGCACGGCTTCGTCGGTGATCTCGACTTCACCAATGACATACCCAGTTAGCGTAGCAGGTTGACCTTCGAGCAAACGCCCAAAGGTATCAAGCTGAACCTGCGGGTACTGTAAGGTACCGTACGAGAATAGCTTTTCCATGTTAATCCAGCAGCGGGAAGTTGGTAGCAATAGTTGACTCAGTGCTTTTAGCGACCCAACCTTCGGTATTATTGAATAAGCGAATTGCTGTGAATTCAGGGTCGCTGCCCATATCAAACCAATGTGGTGTGAGTTCTGGTACTGAAATTAGGTCGCCTTGTTGGCAAAGCACTTGATACACTTTGTCGCCTAAGTGTAAGCAGAATAAACCTTGGCCTTTCACAAAAAAACGAACTTCATCTTCGCTATGTGTATGTTCAAATAAGAACTTACTGCGTAGTTCGCTGGCATTTGGACTTCCCTTAGCAAGCGAAATAACGTCCACTGTTTGATAACCCCCTTCAGCCTTAAGGCGCTCTATATCGTTAGCATAGGCAGTTAAAATAGCGTCATGGCTGGTATCTTGGTCAATCTGTGCTGTTGCTTGCCATTGCTCCAAGCGAACGCCAACCGCATTCAGCTCACTGGCAATCGCGCTTAAGTCTTCACTATGAAACAGTATGTTGTTTGCGTTGTTATCATTAAAAATAGTTAATTGGCTCATGCTAAAAGCTCCGCACTAAATGCTGTGAAATCGTTAATGTATGGGTGAGCGTCGCTTACTGCTTGTCCATCGCGAACAAGGTGTAAAGTGCCAAGGCCTGCAGCTTTGGCAGCATCAAGCTCTGCCACCACATCGCTTAAAAACAATACTTCGGCAGCGTCAAATGGCAGCTCGGCAATAATATTTTCATAAGAGCTCTGCTGTTGTTTTGCGCCAACTTTAGTGTCGAAGTAATCACTAAATAAAGGTCTAACATCACCATAATCAGAAAACTCAAAAATCAGGTGCTGGGCTTTTACTGAGCCTGATGAGTAGACATATAAACTTTTACCAGCATGTTTTTGGGCTTGTAAAAAGTCATAAGCGTCAGGGTAAAGGTGGCCAGTAAAATCACCACTTTCGTAGCCCGTTTGCCAAATTAAGCCTTGCAACTGCTTGAGTGGGGTAATTTTTTGATCAGTTTCAATCCAATGAATTAAATGACTAATAACCGTGTCGATATCGGCTTCGGGTTGTTCAATGTGTGCTTTAACGGCCTCAATTTGGGCTGCAACTTCTGGGTCTGTTTGATGTGATTTTACAAACTCAGGTAATTGCCCTGCCGCGTAAGGAAATAATACGTCTTTAACAAATGAGATGCGGGTAATAGTGCCTTCAATATCAGTTAAAATTGCTTTGATCATGGCTGAACTCCAGCTTGAATACCTTCTAGTTTTAGGCGCTCAAGCTCACAGCTAAATAGAAACTCTAACCCTTCTAAATGACGAAGTACTTCTTTGATATCTCGACCAACGACATATAAACCATGGCCACGAATTAATACGGCATGCTCAATAGGGGTGTGAAGGTGATGATCACTGACTAGTAAGCTTAAACGGTCAATGTCTTGGTCATTATCAAAAATGGGAATAGTTAAGGTATCTAAGTGCGATTTGATACCGCTTAAAGATTTTTGCATTTCGTAGCCATGCAAATTGATAGCGTGGCCTTTGATCACACGAGATAACACGGTTGCCGCAACAGAATGAGTGTGCAAAACAAATTTAGCTAACGGGATAAGCTTATACATATTCAAATGTAGCTCAGTTTCAGCTGATGGATTGCCAGAGCCTTTAGTACGATTGCCTTCATGATCAAATTCAATAAATGCATGAGTGCCGAGTTGACCTTTATCGAAACCACTTGCTGTGACGACATAACCGCTTGCAGTGCGGGCTGAAAAGTTACCACCAGTAGCAGGGACCCAGCCACGTTGGCTTACCCATTTACCAGCTTCAATTAGTTCTGAAATAGCGGTATTGTTATGCATATATTCCTCGACATTCTAAAAGTTATTTAGACGGCTATACATCTGTTTTAAGCAATGATAGCATCGCTTCGGGCGCAAAACCATCTTTAAGGAACCTCTGTGTTTGAAAGTAAATTGCCGAATTTAGGCACCAGTATTTTTAGTCAAATGACCGCTCTAGCAAATAAGCACCAAGCGCTTAATTTATCTCAGGGTTTTCCTGAATTTGATGCACCAGAATTACTAAAAAAACAGCTCAATCATTATGTACTTGAGGGAGCAAATCAATATGCGCCTTCAAGTGGGGTTGCAAAGCTACAGCAGCAAATAGCAGCTTTGATTGCTAGAAAATACCATAACAACATAAATTACGAGCAACAAGTTACCGTCACCTCAGGGGCAACAGAGGCATTATTCGTAGCAATTCAAGCGCTTGTTAAAGAGGGTGACGAAGTGGTGGTGTTTGACCCCGCTTATGACTCTTACCAGCCGGCAATTGAACTTGCAGGCGGTCGTTCAGTTCATGTTGCTTTGCATGCGCCAGACTACAAAATCGATTGGCAAGCCGTAGCTGATGTTATTACAGAAAAAACACGTGTCATCGTCATCAACACGCCACATAACCCAAGCGGTAAAATCTTTAAAACAGAAGATATTAACGCCCTTAAAGCGCTTGTTACTAAGCATGATTTATATGTAATTAGTGATGAAGTGTATGAGCACATTACCTTTGATGGTGCTTTGCATTTAAGTGCGCTGATCGACCCTGAGTTATTTGCACGCAGTTTTGTGATCTCAAGCTTTGGTAAAACCTTTCACAGCACCGGCTGGAAGATGGGTTACTGTGTAGCACCCGCTCAGCTCATGGTGGAGTTTCGTAAAATTCACCAATATGTGACCTTTTCAAGCTTTACGCCTGCTCAGCATGCATTAGCCGATATGCTTGAGTTAGAGCCTGAGCATGTTGATGAGCTAAGTCATTTTTATCAACAAAAACGCGACTTGCTCATCGAAGCGTTAGCGCAAAGCCGTTTTAAAATATTACCAAGTGAAGGTACCTACTTTTTACTACTCGATTACAGTGATGTGTCTGATCTTGATGATGTTGAGTTTTGCCATTGGTTGGTTGAGCAAGCGGGTGTTGCAGCTGTACCACTCAGTGTGTTTTATAACAGTGCAAGCAGCGACAAAGTGATTCGTTTATGTTTTGCTAAAAATGATGACACATTAAAATGTGCCGCGGAGATTTTATGCCAACTTTAACCTTAGCTTTAGTGCAGTCATCACTGCATTGGCTTGATAAAAGCGCTAACCTTGCGCACTTTACTGAGCAGCTTAACAGTTTAAACGAGCAAGTTGATTTAATTGTCTTGCCAGAAACATTTGCCACGGGTTTTGCGATTAATCTAGATTGCAGCGAACCAGAACAAGGCGAGGTACTTAGCTGGTTAAAAGCCACAGCTAAGCAAAAAAATGCTGTGGTTGCAGGCTCTGTTTTAGTTGCAAAAGACGACAAAAAGGCTAATCGCTTTTATTGGGTTTGGCCAAATGGCGAAGTGAAGTATTACGACAAACGCCATTTATTCTGTTTAGGTAACGAAGGCAATTTCGTCGCAGCAGGCGAGCATCGCGAGGTATTCGCTATCAATGATTTTCGCATTTTGCCGCAAGTGTGTTACGACTTACGCTTTCCTGTATTTCAGCGTAATTGCAACGACTACGATGTGATGATCAACGTAGCTAATTGGCCAGCAGCTCGTCGCCATGTCTGGGATACCCTGCTAAAAGCACGCGCAATGGAAAACCTGTGTTATGTCGTGGGTGTCAATCGCATTGGTGCTGATGGTAATAATGTTGCCCACAGTGGTGGAACTGCCGTTTATGATTTTAAAGGTGACACCTTGGCTAAGCTCGAAGATGGCCAATCGGGTATCATTATTCAGCGCTTAGAAAAATCACCGCTTGATGACTTTCGAAGAGCGTTTCCTGCTCACTTAGATGCTGATCAATTTCAGTTACTGTAATTGCTCGAAGCCGCATACTCAAAAATTTGTTAAACTCATGGTTGGATTATTTACTTTAAGCAATCATGAGTCGCAAAATCACCCCCGTTATTCTTGCTGGTGGCATAGGTTCTCGTTTATGGCCTTTGTCGCGTAAAGCGATGCCTAAGCAGTTTTTGTCTTTGCTTAGCGAAAAATCACTGTTACAGAGCACGCTTTTACGAGTGGCTGACTCACGATTTAATGCACCAATTCTAGTGTGCAATGAAGAGCATCGCTTTATCGCTAAAGCGCAAATTGCAGAAATCACAGATAGCTATACTTTATTGCTTGAACCTGAAGGTAAAAATACCGCCCCCGCGATTGCCCTAGCCGCTGAATTTGCACTGCAAAATGGTCTAACTGATCCCTTGTTGGTGATGCCTGCTGATCATCATATCAGTGATTTTGATAAACTTATTGCCTGCTTAGATAATGCGATAGCGCTTTGTCAGCAACAACAATTAGTAACCTTTGCCATTACTCCCACTGAGCCACATACCGGCTATGGTTATATTCGCCAAGGTGAACAGTTAGCTCATAAAGGCTGTTTTAAGGTGGCTGACTTCAAAGAAAAACCAGCTCTGCAATTAGCCGAAAAATACCTTGCCAGTGGTGAGTATGGCTGGAATAGTGGCATGTTTTTATTTTTGCCAGATGTGTACTTGAGTGAGCTTAATCGTTTTGCGCCAAAGATTGCTGACAGTGTCGCAAAAGCGGCTAGCTTCACCGCAGATTTAGGGTTTCAACGGCCTGTTGCGGGTGCGCTCACAGCATGCCCAAGTGATTCTATTGATTATGCTATTTTGGAGCGTAGCGCTAACGTTGCTGTTATACCTGTTGACTTAAATTGGAGCGATGTTGGCAGCTTTTCTGCATTATCGAAAATCGCAGAAAAAGACCATCATGGCAACTATTTAGCCTCACAAGGAGTGAGTTTAGATAGCGAAAATAATCTACTGATCAGCGAGGCTGACCACACTATTGCGGCGCTCGGCGTGAGTAATCAAGCAATTATACATACTCATGATGCCACCTTAGTGGCAGACAAAAGTGCGCTCGATAAGCTTCCTGATTTACTTAAACAGCTTGCTGTTGTTGATAGCGATAAACTAACCCACCATCAAGCCGTATTCAGACCTTGGGGCAACTATCGAACTTTAATTGAAAGCACTGGCTTTAAAGTAAAGAAAATAATCGTAAACAGCGGCGCAAAGCTCTCAACTCAACGCCATCAGCACCGTGCAGAACATTGGGTCGTCGTATTTGGAGTGGCAAGCGTGCGAGTAGGTGATGATGAATTTGAATTATCCGCCGACCAATCTTGTTACATCGCGGCTAAGCAGCTACACAGCCTTGCTAATCAACAATACACGCCACTAATCGTTATCGAAGTACAAACCGGAGCGATACTTGATGAAACTGACATCGAGCGATTTGATGATAGGTATGGGAGGGGATAGCTGGAAGCTTTAAGCTTATCGAAAAGGAGGCTTTTTAACAGAGCTTATTTGATTCATAAGTTGGATTTTTGCCGCTTACTGCTAATGCTTCTAAACTTACAGCTGCTGTATCACTTCAACTGTTTTAGTTTATGGTCTATCACAGGATCATCGGGTGAGAGTTGCTGAGCCACTTCTAAGACCTTAATTGCATCGTTTGGGTGCTCATCTTGATGTTTGATTGCAACATCAATCAGCGGTTGCACATCAATCGCATCTTTTTGCTCTTGCATGTGCTCGGCTTTTTCTTCAGCTAAAATTGTATGCGCGGTGCTTAGTAAGGCTAAACGATGTGGCGAACTCTTGTTTGCCTTATTTAGGCGACGATAATAGTCTTCTTTAAAGCGTAGCGTTTTGGTTTGCTGGCGGAATTGGGCGATATCAACTTGCTGGTGGCTTATAAAATCAACAGCAACATCTTTATAAAAGCCAAACTTATTTAAATATGTTGCATGAACACTATGGCCCATACCAAACACGCGTAAGTGGGTGAGTTGTGGGTAACGTTTAGCATGAGCTCGGTCGATACGATTAGTTGGGTCGTAAATAATATAACCCTTTGCATGGCCTAAATCTAAATCGTGGTAGTCACCGTTCCAATCGAATTTTTGCGCGATGTCAGTGCTTGAACGGTCATCCCATGGTGCTTTTTCTTTGTTTTTTGTGCTAACAGGGTGAAAGAGTAAAACTTTATCAAGCTTTAATAGATTGGCAAAGGCGCCAACGGCAAAGCCTCCTCGGCTCAAACCATAACCTAACCGCTCTTTGAATCCGCCAATCAGTGGTGCTAGCTGCTCAATGAAAAACAACAGATTGCGGTGCCTAAACCAGTTGCTAATGCCTAAATGTTGAAAGGCGATAATATTCACATCTTGCTTTTTCGCGAGCTTATAAGCCCAAGGCGAAAAATCATCATTAATATCATGTTCTTGATAATTTGTTCCAGCAGGAGAGAAGGTAATTAGCAGGGGCTTATTGGCATCAATGATATGGTATTTTACATAAACATCGCCGAGCAAATCACCGCCAGTCATAGGTACAAGGCTTTGTTGCTCATCGCGTGGGAGGTTGGTCCATTCCTCTAACCAATACAGTAATTTCATACATCCCCCTTAGTACCTCTAAAATAAAGGGGCGAAATTATAGCAAAAATAGCAGCTCATTAAAAATGGCCGCTACTTTATATGCTTAGCCCTCGCTCATTGCGATGATCTGTTGCCAGTCATGTTCAGTTACAGGCATTACTGACAAACGGCCGCCTTTTTTAAGAGCGATTTCGGTAATTGACTCATTGGCTTTAATCGCCTGCAGGCTAACTAGCTTTTTAAGGTGTGCTTGATATTGCACATCGACCACAAACCAGCGCGGGTTATCAGCAGTTGCTTTAGCATCGTAGTAATCGCTATTTAAATCAAACTGTGTTGGGTCGGCATAAGCTTCGCGAGTCACCGTAGCGATACCTGCAACACCCACCTGTTTACAACTTGAATGATAAATCATTACCAAGTCACCGTGCTTGATACCATCGCGAAGAAAGTTGCGGGCTTGATAATTACGCACGCCATCCCACATAGAGGTTTGCTCAGGTGCGTTTTTTAGATCATCAATTGAAAATGCATCGGGTTCGGTTTTAAAAAGCCAATAAGCCATAATGAGGTGCTCTTACAAAGATTTACTTCCAATTAGTCTATAGTATCATTAAACGCTTGTCGGGATTGAGGATAAATAAATGAGCCAAGTATTAGATGACCTACTGTCATTAATGTCGTTAGAAGAGATTGAGCAAGGCTTGTATCGCGGGCAAAGCCAAGATTTAGGATTTAGAGCTGTATTCGGTGGCCAAGTAATGGGCCAAGCTCTATCTGCTGCAAAAGAAACGTTACCACAAGGACGCATTGTTCACTCTTTACACTCATACTTTTTGCGCCCAGGTGATGCTGCAAAGCCGATTGTCTATGATGTAGAGAATATACGTGATGGTAAAAGTTTTAGTACTCGCCGTGTAAAAGCAATTCAATATGGTAAGCCGATTTTTTACATGACCGCTTCTTTCCAAGGTGAAGAAGAGGGCTTATCACATCAAGCGCAGATGCCTGATGTACCACAGCCTGAAGAATTAAAGTCATCGCTTGAATTTTACCAAGCAAATGCAGAGCTTATTCCTGAACCAATTCGAAATAAGTTCATCCGAGAAGTACCAATTGAAATGCGCCCTGTGACTTTTCATAACCCATTCAAACCACAAGTGATGGAGCCAGTTAAGCATATTTGGTTTAAAGCTAATGGTGAGATGCCTGACGATCAGCGCATTCATAATTACTTACTTGCGTATGCATCTGACTTTGAATTTTTACCAACTGCATTACAGCCGCACGGCGTATCGTTTATGCAGCCGAATATGCAGGTCGCGACGATTGACCATGCGATGTGGTTTCACCGCCCGTTTAGACTAGACGATTGGATTTTATATTCGATTGATAGCCCAAGTGCGAGCTCTGGCCGTGGTTTGGTGCGAGGTCAGTTCTTTGACCGTCAAGGCAATTTGGTTGCCTCAACGATCCAAGAAGGGGTTATGCGTCAGCGTTAATCTTTTACGTGCTGAGCTTGGCTTTGCACTATATCGTCAATTGACTGCCAGACCCGTGCTGGCAGCAATGCTTTAAGATATAAATACACTTCACACAGCTCATTGCTACCCGTTAAGCCTTGCTCTGTTTCGGTAATTAGCTTTTGCTCTCGCAAGCTTGAAATAAAACCAATAAGTACTTTTTTGTCGAAGAACTCTGGGGTTTTAATGCCGTGCAAGGTGCCTAAGCGCTCTGCTAACACCTGGCTTTCATGTTCAAGTTCTTCACGCTCAATACCACTGCTAGTTTGAATAAAGCCAACCACGATAGCGTAGCGTTGCAGTGTTAAACTTAGGGCACGACCGAGCATTTCGAGTTTCGCTAAGCAGTCGTTGCTGTTAGTGATCTTGATATTATCGCCATCAATTTCAATCAGGTCTTGATCAACGAAGCTTGCAAGTACGCGAGTAATGTAGTTTTCATCTAGCTCGTGTAAGAACCACTCTTTGGCAAACAGTGGGTAAAAACGTGCAATTAAGGCTTGGCAATCAGCCATGGTAGTTTGATGTGCTTTGAATAAATGCAGCGCCAATAAGCTCGGTACTGCAAATAAGTGCAACACGTTATTACGGTAGTAGTTGAACAGTGTTTTTTCTTTATCGTTAATTGCGATAATTTCGCCAAACTCGTCACTGATCACATCAAACTTATTAAGTTTAAGTGCATGCTCTAATAGCTGCTCGGCGCTTTCGTCTGGCGTGGTCACCTTTTCGCTGTAGCTTGCGCTACGTTGTAAATGTAAATAAAACTCAAGCTGAGCAATCAGCTTAGGTTTACTTAGCGCGTGTTTATCATTTACCAGTAATATCATCGCAAGTAGATTCACTGCATTGAGTGCAGCGGCGCTATTAATATTAACCATTACCTTATCAGCGAGGTTAGCGACTTGTGGTCCAAGCCATTGTGGTTTCTGAACATCAGTTGGGTGAATCGACTCTCGCCAATCAGGTTGTTGATCACTGAGATATTGGTTTATCGATATAGGGTCGCCAAAGTTTAAATAACCACGACCATAGTTTTTAAGGTTTTTAATTGCCTTAAAGATACCTAATACCGACTCACCTTTTTTATCGTTACCGGCAAGCTCTTTTAAGTAAGTATTAATTTCCATTACGTGCTCATAACCAATGTATACAGGCACAATTGAAATAGGGCGGTCTATGCCACGTAACATGGCTTGTAATGTCATGGCGAGCATACCTGTTTTTGGCGGTAATAAGCGACCAGTACGGCTACGACCACCTTCAGTGTAAAACTTTACTGAATAGCCTTTGATAAATAACTGGCTCAGGTACTCTTTAAATACTGACGAATACAATTTATTGCCCGCGAATGATCGGCGAATAAAGAAAGCACCACTGCGACGGAAAATTCCCCCTGCCGGGAAGAAATTTAAGTTGATACCGGCAGCGATATGCGGCGGAACTAAGCCTAAGTGGTAAATAGAATAGGTCAGCAATAAGTAATCCATATGCGAACGGTGACATGGCATATAGATAATCTCGTGGCCTTTATCTGTAAGCTCATGTACCTGTTCAGAAAACTTAATATCAATCCCGTTATAAAGCTTATTCCACAGCCAAGTTAAAATACGGTCTGCAACACGAATGGTGGCATCGCTATAATTGGCGGCAATCTCATCAAGTAGCTTTAGCGCATTTTGGCGAGCTTGCTCTTGGCTGATGTTTTTTTCTTTCGCTTCTATTTGAATTGCTTTTTTTATTGTTGGTGAGGCAAGTAGCGAATTAAATAGCTGCTCACGTGATGGCATTTTCGGGCCTGTCGCTGCCAATTTTTGGCGACGAAAGTGCACGCGGGCTACTCGTAAAAGCTTATGTGGTAGTTCATCAACCTCTGCTTTTTCATTGACCAATAAAGATAAATCTAGTGGCTGACTAAAGCGAATAAAGTTATCGCGCCCAGAAAATAGCAACACAAAGAACTTACGAAACCAGCTGGGTGTTAATGAATGAGACACCAAAGTACCTAAACCTGGCTTTTCTTTGCCTGGGTTTCGGCCCCATAAAATAGTCACCGGGATCACTTGGACGTTTTTCTCACCTGATTGCATCAGGTGGTCAATAATTTGTTTGCCTTGCTGCAGGGCATTGCTTGGTTTGCTTTTATTACCAAATAGCGGTGGTGGGTTTTGAATACCGATAAAGCGATCAAGTTCTGCATTACCTAATAACTGCTCTTCGGTCGGATTAGGTAAGCCGTATTTTTTACATACCCGCGCCAGTGCTGCTAAATCAGAGCGTGCATTTAGCCTAACAATGTAGAAAGTAGGGTTGGCTGGGTTTAGATTGTATTGTTCAATCGGATTTTCTGGCAGCACCTTACTTTTTACAAACAAGCGGTTCATACCGGCAGAAATGAAATTTAAACAACGATTAATGATACGCATCAACTCACCAAAGTTATTAGTAGATATTAAATAGACCGAGTGTGGTCAAAAATAAGCGGCATAGAATAACAATTATTAACTGGACTGACCATTTAAAAGCGATTTTCTAGCCTCTTTACTCGCACAAGTATAATTTAAAGACGCTAATGTTATTGATAAAGTTCGAAAATTAAACAAAATTTAATTTAGACCTTTGAGATTTTCAAAATAGTTGTTGCATTTATCACCAATCTATCTATAATACGCAGGCTTTCAAAATTCCCTCGGGAACTTGGAAGGAAAGATTAAGCTTGGATTTCAAGCTAATAAACAGGAATTCCGATTTGGAATTCAACGTAGATATAAGAAAGCAGCCGACATCTTAGTTATTAAGATTGTTTCGGTCGTTTTTTTATGCTCTTTTTAAATGCTCTTTATATTGAGGTTTAAGAATGTCAAATCAACGCATTCGTATTCGCCTAAAAGCTTTTGACCACCGTTTGATTGACCAATCAACGGCGGAAATCGTGGAAACTGCGAAACGCACTGGCGCACAAGTACGTGGTCCAATCCCACTACCTACACGCTTTGAACGTTTTACTGTACTAACTTCACCGCACGTTAACAAAGACGCGCGTGATCAGTACGAAATCCGCACCCATAAACGTCTGATCGACATCGTAGAACCAACTGACAAGACTGTTGACGCTCTTATGCGTTTAGATCTTGCTGCTGGTGTTGATGTTCAAATCAGCCTGGGTTAATCGGAAGATTAGAGAGGTTTTAGGAAAATGGCATTAGGTCTAGTCGGTCGTAAAGTGGGTATGACACGTATCTTCACTGAAGATGGTGTATCTATCCCTGTGACAGTTATCGAAGCGACACCTAACCGCATTGCTCAGATCAAATCTGAAGCAACTGACGGTTATAACGCGCTTCAAGTAACCGCAGGCACTAAAAAAGCAAGCCGTGTAAACAAAGCAGCAGCGGGTCACTTCGCTAAAGCTGGTGTTGAAGCGGGTCGCGGTCTGTGGGAATTCCGCCTAAATGGTGGTGAAGGCGATTTTGAAGTAGGCGCTGAGCTTACTGTTGAATTATTCAACGAAATCAACAAAGTTGACGTAACCGGTACTTCTAAAGGTAAAGGTTTCCAAGGTGGTGTTAAGCGCTGGAACTTCAGCATGCAAGACGCTACTCACGGTAACTCTCTATCTCACCGTGCTCCTGGTTCAATCGGTCAAAACCAATCACCTGGTAAGGTGTTTAAAGGTAAGAAAATGGCCGGTCACATGGGTGCTGAGCGTGTAACGACTCAAAACTTAGAACTAGTTCGCGTTGACGCTGAGCGTAACTTGCTTTTAGTTAAAGGTGCAGTACCTGGCGCTATCGGCGGTGACGTTATCGTTAAACCAGCTGTTAAAGCATAAGTCCTGGAGATTTAGTGATGGAATTAGCAATTAAAGACGCTTCTGGCGCTCTTGAAGTTTCTGAAGCTACTTTTGGACGTGAGTTTAACGAAGCATTAGTACACCAAGTAGTTGTTGCTTACGCAGCAGGTGCTCGTCAAGGTACTCGTGCTCAGAAGACACGTTCTGAAGTTAGCGGTGGTGGTAAAAAACCATGGTCTCAAAAAGGTACTGGCCGTGCACGTGCTGGTACAATTCGTAGCCCAATTTGGCGTTCAGGTGGCGTTAGCTTCGCAGCTAAACCACAAGATCACAGCCAAAAAGTAAACCGTAAAATGTACCGCGGTGCGATCAAAAGCATCTTATCTGAATTAGTTCGTCAAGAGCGTTTAATCGTTGTTGAGCAGTTTGGTCTTGAAGCACCAAAAACTAAAGAACTAGTTGCTAAGCTTAAAGAACTTGAGCTTAAAGATGTTCTAATCGTGACTGAAGAAGTAGATGAGAATCTTTTCTTATCGGCACGTAACCTATACAAGGTTGACACGCGTGATGTAGCTGGTATCGATCCTGTAAGCCTAATCGCTTTCGATAAGGTACTTATTACAGCTGCTGCTGTTAAGCAACTTGAGGAGGCGCTAGCATGATCCGTGAAGAACGTCTTTTAAAAGTGATCCTTGCTCCACACATCTCTGAGAAAAGCACTATCGCTGCTGAAGAGAACAACACGATTGTTTTCAAAGTAGCTTCTGATGCAACTAAAGCTGAAATCAAAGCTGCAGCAGAAAAGCTTTTTGAAGTAGAAGTAACTGGTGTTCGCACACTAAACGTTAAGGGTAAAACAAAACGTACTGGCATGCGTTTCGGTCGTCGTTCAGACTGGAAGAAAGCTTACGTTACTCTTAAAGAAGGTAGCGAGCTAGACTTTGTCGGCGGCGCCGAGTAATAAGGGGAGTTAGAATTATGGCACTTCAAAAGTGTAAACCAACTTCTGCGGGTCGTCGTCACCTGGTTAAAGTGGTTAACCCAGATCTACATAAGGGTAAACCTTACGCACCACTACTAGAGAAAAACTCTAAGTCTGGTGGTCGTAATAACAAAGGTCGTATCACGGTTCGTCACATCGGTGGTGGTCATAAGCATCATTACCGTGTAATCGACTTTAAACGCACTAAAGATGGCATTCCAGCTGTTGTTGAGCGTCTAGAGTATGATCCAAACCGTAGCGCAAACATCGCTCTTGTATTATATGCAGACGGTGAGCGTCGTTACATTATTGCACCTAAAGGCTTAAAAGCTGGTGATTCAATCCAATCTGGTATTGATGCACCAATCAAAGCTGGTAACACGTTACCAATGCGTAACATGCCTGTAGGTTCGACTGTTCACAACGTAGAATTAAAACCAGGTAAAGGCGCGCAAATCGCACGTTCTGCTGGTGCATACGTTCAAATCCTTGCTCGTGAAGGTCAATACGTAACTCTACGTCTTCGTTCTGGCGAAGTTCGTAAAGTTCCAGCTGACTGTCGCGCAACACTTGGTGAAGTAGGCAATGCTGAGCATATGCTTCGTTCACTAGGTAAAGCTGGTGCAAATCGCTGGCGTGGTATCCGTCCGACAGTTCGTGGTGTTGCCATGAACCCGGTAGATCACCCGCACGGTGGTGGTGAAGGTCGTACATCTGGTGGTCGTCATCCTGTGTCTCCATGGGGTAAACCGACTAAAGGTGCTAAGACACGTAAGAACAAGCGTACTGATAAATTTATCGTACGTCGTCGTACTAAATAATAGTTGAGGAATAGCCATGCCACGTTCTCTCAAGAAAGGTCCTTTTATTGACCTACACTTGCTGAAGAAGGTAGAGAAAGCGTTGGAAAGCGGTGACAAGAAGCCAATTAAAACTTGGAGCCGTCGTTCAATGATCATACCTAACATGATCGGATTGACCATCGCTGTCCATAATGGTCGTCAGCACGTTCCTGTGTTCATCACAGACGAAATGATCGGTCACAAACTAGGTGAATTTGCACCAACTCGTACTTACCGCGGTCACGCTGCGGATAAGAAAGCGAAGAAACGTTAAGAGGGGAATGATAAATGCAAGCATTAGCTAAACATAAATTCGCCTCTGGTTCGGCGCAAAAAGCACGTCTAGTTGCAGATCAGATCCGCGGACTTCCGGTTGATCGCGCTCTAGAAATCCTGGCGTACAGCCCTAAAAAAGCGGCTGTATTAGTTAAAAAAGTACTTGAGTCTGCTATTGCTAACGCAGAGCATAACGAAGGTGCTGACATTGATGAGCTTCGTGTAACTACGATCTTTGTGGACGATGGTCCAACAATGAAGCGTATTATGCCACGTGCTAAAGGACGCGCAGACCGCATCCTTAAGCGTACAAGCCACATCACTGTTGTGGTTTCAGATAGCTAGGAGTATAAGTAATGGGACAAAAAGTTCATCCTACTGGTATTCGCCTAGGTATCTCTAAACCTTGGGTTTCTACCTGGTACGCGAATTCAAAAGATTTCTCTGATCAGCTTTTTGGCGATCACAAAGTACGTACTTTCCTTACTAAGGAATTAAAAGCGGCTTCTGTGTCTAAAATCGTTATCGAGCGTCCAGCTAAATCTATCCGTGTAACAATTCACACAGCTCGTCCTGGTGTTGTTATCGGTAAAAAAGGCGAAGACGTTGAAAAACTACGTCAAGCAGTAACTAAGATTGCAGGTGTTCCGGCTCAGATTAATATCGCTGAAGTTCGTAAGCCTGAACTTGATGCACAACTAGTAGCTGACGGTATTGCGTCACAGCTAGAGCGTCGTGTTATGTTCCGTCGCGCTATGAAGCGTTCGGTACAAAATGCAATGCGCATTGGTGCAAAGGGTATCAAAGTTGAAGTTAGCGGTCGTCTTGGCGGTGCTGAGATCGCACGTTCAGAATGGTATCGTGAAGGTCGTGTACCTCTACATACTCTTCGTGCTGATATCGACTACGCAACTTCTGAAGCCTTAACCACTTATGGTATCATTGGTGTTAAAGTTTGGATCTTCAAAGGCGAAGTTATTGGTGGTTTACCACTAGTACAAGAGCAAGAGAAGCCAGCTAAACGCGCGCCAAAGAAAGCCAAAAAAAGTGCTAAGTAGAGGTAGCGAGTAATGTTACAGCCAAAACGTACAAAATTCCGTAAAATGCACAAAGGCCGCAACCGCGGTTTAGCGCAAAACGGTAACAAAGTAAGCTTCGGTACTTTCGGTTTGAAAGCTACTGGCCGTGGCCGTATGACTGCTCGTCAAATCGAAGCAGCTCGTCGTGCTATGACACGTCACGTAAAGCGTCAAGGTAAAATCTGGATTCGTGTATTCCCAGATAAGCCAATTACGAACAAACCATTAGAAGTTCGTATGGGTAAAGGTAAAGGTTCTGTTGAATATTGGGTTGCTGAAATTCAACCTGGTAAAGTACTTTACGAAATGGAAGGTGTTTCTGAAGAGCTTGCTCGTGAAGCATTTAACCTTGCAGCGCGTAAATTACCATTCACAACAACTTTCGTAACTCGGACGGTGATGTAATGAAAGCTAGCGAACTAAAAGACAAAAGCGTAGAAGAGCTAAATGCTGAACTTCTAGGACTTCTTCGTGAGCAGTTCAACCTGCGCATGCAAGCAAGCACTGGTCAGTTAGCTCAGACACACACGCTAAGAACAGTACGTCGCGATATCGCGCGTGTAAAAACAGTTATTAACCAGAAGGCAGGTCAATAATGAGCGATAAAATCCGTACTCTTCAAGGCCGTGTAATCAGCGACAAGATGGATAAATCTTTCACTGTTGCTATCGCACGTTACGTGAAGCATCCAGTATATGGAAAATTCATCAAACGTACGACTAAACTACACGTACATGACGAAAACAACACAGCTCAAACTGGTGACGTAGTTACTATTTCTGAGTGTGCTCCTATTTCTAAGACTAAGTCTTGGACTTTAGTAGACGTTGTTGAGCGTCCAAAGAAAGCTTAATTTTTAATTAAGTTTCCTTACTAAAAAGCCCCGGCATCTGCTGGGGCTTTTTGTTTTTAAAATACCGCTTACCGCCATTTTCTGATGAACTATTTCACTCATCTGGCACTCTTAAAAATAAAAAGCGAGGCGCTTGGGTGTTAAAAGGGAATTACAAAGCATGGATCATCTCGATATCGCTACATACTGTGCTTTTGTTGTTACTAGCTCGATATGGCAAGTTTGTGAAGCTTCCCGCCGTCACAGAACCGCCCAAGGTAATCAACGCGTATGTGAGTGTCGATTTAACAAAGCTACCAAGTTTGCAGAAGACTCAAGACAAACCTTTATCGGATCAGCCGCCAGAAATAGTTGATGAAGCGAAGGCTTTGCCGCTAAGAGAGGAAACCCCTCATAGCAGTCCTAAGCAGAAAAGAGATGCTAAGGTTGTTGAATACTCAGTTAGTGAATCCCAAGAAGTGACAACTGAGGTCGCAAAGCCTGATCAGGCACCTGAACACTCAAAAATAACCGAAGTACCCTTTAAAAAGCTCAACCCGTATGCGCCAATTCCAGAACTTAAGTTTGAAAATGACTCTTCTAATGCATCGCTATTTGGTCAGGTGAACGCCGCAAATAGTAATTCTTCTGTAGGCAGGATATCTGTACCTGTGCAATTAACAGTATCAGATAAGGCAAAAGTCGTTTGGCAGAGTGGTGATGGCAGCAAGCGCATCGAGGTGCTAAATGGTATGTGTTATGGCATCGATTTTAATTCAGTGTTTGGTAAATCTGGAGTGCCAAGCGGTTCGCCCAGACCTTGTGAAGACAAGGATGCTAAATTATTTAAAGAAATAATGAATAAGTGGAGTAAAAACTAATAAAAAAACACTTTACCTCAACTTAACTTGAGCTTTTAAAGTGGCGTTTTTAAAAGGGCGCTACAATGAATCCATTAGAAAACTATCTATTAAGCTTGCAGATTAATACTTATAAAACTTCAATTTATCAAGTTATTGAAATACAAACGCGTATTTGGCAATCACTCCAATCAGGCTCTAGCTATGCACTGGCCATGCTGGAGGTATTAGAAGTAGTAAACCATTCAAAACAACAGCAGCATCAAGCACTGTTAAAGCAGGTGTTACAGCTTCTTGGCTATAGTGCCCAATCTCAAGTCGGTAATAATTTACTTGTTGCGCATAAGCGCTTTTCACATTCGTTAGAATTATTATGAGCTGTCATTATTAGGTCACAAAGGTTGGGTGAAATAATACTGTTTTAAGGATTGAAACGGAGTTTCTGCATCATGAATGAGCAGCCAGAGATAATTATTATAGGTAATGGCCCAATAAATACCGAGCTTGCTAAGCTGATTGATTGTTGCCCTCGTGTCGTTCGTTTTAACCGCTGTGCAGCAATGCCTACGCACCTAGGTAGGCGATGCACTGATCTATGGCTACTGGGCCGAGGAAGGCAGGCGCAAAGCTTACTTACTGATCCGCTTGTGATGCCGCTTGAAGGGATAAGTAAAGTTGTCGTCACTGATCCTGCGCCAAATTTACTTATGCAGCACATATTCAAACTGATCCGCCGTCAAAGCCGGCTTGACCATGGTGACGCTTTGTTTAATAAATATGGCAAAGGATTACAGCAAGAAAGGTTAACCCAGCAATTTCGCCAATCAGTCCTTGAGTATCTTTTAACGTTAGGGCCAACAATACATAAGCCATATTGCCCAAGTTCAGGAACTTTAGCGATTGTTCACTACCTTAAATTGTTTTCAAAAGTGCATATAGCAGGTTTTGGTTTTCAGGGCTGGAAGCGTCATCCGTGGCATTTAGAAAAACGCTATGTATCAGAGTTAATTCACGAAAACAAAGTCATTATGCTTGACTGAAAAAAGGCACTTAGCCGAAACTAAGCGCCTTGGCTTAACGAAGTTACCAAATCATTTCTACAAATTCTGGGTGATCCACAAATGGGTTGCGGTTACCTTGATGTTCATAAGCGGCTTGGTTACGGTCAAGCTCTAATTGGCTAACGGGATCCTCGTTATGCCACTTTAATAACATAGTAACGACCCAGCTCTCAAAGACCTGATTAGATGAACCATTCAGTACAGCGTTACTGTAGGTTGTGTTGTTTTGCCATGAGCCAATCACGTTTTCATAGCGTGTTGCCATATAGAAGTACGCTCTTGCAAAGTCACCTTTAAATTCATCAATTGGTTCAAAAACCGTTCCTGAGTAATTTAATGAGCTGGCTGCACTACCTACTTTGCTGCCGTTACTAGAAGTATAGTTTGCACTAGCTACTTCACCAAATGGGTAGTTACTGCGTTTTGAATTGACATAACCGTCAGTGGCAAAAATATGATGTACGTCTGAATTCATAGGCTCAATTGTTCCACCAAACCAACTTTTCGGGAAAGAATGCTCACGGTTGTAGCAGTCTGCTTCGCTGTTGTATGTCCCACATTGGTCGCTCACAGCAACATAGTTGTAGCTGTCTTGGCCTGCAGGGTTTTCTGAATAACGATCTAAAATAGAGTTGTCGTTTTCAAAATACTTATCGCGTGAAGCAACATCGTAAAAGCTCCAAATCGCAGAATAGCCTTGTGAGTTGTGATCTTTAATGATGTTGTATAACTCTGTTTTTAGTGCATAACCACTAAGGCCTTGCGTTGTAACATAGTATCCCGATGGCTCTGTTGGGGTTGTACCACCACCGTCACCGCCGCCTGAGCTATCGCCTAGGCTAAACGGCGTTGCTTCTGAGCTTTGGAAGCTTGCACCACTGGCAAGTACTGTTTGACCTAATGAAAGGCTGTAACTGCCATTGCCGAATGAGCAGCATATGCCATCACCATAACTATCAAAAATAGTAAAGCTATAGTCACCATCCGTTAAACATGCTTGCTCACTGTACTGAGTATTTGCTGCATAGCTGCCGCCTGATGCTACTGCACTACCTTGGCTATTGGTGATTTGCCAGCTGGTTTCTTCTCCATAGTTATCGGTAGTGAGGGTTAAAGACACTTGGTTATAGGCGCAGCTGCCCGAAGGTGGTGGGGTTGCGCCAGTGCTTGGTGCAAAGTTATCTACATAAACTACTTCGCTGCCATCAAAACCAGTTACGTCGTAAAAGCGCAGGCCAATATTAATTGATGTGGTAGCAGAGGCTGTGTACTGATAACTGATTTGTTGCCATTGATTAGTTAATGCTGAATTAGAATAGCCTTGATAGCCATCAACCACTAAGCGAGCTTTTACGCCGCCTTCTGTATGGTAAACCCAAGCTGAAAACTCATAAGTTTCACCCGCCACTACATCAACTAGCTGCTGTAAATCGGTATTACTTTGCGTGCCAGTATTAACCACGACTTGCGCTGAGTAATTACCTGAGTAAACCACATTACTATTAGCGCTAAGGCTAATACCGCTATCTATGGTGCTCCAGCTTGCAGGGGTGTTTGCTGACCAGCTTTCGAAGCTGGCGTTATTAACATTTGCCAATGCTGAACTCGCTAGGCACAGTAAGCCACTGGCTAGCATATATTTTTTACATGTCCCGTGTGACATTGTATTTTCCTTTTTTATATTTTAATAGTTTTTGCTGTTCTTAAAATGAACACAGCGAGTATAGGCTAATTGGCTTATGTTGCAATAATGTTAATTAATAAAAGTTTCTTATTTGGGAATTTTTGCTTTTAACATGTTTTTTTTGGATAAATACTAAATTAATAACTAAATGGAATATCAAAGCAGATTCTATTCTTTTTTAATCGCCTCAGACCTCGTTATTCTTCACGCTCAGATAAACCTTTAAAGCGTTTTTATTAGGTCTTTAAAGTCGAAAAAATTGTTCGCGAAATGACGGTAGCAAGTTCGTTTCGCAGTTAACTTTTCAGGGTTACGAGGAATAAATTCATGTTGTTAAGTCAACTAAATGCAGCGGCGAGCCCGCTATCGCAAGAGCAAGTACAAAAGCTGCAAGGCTTAGTGGCTGAACTTAATCCAATTCAGCAAGCGTGGGTAAGTGGTTACTTAGCTGCAAATGCCAACGCAGGTGCATTAACCGGTGGTGTTGCAGCCGCTCCAGATTCAGGTGATGCGGCCCCGCTAACTATTTTATACGGCTCTCAAACGGGTAACGCAAAAGGCGTGGCAAGTAAGTTAAAAGAGCAAGCAGAGTCGCGCGGTCTAACGGTTAAGTTAGTAAACATGGCTGACTACAAACCAACTGCCCTGAAAAAAGAAAAGTTCATCACGGTTGTTGTTTCAACTTATGGTGAGGGTGAACCACCAGAAGACGCTGAAAGTCTGCATGAATTCTTAACGACTAAAAAAGCACCAAAACTAGATGGTGTTAAAGTGGCTGTGATCGGCTTAGGTGATTCAAGCTACGAGTTCTTCTGCCAAACAGCAAAAGATTTTGAAGAGCGTTTTAACAAGCTTGGCGCAGAAACTATTTTCCAGCGTGCTGACTTAGATGTTGATTACGATGATGAAGCTGCTAAGTGGATTGACGGTGCACTTGATGCGTTTGAACCTGATCTTAAAGCGCAGCAGCAAGCAAGTGGTGGTCAAGTTGTGGCGATGCCATTTGGTGCAGCGGCACCAGCAGCAAGCCAATACACCAAGCAAAACCCATTTGCTGCAGAGCTAAGCGTTGTGCAAAAAATTACCGGTCGTGATTCAACCAAAGATGTGCGTCATGTTGAAATTTCATTAGAAGGTTCAGACATCACCTATACACCGGGTGATTCGCTAGGCGTTTACTTCTTAAATGACGAAGCGCTTGTTGATGAAGTACTTACGCTTACACAAATCGATGCATCTAGTACGGTTGAACTCGGCGACGAAGAACTAAGTATTCGTGATGCGTTAATCGAAAAATTAGAACTAACTCAGTCATACCCAGGCTTTGTTGAAAAATATGCAACAGCAACGGGCAACCCTGATTTATTAAAGTTAGTTGAAGATAAAGCGGCAATGCGTGAGTACATTGAGCCTCGCCAAATCTTCGATATTATTCGTCAAAACCCAGCTCAGCTTGAAGCACAAACCTTAGTAGACTGCTTACGTAAACTACAAGCACGTTTATATTCGATTGCATCTAGCCAAGCAGAAGTTGAAGAAGAAGTTCACTTAACGGTGGGTCTGGTTGAGTTTGATGCATTCGGCAGCGAGCACTTAGGTGGTTGTTCTGGCTATTTAGCACGTCGTGCTGAGGAAGGCTGCAAAGTAAAAGTATTCAGCGAGCATAACGATAACTTCCGTTTACCGGCTAATGATGAAACGCCAATTATCATGGTAGGTCCGGGTACGGGTATTGCACCTTTCCGTGCGTTTTTACAAGAGCGTGATGCCCGTGAAGCAAGCGGTAAAAACTGGTTATTCTTTGGTAACCCACACTTTACCCAAGACTTTTTATATCAAGTAGAAATTCAAAGTTACTTGAAGTCAGGTTTATTGACTAAAGTGGATGTGGCGTTTAGCCGTGACCAAGCGGAAAAAGTATATGTTCAAGACAAACTTCGTAAAAACAGCCAAGAAGTATTTGCTTGGTTAGAAGCGGGTGCTCATTTCTATATCTGTGGTGATGCAAACCGTATGGCGAAAGATGTTCATCAGGCGCTTGTAGACATTATCAAAGAAAATAGCGGCAAAGATGATGAACAAGCTGAGCAATACTTAAAAGATTTACGTAGCGCAAATCGCTATCAGAAAGACGTGTACTAATCACGTTAAAAGCTAACAGCCGTCACTGTAACAAATTTAGGAAATACCATGAGCGAACAAGACAAAAACGTAAAGCTTTCTGATAACGAGCGTTTGAAAAGAGAAAGTAACTTTTTACGTGGCACAATTGAGCAAGATTTAAAAGACGAGATCACCGGTGGTTTCACTGCTGATAACTTCCAACTGATCCGTTTCCACGGCATGTACCAGCAAGATGACCGTGACATTCGCCCTGAGCGCGCTAAACAAAAATTAGAGCCGTTACATAACGTAATGTTACGTGCTCGTATGCCTGGCGGTATCATCAAGCCAGAGCAATGGTTAGCGATTGATAAGTTTGCTGAAGAGAAAACCAGCTATGGCAGTATTCGTTTAACCACGCGTCAAACGTTCCAGTTCCATGGTGTGCTTAAGCCAAACATTAAAGGTATGCACCAAATGCTTAATAGCGTGGGTATTGACTCAATTGCAACGGCGGGCGACGTAAACCGAAACGTATTATGTACAACGAACCCAGTTGAGTCTGAGCTTCACCAAGAAGCTTACGAGTGGGCAGCGAAGATCTCTGAGCACCTATTACCAAAAACCAAAGCGTACGCTGAAATTTGGTTAAATGGCGAAAAGAGTGAAACTACTGAAGAGCCAATCTTAGGTTCAACTTACTTACCGCGTAAGTTTAAAACCACAGTAACAATTCCACCGAACAATGAAGTGGATGTGCATGCGAACGACTTAAACTTCGTGGCAATCGCAGAAAACGGCAAGTTGGTTGGCTTTAACGTGTTAGTGGGTGGTGGTCTTGCGATGACTCACGGTGATACAGCAACGTATCCTCGTAAAGCAGATGACTTTGGTTTCATTCCACTTGAGCACACGTTAAAAATTGCTGAGCACGTGGTGTCTGTACAGCGTGATTGGGGTAACCGCTCAAATCGTAAAAATGCGAAAACTAAATACACACTAGACCGTGTAGGTTCTGATGTATTTAAAGCTGAAGTTGAAAAACGTGCCGGTGTTCAATTTCAGCAGAGCCGCCCGTATGAGTTCACTCACCGTGGTGACCGTATCGGTTGGGTTGAAGGTATTGATGGTAAGCACCACTTAACGCTGTTTATCCAAAGTGGCCGTATTTTAGATTACCCAAACCAACCACTTAAAACAGGCTGTCGTAAAATTGCTGAAATTCACCAAGGTGATTTCCGCATGACTGCAAACCAAAACTTGATCATCGCAGGTGTTCCGGCTGATCAAAAAGCGGTAATCGAAGAAATTGCTCGCAACCATGGCTTAATTGATGACAGCCATACAGAGCAGCGTAAAAACTCAATGGCGTGTGTGGCATTACCAACCTGTCCGCTAGCGATGGCTGAGGCAGAGCGTTATTTACCAAGCTTAATTGAGAAAACAGAAGCGCTATTAGCTAAGCACGGCATTAGCGATGACAACATCATTATGCGTGTTGTGGGTTGTCCGAATGGCTGTGGCCGCGCCATGTTGGCAGAAGCGGGTCTGGTTGGTAAAGGTCCGGGTAAATACAACGTGTACTTAGGCGGTAACCGCGAAGGCACGCGTATTCCAAAATTGTATTTAGAAAATGTCGGCGAAGACGTATACCTAGACGCATTCGATAAGCTAATTGGCCAATGGGCAAGTGAGCGTAATGAAGGCGAGTGTTTTGGTGATTTTGTAATTCGCAAAGGCATTGTTGCTGAAGTTAAAGTTTCAGTAACCGATTTTCACGCATAATTTTATAAGCGACACCGCTTTAAGGTTTGGAATTAACCATGAGTGAATTTAAAGACATCTTAACGATGAGCAAAGAAGACCAAACAGCCATGCTGGCTGATATTAATGGTCTTCTGACTGATAAAAGCGCAGAAGAGCGTGTTGCGTGGGCACTTGAAAACTTACCAAGCACGCACTTTTTGTCGTCGAGCTTTGGTATTCAAGCGGCTGTGATGTTGCACTTAGTGACATCAAAGCAGCCAGATATTCCTGTGGTACTGACTGACACGGGCTATTTGTTCCCTGAGACTTATCAGTTCATTGAACAAATGACGGAGCGACTTTCGCTTAATCTTAAGGTTTATAAAGCACAGCTTAGCCCAGCGTGGCAAGAAGCAAAGTTTGGTAAACTTTGGGAGCAAGGTGAAGAGGGTATTAAGCAGTACAATCAACTGAATAAAGTTGAGCCAATGACTCGCGCTTTAAACGAGCTGCAAGCAGGCACCTGGTTTAGTGGTTTGCGCCGTGACCAGTCATCAAGCCGTGCTGATAAGCAAATTGTTGAAATTAGCCGTGGCACAGTGAAAGTGTACCCACTTATCGAGTGGAATAACCGCGATATTTATCAGTATCTAACTAAGCATGATTTGCCGTATCACCCGCTTTGGGAGCAAGGTTATGTGTCTATGGGGGATGTTCACACCACCCGTAAACTTGAGCCTGGCATGACAGAAGAAGAAACGCGTTTCTTCGGTTTAAACCGTGAATGTGGCTTACATATTGATGGTGACGGTATCTAATCCTAAATTCCTATCAGAATTTTCTCAAAGCGCAGCTTAGCCTGCGCTTTTTTTGTGCTATTTATATACAATCCCTGGCTCAATTTTATGAGAGAAAATTATGAGTCGTGCCGTTGTTTTTTTATTATTGCTATTAATTACGCCTTTAGTGCGAGCAGAAACTTTACGTGTTGCGTTGTATGACACGGATTACCCACCTTATCATTTTGTTGATAGCGGTCAAAAAGGCCTAGTCGCTGACCTATTAAGCCGCTTTGCCGAAAAATATAATTATGATCTTCAGTACATGCTGGTACCAGAAGTGCGTTCGCAGCATTTACTTGATGAGGGTCAGGTTGATGTTCGTTTAGAGTCTGAGCAATGGTATCGTGGAGATAATCAATATTATTGGAGTGATAGTATTGCGATTGTTGAAGATATTTTAGTTATGCCCAGAGGTTGTCATATTCCAGCGATTGATGAGCTCGGCGGCTATGTGTTGATGGCTCGCTTTGGTTACACTTACCCGCAATTTGAAGCATTGTTTGCAGCTGGCAAGTTGCATCGTGAAGATTTTTACTCTGAAATAGATATGTTGAATGCTTTAGTCGATATGCAGCAAAATCAACGTGTTGCCGTCATCTCAAAAAACACATTGCAGTGGTATGCCTCAAGAAATCATGTCTTTAAGAAATTCACGGTAAGTGATTACAGTGTGGGTAGAGCGCCGATGCAATTACAGTTTACATACAATGAAAAAGGTAAGCATATGAGCGAGCAATTTAACGAATTTATGAAAAATCTTAAATCATCCGGTGAATTTGCTAAGATTGAGAGTAACTACCAATAATCGGTAAATGGAATGATTAAGCGTTTTTGTTATCTTGCGGTTATGTTGCTACTGACCAGTGTTGCCCTGCTGTTTTACATTAAAAAGCCAGACGGTAAACCTTACCTAGAGCTGAGCATGTTCGAGCGTTACGCAGAAAAAGTAAGTGGTGATGTGAGTGATTTTGCTTCGCAAGGTGCCGATACACTGACCAGCCAAGCAAAAAAGCTCACTGAGACGTTGAGCTTTAGCAAAAACGCGGATGCACCTGTCGTCGTGTATAAATGGCAAGATGAACATGGTCAGTGGCACTATGCTGATACCCCTCACCCTAATTACGTTAGTACTACAGTAACTTTGGATCCGAACGATATAACTGTGTTACCTGCAGAGACTTTTCAAGCTGATGAAAAGCAAGCTGCAACAGTTAAAACTGACGAAGTACCTTCAGCGCTTGGGATATACGACCCTAAAAATGTACAAAAGATGATGCAAGATGCTGAGCAAGTAAAACAGCTTATGGAGCAACGTAACAAGCAACTTGAGCAGCAGCTCAAAGAGCAAGGTGGGAATTAGCTTTGTTTGTTTTGAGCTGTGAGATCGCTTTCCATTTTCATCAGTAAAATAGTGAGATAAATTTTGGTGGGTAACGAGAACAGCACACCAACAGCAATACACGCTGCGCTTATCATAATGCCATGTATACCCATGCTATCACTTAAGTAATTGCCGGCTAATAAAGAATGCCCCAAAATGATTAGACAAATACCTAAAATAATAAAGGTTTTTAAGATTCGAATGATGGTTTGTTCAGTCATACAAGCACCTCACTTTAGCCTTAATTAAAGTGTAGGTACTGTTGTCATTAAGAGGATTGTTCTAAATCAAGCAAGTGTCGGTTATTTGTCTAATTTTAACGCGCTGGTTTTTATGCGCTTTTCATTTTTTGTAAATAAGTGTGTTGCTCTAAACTGTAATTTATACCAATTCGCTTAATTAAGTGGTCTATTTTGAGGCAATAAAACCTCGTTGATAACAAGGCAAAAATTTCGTTATTTAGTTTGTTCTAAATCAGAAATTTTTAACGCAGGTAGCGACAGGTTTAATCCCTCAAAATGATTAAGTATTATTGCGGATTGGTATTACTGGTGTTCTAAACAAAAAAGGGGCTGAAAATTCAGCCCCTTAGTTAACTTAAAAGCAATTACTGCTCAGCCAGCATATTACGCAGAACATACTGTAAAATACCGCCATGTTTGTAGTAGTCCCATTCTTTCGGGGTATCTATACGTACATCAACACTAAAGCTAATTTGTTTGCCTTCGCTGTTAGTGGCAATCACACTGACTTCATTGGTTTTGTCGTATAAGCCTTCAAAATCGAACGACTCTTGGCCGGTTAAACCGAGTGACTCATAGCTTTCACCTTCTTTAAATTGTAGGGGTAAAACACCCATACCAATCAGGTTTGAACGGTGAATACGCTCATAGCTTTGTGCAATAACGGCTTTAACACCAAGCAGAAGTGAACCTTTAGCAGCCCAGTCGCGTGATGAGCCTGTGCCATATTCCGCGCCCGCTAAAATAATCAGTGGCGTGCCATCTTGCTGATATTGCATCGCTGCATCATAAATGCTGGCGAGCTCATCGCTTGGTTGCATACGGGTCACACCACCTTCGGTACCCGGTGCTAATAGATTACGTAAACGCACATTAGCAAAGGTACCTCGCATCATTACTTCGTGGTTACCACGACGCGAACCGTACGAGTTAAATTGTGCTTTTTGCACACCGTGCTCTTGCAAGTAAAGACCTGCTGGGGCATCTGCTTTAATCGCACCTGCTGGCGAAATGTGGTCAGTGGTTACTGAGTCACCTAATTTTGCTAAACAGCGCGCACCACTAATGCTAGGAATGCCAGGAGGCTCAATCTCCATGCCATCAAAGAATGGCGCTTTTTTGATGTAGGTTGACGCATCATCCCAATCATAAAGTTTGCCATCAGGAATTTGAATTTTCTGCCAACGATCATCACCTTGATACACATTGCCATAGCTTGATGCGAACATTTCTTTGGTGACAGTTTCGCGCACGAGTTCGTTCACTTCACTAACACTTGGCCAAATATTTTTTAGATAAATGTCATTACCATTTGGGTCTTGCGCAAGCGGCTCATTGTAAACGTCGATATCTGTACGACCCGCAATTGCGTAAGCAACCACAAGGGGTGGTGAGGCTAAGAAGTTCATTTTCACATCTTGGTGAATACGGCCTTCAAAGTTACGGTTACCCGATAAAATAGAGCTTACAACCAGTTTATGTTTTTGAATTGCTTCACTGATTTCATCAGCTAAAGGCCCTGAGTTACCGATACAGGTTGTACAACCATAACCGACAAGGTTAAAGCCTAACGAATCTAAATCATCCATTAAGTCGGCTTTTTTCAAGTAATCAGTCACCACTTGTGAGCCAGGAGCAAGTGAGGTTTTAACCCATGGCTTAACCTTTAATCCTAATTGTTTGGCTTTTTTAGCCACTAGGCCAGCAGCTAAAATAACACTTGGGTTTGACGTGTTTGTACAACTTGTAATTGCAGCAATGACACAAGCACCATCATTAAGCTCAAACTCTTCGCCTTTAAAGTTAACCTTAGCTGCGCCCATAAACTGTGCTTCGTTTACTGGCTCATCAGGGTTAGTGGTTGGGCCCTCGTCTTCAATGCGCGCCTCTTGAACATCGCTTTTATCGCGATGTTGCATACGTTCTTCTTGAAAGCCTTTTAAATGCTCACCAATGATGCTACCTGCTTTATCAAGGGCAATTCTATCTTGCGGGCGCTTAGGTCCAGCAAGGCTTGGCACAACATCGTCAAGTGATAACTCTAGTGTGTCGGTATAATGAGCTTCATCGCCAGGGTTACGCCATAAACCTTGGTGCTTAGCATAGTCCTCGATGAGTTTAAGTTGTTTGTCATCGCGGTTAGTTAAACGTAGGTAGTTGATGGTTTCATCATCAATTGGGAAAATACCGCAGGTTGCACCATACTCAGGCGCCATGTTTGCAATAGTTGCACGGTCTGCAAGTGGTAAATCAGCTAGACCATCACCATAAAACTCAACAAATTTACCTACTACGCCATGCTTACGCAGCATTTCTGTCACGGTTAGTACAAGGTCGGTTGCGGTCGTACCTTCTGGCAGGCGACCATTGAGCTTAAAGCCAACGACCTGTGGAATAAGTAAGCTGATTGGTTGACCAAGCATTGCGGCCTCGGCTTCAATACCACCGACACCCCAGCCTAGTACCCCAAGACCATTGATCATGGTGGTGTGCGAATCGGTTCCGACTAGGGTATCTGGGTAGGCGAGTGATTTACCATTTTTACTATCGTTAAATACCACGCGGGCTAAATATTCTAAATTTACTTGGTGTACGATGCCGGTTGCTGGTGGCACGACTTTCAAGTTATCGAAGGCAGTTTGCCCCCAGCGTAAAAATTCGTAACGCTCTTTGTTACGCTCATATTCAAGTTTTGCATTTAAGTCGAATGAATCATCTTCACCGTAGCCGTCAACTTGCACAGAGTGGTCAATAACAAGCTCGGCAGGCGACAGTGGATTAATTTTCGCAGGGTCGCCGCCAAGTTTTTCCATGGCATCACGCATCGCGGCTAAATCGACAATGGCGGGTACGCCGGTAAAATCTTGCATTACAACGCGAGCGGGCGTAAACGCGACTTCTGCTGATGGTTTCGCTTGTGGATCCCAGTTTAGTAAAGCATCGATATCTTGCTTTTTAATATTAACGCCATCTTCATTGCGCAACAGGTTTTCAAGTAAGATTTTTAGAGAGAATGGCAGACGTTTTGCTTTGTCGCCTAAACCTTGTAAAGAGTGAATATGATATTGCTCACCATTAATCGTAAGCTGCTTTTGGGTATCAAAACTGTTATTCATTATTTGCCCCTGTGGTTTGAGCAAGCAATTTGGCTTGCTTTGTTGTTTCCTTTTCGAAATAGACACAGTGTTATTGCAAACTTAATACCAGCTGAGAAATTCATCTAGCTGATGAAAAAATATGCTACCTAATATAGTTGCTGCTGATGTGATTTATTTCAAGGGAAGGGGGCAGATAAAAAGGGTAGTCACTTTAAACTACCCTCAGAAATAAGTGTTTTTAGTTAAGCCAGTTTTGTTGTTTACCTTTATGGCTAATAAACAATAATAGTAAACCAATAACGATCACGCACAATGGCATTGCTAATGCGCTAGTACCAAACATAGCAAGGCTATCTATCACCACAAAATTATAATATTGCTGGACTAATACGGCGATAAACGAGATTAAAAATAACTCGCGCGCAAGGGCTTTTTTTGTCAGTAATAAGATGCTCGCAAAACTTGCTGCAAACACGGCTATCGCAAAGGCAGCCGTTGACCAGAGCGGTATGTCGCGGTATGCGGCTTGTTGTGCTTCGGGGAGTTGGTTAATCATTTCGGGTGTGATCAACAGTTGCATTATAAATGCAATGACACCTAAAAGATTCCATACAAGGGCTGCCCAAGCAAGTGGCTTGAGCCAAGCTGGAGGATTCATAAATCACCTTTTATTGTTGTTATAATCGCATTCAATTAAAGGTGATTTATGCTAACTAAGCAAGCTCTAGTTAACCAAAAGAGATAGGGCGACGGCCGGTTTTTTCGTCTACTTTTGGTTTTTTAGTACGTTTACGCTTCGATTTTTTTGGCGCTTCTTCAGTGCTTTGTGGTTGTGCTTTTTGTACAGGTTCCGGTGGGCGAGGATTCGGTGTTGCATCTTCGCTTAAAGTAAGTTGGAACAACTCACCATCGAAAGCCAACACGTCACCACTGTATAATTTTTTCCGTTTTATTGTACAAATTTCATAGTTAACCCCAACATAACCTTCACCAATTAAGGCTTTTGCTTGGCCGCCTGTTTCGACTAGGTCGAGCACTTTTAACAAGTTGCATAACTCTATTGGCTCTTCTTCTAGTTCAATTTCGATGAAATCTTCGTTCATGTTGGTCTCTCTTAATTCAATCGCAGCCATTATAAAGCCTAGCACTCAATTGAACCAAGATTAAATTTTTAAGCTCTTCAGGCGGTTAAAATTTACAGCAATAAAAAATCTGACATTTTTATAAACAGTAAAAAAACTGCAGTATTTACTGGGTACACTGCGCGCGTTCGGAATTGGTGTACAAATTGCTAAATGCATGTCCGTTTCATTTTTTATTCGTTCAGGAGAAGTTGTAATGGGCGTAAGATCAGCGCTAAGAAAAGAGTTAATGGGTTTGCAAGATTCGTCATTGCTTGCTGCAGATGATGTGCGAGCTTTGTTAACGCAAACAATTAAATCTCAGCCTGAAAAGTCAGAACAAGGTTTTGCGTTAATTTCGCGTTTTAATGATAACCATAGCCAGTTAAGTTCAGGGGAAACAAATAAAGAAAAACTGCTTCAGCATCAAACTCACCGTTTATTTAAAGATATTTTATATACCCGTCAAAGTGTTAATAGTTGGCTAAAAAAACATCTTAATTAATTGATTTATTGTTTTTCTCACTTTAGACTACATTTGTAATCTAAAGTGAGAAAGAATATGAAAAGGATAATTTCGGCAGCCATATTTTTAATTTTGACTGGTTGTCAGCAAGCTACAGTCTACGTATACACAGAAAATCTTGATCAGTCGCAGTTGCAATCATTAGAGCAAGCATTAAATAAGCAAAGCTTACCCTATGAATACACTCAGCTCCCAGTGCCAAGAGAGTTTGCGGATGCAACCTTAATGTTATCGAGTGATAAAATCCTCACTCATGAAACTGAGCAACTTGCTGAAATTATGCAAGGATTGGGTTATGAAGTTGAAATCAAATACACCACAGATGCCAACCACTTTTACAATCATGGCAATATTGGCTTTTATTTAAAAGCTAAAAATACTACCACTAATTTTACTATGCCGGCTCGTGTACTCACCACAGGATGTGTTGAAGACAAGTATAATGATCTTGTTGTTACATTCAGTGATAAGCAAGCTCACTTTACTCTTGCTGGCGGTAGTAAAGTTACTCTTGATTGGGAATACTTATACGGCCACCTAGTCATTTATTATAAAAACTATTCGCAAAGTTACAGCCATTTAACGCCAGAAGTGAGTACCCCTTTTGGTATGAAACCATCAGACACCTACCGTTACACGGCTCGCGTTAATAGCCCAAGTTGGTTAAATTGCTCATTTCAAATTGTGTATATGGACTAGCTACGTGACTCAAGGTAAGTGCTTAACTTAGTAATACGTTCACTCATACCTTCGATTATGCGATCTTTAATTTTCTCGCGGATCACATTCGGCAAGCGGGTAAGTGCTTCAGGGGTGATAGCTAACAAAATGGTATCAACTTTTGCGCGCGCACTCGTACTGTGCTCGCGGTTATTGATAAAAGCACCTTCACCGATAAATTCGCCAGGCTCAATCGTGCCAAGTTCAAGAAGATGGCTTTGTTTGAATACCATCAGTGAGCCACTTAGCACAATATAAAGTCGTTTATCAGTATCGTATTGTTTGAAAACAGCGCGGCCTTGTTTGACCAAATACAAATGACTGAATGACTCTAATAACACTTGTCGTTCGCTTAATGTGAACTCTCTAAAAAATGGTAATCTGTTAATAATTTCCATTTGTTTAATTAGTGGAATGTGCTCGATTAAATTCATTGACTCACATTGGGTTGCGCGAAATTAGCTAATATTGCGCTCTTTTAGCTTGCGGGTCAATGTATTACGACCCCAGCCGATCTTCACTGCGGCTTCTTGCTTGTGCCCAGCGCAGTTGGCAAGAGCAGTTTTAATCAAGCGAGTCTCGAGTTGTGCTTGAATGGCAGGCCAAATATTCTCTTTACCTTGTTTAAGTTCAAGGTTAAGCCATTGTTGAAATGCATCTAGCCAGTCGCCTTCTTGCTCGATTGGTGTAACTGCGACGATTTCAGGTGGTAAATCTTGTTCACTAATAAGTTCACCCGGCGCCATAACGGTTAACCAACGGCAGGTGTTTTCTAATTGGCGCACGTTACCTGGCCAGTTAAATAGGCGTAGTTGCTCAGTGGCTTTTGGGCTTAAAATTTTGCTGTCAACTTGCAGCTCTTTGGCACTTTTATGTAAAAAGTGTTGTGCTAGTCGTTCAATATCTTCCGTACGCTCACGCAGCGCGGGTAAGCGTAAACGCACTACGTTTAAGCGGTGGAATAAGTCGTCACGAAACTTACCTTGTTTTACCAAGTCTTCGAGGTTTTGGTGCGTTGCAGCAATAATACGTACATCAACTTTAATACTTTGATGGCCGCCCACTCGGTAAAACTCACCATCGGCTAACACGCGTAATAAACGTGTTTGAACGTCGAGTGGCATATCACCAATTTCATCTAAAAATAAGGTGCCGCCATTCGCTTGTTCAAAACGGCCTTTACGAATGCTGTCGGCTCCAGTAAATGCGCCTTTTTCGTGGCCAAATAACTCTGACTCAACTAATTCTTTAGGAATGGCAGCCATATTCAGAGCTATAAATTGGTTTTCTTTGCGTGGGCTGTGGTTATGCAGGGCGCTTGCAACTAGCTCTTTACCTGTCCCTGACTCACCATTAATCAGCACGCTCATACTTGATGCTGATAATTTACCGATCGCGCGAAACACCTCTTGCATTGCAGGTGCTTCACCGATGATATGCGCATTGGTTTGTGGTGCTTGTTTGCGTTTAGTTTTCTTCGTTGAGTTAGCGCGACATGCGCTTTCTACCAGTGCCACGGCTTCGTCTAAGTCAAACGGTTTGGCGAGGTACTCAAACGCCCCTTTTTGGAAGGCATTTACCGCCGAATCTAAATCCGAGTGAGCTGTCATGATAATAACAGGTAAGCCAGGATTTTGCTCGGCAATTGTTTCGAGTAACGCCATACCGTCCATGCCAGGCATACGCACATCAGATACCAATACCGTGGGCTGGCTAAACTTTAATGCGTTAAGCACATCTTGTGCGTTTGCATAGCTTTCAGTGTCAAATCCTGCACGTGCCAACGCTTTTTCCAATACAAAGCGAATTGAGGCATCATCATCAACTAACCAGACTGTTTTCATGACTACTCCAAAAAACCATTAATCCGTAAAAGGCAAATAGATATTAAATTCTGTATGGCCTGGCCAACTGTCACAATCAATGTGGCCGTCATGTTGGTCAACCAAGGTTTGCGCTATCGATAAACCAAGCCCTGATCCATTTTCTTTGTTGGTGATCATTGGGTAGAACAAGGTTTCACGTAAGCTCTTGTCTATACCTGGGCCGTTATCCGAAATTTGGATCAGCAAGGTTTTTTTTGGTGCCTTACCCGGGCGCCTGTGTTGATGATTGATGCGAGTTTTTATCCTTATCTCGCCACCATCAACAAGTGCCTGTTGTGCATTACGAATAATGTTCAGTACCACTTGCTGAATTTTACTCTGATCTATGTATACACTCGGTATACTTGGATCATAGTCTTTCACTAAAGTGATATTGGCATTGTTGTCTAACATGCTCAGTTTAATCACCGACTCTAACGCTTGGTGAATATTGCCATGGGATTTGTGTGGCAGTTGATTCGGACCAAGTAAACGGTCGACAAGCTCGCGTAAACGGTCTGCTTGTTCAATGATTAATTCGGCACATTGATCACGTTCTTGCTGATCAACCTCATACTGCAATAATTGCGCCGCTCCGCGAATTCCACCTAAAGGATTTTTAATTTCATGTGCTAAACCACGAATAAGGTTACGGGCAGCTTGATATTGATGCATTTGATTCGAAGCTTGGTCATGGCGAATTTCATCATCCATTTGGCGGCATTCGAACAGGATATAATTTTCATCGTTGCTACTTATTCGGCGTGTACTAATAGTTAACTTGGCATGGCGAGAATCGACGAACACCACGTCAGCTCTATGTTGGTGGCAATCGACACCGTCAAACAACGAATACTGAGCAATACGTTTTAAATCTATCGAGTGGTAGTTAAATAGGTTGTCGAACGGTTGGTTGATGATACGTTTTGGGCCTAAACCTAAAAGCTCACTGGCGCTATCGTTTGCGTAAACCAGTTTAAAATCATGATCGAGTAAAATAACAGCAGTACTTAAATTTTTCCAAATACTGTCGAGTAATTGAGAATTAAAATGTAAATCTCTGAGCATGGTTGCACCATTTTAGTGCGTTTCAATTTAGTGCAGCTTAGCATACTCTTTTTGCTTTGCGAGACATCATGTCGAAAATTCTAATTTCCGTTATTAATTGAAGTTCTGTGCATGAAAAAAGTGCTGACTGGGCTAACTGAAACGAGTTTATTATTTGCATCAAAAAGTTTCGCTTGTAATGTGTGTTCGCCTCGAAAGACCTCTCTTAGAGCAAAGGTCGTGCTATTACTTGGTGCGCCATGAGGTGAACCATCAACGAGTAATTGAACTTTGAAACCAGTTTCAAAACGGGGGCTGATTCGTGTAGTAACATAAACAGAACCTGTATTTTCTCTCACAGTTTCTTCATTTGCGGGGGCTGCAATTGACACTTTAAAGTTAACAGGGACTGCACTTGGAGCAGTATCAAGAATACTGGTATCAGCTGCAGGCATTGTAAGGTTTTGGGTATTTAACTTGACCTCAGTAGCACCGGGGCGAGGAGTATCAGAAAATACTAATACACCATTCTCATCTTTCCAAGAATAGACTTTTTGTGCTGCTGTATAACCAAAAAAGCTTGCAAATAATAACGATAATACCAATAAGGTTGTGCTTTTCACCCTGCGACCCTGCATTTTTTCACTTAACTAAAACTGTAGAGTAGAACCCGCTCAATTACCATTAAAAAAGCCCGCAGAGCGGGCTTGAGAACACACATTTATTATCTTTTAGATAATTCTGATACAGCGTGTATTACACGCTGTAGTACATTTCGAACTCAACTGGGTGAGTTGTCATGTTAAGTTTTTCAACTTCTTGGCTCTTAAGCGCGATGTATGCATCGATTAGGTCATCAGTGAATACGCCACCTTGAGTTAAGAACTCACGGTCTGCGTCTAATGATGCAAGTGCTTCTTGTAAAGAAGATGCAACTTGTGGGATCTCAGCTGCTTCTTCAGCAGGTAGATCGTATAAATCTTTGTCCATTGCATCGCCAGGGTGGATCTTGTTCTTGATACCGTCTAGGCCAGCCATAAGCATTGCAGAGAATGCTAAGTATGGGTTAGCTGTTGGATCAGGGAAACGTACTTCGATACGACGTGCTTTTGCAGACGGTACCACTGGGATACGGATTGAAGCAGAACGGTTACGTGCAGAGTATGCAAGCATTACAGGAGCTTCGAAGCCTGGTACTAAACGCTTGTATGAGTTCGTTGACGCGTTAGCGAATGCGTTGATTGCTTTAGCGTGCTTGATGATACCACCGATGTAGTAAAGTGCCTCTTCAGAAAGACCTGCGTATTTGTCACCAGCGAAGATGTTTACGCCATCTTTACCTAGAGATTGGTGACAGTGCATACCAGAACCGTTATCACCTACGATTGGTTTAGGCATGAATGTCGCTGTTTTTCCGTATAAGTGAGCCATGTTATGGATAACATATTTCATCTCTTGGATTTCGTCAGCTTTTAATACCATTGTATTGAAGCGAGTTGCGATCTCATTTTGACCTGCAGTTGCTACTTCGTGGTGGTGAGCTTCTACTACTTGACCTAGTTCTTCAAGAACTAAACAAGTTGCTGAACGCCAGTCATGTGATGAATCAACAGGTGAACACGGGAAGTAACCGCCTTTAACACCTGGACGGTGACCCATGTTGCCGCCTTCATAATCTTTATCTGAGTTCCAAGCTGCTTCTACAGAATCGATTTTGTACATAGAACCAGACATGTCTGATTTGTATTTAACGTCATCAAAAAGGAAGAATTCTGGCTCTGGACCGAATAATACAGTGTCAGCAATACCAGTAGAGCGCATGTACTCTTCAGCGCGTTTTGCAACAGAACGTGGATCACGCTCGTAACCTTGAAGTGTTGAAGGCTCAACGACGTCACAACGTACGATTAGTGTAGCTTCTTCAGAAAACGGGTCCATTTTCGCAGACTCAGGAACAGGCATAAGTACCATGTCTGATTCGTTGATACCTTTCCAGCCAGCAATTGAAGAACCGTCAAACATTTTGCCGTCTTCGAAGAAATCTTCATCAATTTGATGATGAGGAATAGAAACATGCTGTTCTTTACCTTTGGTATCAGTAAAGCGTAAATCAATGAACTTAACGTCATTTTCTTTGATAAAATCTAAAACCGATTGTGACATGTGTCCTCCAATTGTTGGGTTTTATTTTTGCTGCATTATTGCTTTTCGCTTATATAAGCTGGTTTCGTGCCATGTTTTTAACACCTTGTTTAGGCTTGTAAAAAGTGAACAGGGCTTCGTTTTGTTAACTTTTGTTGCACTAAGTTGGTGCGTAAAAAGATCATTCTGGTGCGTAAAAAGTGCGACCTTGTTTTGCACAATTATTGAGCGTGCCAATTTTTCGGTTATGAACACTATTTAGTGCCAAAATATGGTTCAAAAACTAAAATTTCGCCAGTATTGAGCTCAGATTCACTTTAATTTTCATAAATTTGTCATTTATAAAACAGATACTTATAAAAAGCCTGAAGAAAGTTTATAAATTTATATTGGATAAACTTTCATCCATGCCATTATTAAGGGATAATATGCGCCCTTTTAAATCCTATGCTGGGACATCTGGTGAAAACGCAGGTGACTGCGTAGATCTTGCAGGATCAATGAGATTCAATTTCTCTGAGAAAAAATATGAGCATCGAAAAGTTAAGAAATATAGCGATTATCGCCCACGTTGACCACGGTAAAACAACTTTGGTTGATAAACTGCTTGAGCAATCAGGCACATTAGAAACGCGCGGCGGTAACGAAGAGCGCGTAATGGACTCAAACGACATTGAGAAAGAACGTGGTATTACCATTTTAGCTAAGAACACAGCTATCTCTTGGAACGACTACCATATCAATATCGTAGACACCCCAGGACACGCCGACTTCGGTGGTGAAGTAGAACGCGTACTTTCGATGGCTGACTCAGTATTACTACTTGTTGATGCTCAAGAAGGTCCAATGCCGCAAACGCGTTTCGTAACGCAAAAAGCATTCGCACAAGGTTTAACGCCGATTGTTGTTATCAACAAAATCGACAAACCAGGCGCACGTCCTGACTGGGTTATGGACCAAGTTTTCGATTTATTCGATAACCTAGGTGCAACTGACGAACAGTTAGACTTTAAAGTAATCTATGCATCAGCTATCAACGGCTGGGCAACAATGGATTTAGACGAGCCATCAGATAACATGGAACCAATGTTCCAGATGATCGTTGACGAAGTATCTCCACCGGATGCAGATCCTGAAGGTGCTTTCCAAATGCAAATTTCTCAGCTTGACTACAACTCATACATCGGTGTTATCGGTGTAGGTCGTATCAAGCGTGGTACTGTTCGTCCTAACCAACAGGTTACTGTTGTAAGCGCAGACGGTACTAAGCGTAACGGTAAAGTTGGCCAAGTAATGAGCTACTTAGGTCTTGAGCGTCATGAAGCAGAATCTGCAGGCGCAGGTGACATCATTGCAATCACTGGTCTTGGTGAGCTGAAAATCTCAGACACTATCTGTGATGTAAACACCGTTGAAGCATTACCACCACTAAGCGTTGATGAGCCTACAGTAACAATGACGTTCTCTGTAAACACATCACCATTTGCTGGTAAAGAAGGTAAATTCGTAACGTCACGTAACATTCTTGAGCGTTTACAAGCTGAGCTTGTTCACAACGTTGCATTACGTGTTGAAGAAACTGACAACCCAGATAGCTTCCGTGTTTCTGGTCGTGGTGAGTTACACTTAGGTATCTTAATCGAGAACATGCGTCGTGAAGGTTACGAGCTTGCGGTATCTCGTCCACAAGTAATCCTTCGTGAAGTTGATGGTCAAAAAGAAGAGCCATACGAAACACTTACAATCGACTGTCAAGAAGAGCACCAAGGTTCTATCATGGAACAAATTGGTCTTCGTAAGGGTGAACTAACAGACATGTCTCCAGATGGTAAAGGCCGTGTACGTATGGACTTTATGATCCCAAGCCGTGGCTTAATTGGTTTCCAAACTGAATTCATGACATTAACGTCTGGTTCTGGTCTTCTTTACCACACATTTGATCACTACGGTCCACATAAAGGCGGTACTATCGGTGCTCGTAAGAATGGTGTAATGATTGCAAACGCAACTGGTAAAGCACTTACTAACGCATTATTCAACTTACAAGACCGTGGTAAGTTATTCATCGGTCACGGTGTTGAAGTTTACGAAGGTATGGTTATCGGTATCCACAGCCGTGACAACGACCTAACTGTAAACGCGCTTAAAGGTAAGCAACTTACAAACGTTCGTGCATCGGGTACAGATGAAGCACAAACGCTTGTTCCACCACTAAACTACACGCTTGAACAAGCGATTGAGTTCATCGATGATGACGAGTTAGTGGAAGTAACACCTGAGAACATCCGTATTCGTAAGCGTCACTTAACTGAAAGTGAGCGTAAGCGTGCGAGCCGTGCAGCTAAAGACTAATAACGTCTTTTAGTTTTGCAAAATAGAAGCCGCCGTATTGAAAAATACGGCGGTTTTTTTGTTTTAGTGTAAGCCAGGTTGGTTGGGCAGAGCGAAGCGAAACCCAACTTAATTTATATAGATTTCTAAACGCAACTCGCAACTTTTTACTAACTCCCCCATCTGTACTATCTTTTCTAAATCCAACTTGCAGGAGAGTAAGATGTATTTAGTTAGACTGATTTACACAAGTGAAATTAGCGATGGGTTTGGGCCTAATGATATTGAGGATATTCTCGAAAAGGCGAAAAAGAAAAATGCTGAATGTAATGTAACAGGGCTACTTTGTTTTAATAGTACTCATTTTATGCAGTGTCTTGAAGGATCGCGAAAAGCAGTGAATGCAACGTATCATCGTATTTTGAATGATAAAAGGCATCGCAACATTATCATGCTGAACTATTGCGAAATTGCAGAGCGGGAATTCGAAAAATGGTCGATGGGGTACATACCATATTCAAAATTAACAACGCCATTAAATATTAAATACTCAGGTACTAGCGATTTTAATCCATTAGCAATGTCAGCAGGAAGTGCTCACAAATTGATGCTTGCTTTGCGAGACTCCATGCTGGATAAAGTTATTTAATATTAGCCCGTACCTTTAAAGCGGGATTTGCTCTCCTTCGTTCATTATATAAACCGGAACTTGGCTGTTCATCTGCTTTTGCATATTTAACAACCTAAGTAATGCCGAATGACTTGAATGGTCACCCATTTGCCAGCTTGAGTTGCCGTAACCCCATGGGATCATCACTTTACAGCTTAACTCTTCCGCCGCGTTTAATGCATCTTCAGGTGTAGTATGAACATAACGATACCACTTACCATCTTCTTCATGGTAGTAGGAAGCAATTGGCATTAAGCACACATCAATCTCGCCGTATTTTTTCTTAATATCTTGAAAGTGTTTTGAGTAACCGGTATCACCAGCAAAAAACAAGGTCTTACCATTTTGCTCAAGTAACCAACCATTCCATAAGTCTTTATTGTGGTCGTCGTAAATGAAAGGCACCATAATGCGACTGCTAAAATGATGGGCCGGCACCGAATGAATCGTTAGGTCATTAATTTGTGTACTTGCATACCACGCCATCTCTGAAATATTAAAGCCACCAGTCGGAAAATTATCTGCAAAGCCTAGTGGCACTAAATAGCGGGGAGCATTACCAATTTCTTCGATATCTGCTTTATTAAAATGGTCATAGTGAATGTGAGAGTACATTACCGCGTTTAAACCTTCGAGCTCTGACTTAGTAGGCCAAAATCCGGGCTTACGATAACTGCCACCAGCAAGTTTAAAGGCCAAGTCTACGGGTGAGTCAAACTGATCTTTAACAGGGTCAAACAACAGTTGTTCACCATTTGGTGATTGAATATAAAAGCCTGCATGACCTAACCAACGGACTATAAACCCTGTATTTGTTGCTGGAACTATTTGTTCTGCTTGATATTGGCACTGAGAATTGCTGTCATCACATATAAGTAGCTCTGATGGTTCATAGCAATTGTCTGTACAGGTTGTTGGGTATTCTTTATCACCCGGATAAAGGTTGTGGTAGCGACCTTCGAAGTCACCTTCAGTTTTTAATGGGGTTATAGTGCCTTCACCGGCAATAACATTCACTGTATTCGAGTTGCTACATGCGCTTATAAGTGCTGCTGCAATAAGTGTTGAGAGTGTTTTTAAATGCATACTATGCTTACTTTTTATTCTTTGCCGTGAGTTTAGCAAAATAAAAATTAAGATAAATCATTAAAAAGTAACAAGAGGTTACACAAAAAAGCCTACGTTTAAGTAGGCTTTGATATTAATAGCTTGAGCTGATTAGCCCGCTTTATTCATTTGCTCAATGAACTTATTCGAGTCTTCAATTGATTTGTTCATATCGTCCATTAACACTTTAATATCGCGTTTAAGATTTGTGAACTCACCTTTGATAGCTGTAACAGCCTGTGCGTTTAGGTTATGTTTTAAGTACAAAACATTATCATGAAGTGATGATAATACCGGCTCCATTTTGCTTTCTGCACTGCGCATTGAGCGAAGTAGTTGATCAAACTGGCGCTTAGTTGCGTTGAGTTTTTTGCTGCTTTCACGTTTTAGTGAGGCGCTTTTGTATTGTTCTAGCTCGTCGGCCCATTCATCAAACAGTGCCTCAGCTACATCTTCTACTTTATTGATATTGTTTGTAACGTCGTTCGCTGCAGCTAAGCTCGACTCGTAATCATCATTCAGTTGATTGTAGGCATCTTGTAGCTCACCACCATCAAAGTTGATCAGCGTGGTTAATCTGTCTAGTGCTGATTGAAACTCTTCTTGTGACTCTTGCTGTGCTTCTTTTGTTTCTTCTACGCGGTCCACTAAAATGTCGCGTTTATGCACACCGACAGACTCCATGGCTGAGTAATAAGCTGACTGGCAGCCCGATAATGCCATTGTAACTGCAAATAGTGGTGCACTTAAAAGTGTCAGTTTTTTCATTGAGAATCCTTTTTAGGTACCTGTCATTTCAAATTATGTGGTGGATTGCTATGATTATCAAAACATTTTAGCAGAAATTAGATTCTATGGACGAGAAGCTCAGTCGGTATAAGCTGCAAATAAGCATTTTCTTAAAACAACAACCTGCTTGGTGGATGCAGTATCTCAATCGTTGTATTGACGATCAAATCACAGTCAATGCGGGTTATTTGGCTTATGTAACCTTATTATCAATCGTGCCTTTAGTGGCAGTTGGTGTGGCTATTTTTTCTGCTTTCCCAGGTTTCGAAAGCACCTTGGTAACCATAGAAAACTTCTTGTTTACTAATCTTGTGCCGACCTCTACAGATGTAATTAAAGAGCATATCAGCGCTTTTGCCGGTAATGCGAATAAAATGACTGCCGTCGGTGTGGGCTTTTTAGCGGCGGTATCCTTGTTACTCATTCGTAATGTCGACGCTACATTAAATCGAATTTGGCGTATAAAGAAAAAGCGCCCAATGATGATTTCGTTTGCCGTTTATTGGATGGTGCTCAGCCTAGGCCCGGTGTTATTAGGGGCTAGTATTGGTGTTACTTCATATATTGTGTCGTTAGTGTCGTTTGCCGATCAAGGCATTCCCGGCTTTAGCGGCTTTTTATTGAAACTATTACCTTACATAATTTCAATGATTGGCTTCATTATGCTCTATACTTTAGTTCCTAACACACGAGTTCCATTTAGAGCGGCAATTCCGGGCGCTTTGTTTGCAGCTATGTTGTTTGAGCTGACAAAAAAAGGCTTTGCTTTGTACATCAGCCACTTCCCATCATACGAAGTTATTTATGGGGCGTTGGCGACAATCCCTATTTTATTTGTATGGGTGTATTTGTCGTGGATTGTCGTATTACTCGGTGCAGAATTTACTGTATGTATCAGCCCTGAGAATATCGAGGACACGCCTGATATAGAGGTTTAAATTCACTGCACCTAAGGAGAGCGAGGTGCAGTTACATCCACAATATGTTGCCAATCGCGATTACCATTTGAGTGTTGGCGATGGTCATCAAATCCATGTGCAAGAATATGGTGCGTCTACAGGGATTGCTGTGGTGTTATGCCATGGCGGGCCCGGTGCGGGCCTATGTCCTGAAAATTGCCGCTTTTTCGACTTAGAGCGTTTTCGAGTGATCATGTTCAGTCAGCGCGGTTGCGGTCACTCAACACCCCATGATAGTTCAACCAATACCACTTCAGAATTAGTCGCCGATCTCGAGTATTTACGCCAGCAACTGGGTATTGAAAAATGGCTGGTGTGTGGTGAGTCATGGGGTGCCACTTTGGCACTTGTCTATGCTATTCATCACCAAGAGCATGTTGCAGGGCTTATTTTACGGGCTAGCTTTTTAGCATGTAACAGTGACTTCGAGTGGCTTTACACAACAAAAGGAGCCGGCGCGCATTTTTACCCTGAGTGCTTTAATGAATTTGCACATGATTACACTGATTGGCACGCCTTACTCGACTTTTATCAGCAGCAACTAAACAATGATGATCAAATTAAAGCCAGTAAATTTGCCAAGTTATGGTGTCATTGGGAGCAGGTGCTATGTCATGGTGAGTCTTTGACAAACTGGAGTTTACAGGAGCCCCATGTCGGGTTAAATCAAGCAAAGTTAATGGTGCATTACTTTCGTCATCACTGTTTCATTGAAGAAGGCTTTATCGCAGAAAATGCACATTTACTGACTCATTTACCGATTTGGTTTATTCATGGCCGCGCCGATTTGATCTGTCGATATAGTGCCGTACAGCAGCTTGCTGAACAGTTAAATGCACAATTATTGATTTTAGATGGCATTGGGCACAGCAGCGATAATCAGGTATATTTGGCGGCAATGCGACGTGCCGCAGATTTAATGTATATCAAGTTATCGAGGGATCAATGCAAGGCTTAATTCAAAGAGTAAAACAAGCAAAAGTAGAAGTGGCAGGCGAAGTAGTGGGTGAAATTTCACAAGGTATTTTGCTGCTATTAGGTGTTGAAAAACAGGATACCGAGCAAAGCGCCCAGAAGCTTTTACACAAAGTCAGCAATTACCGCATTTTTACCGATGAACAAGGAAAGATGAACTTAAGTTTGAATGATATCAAAGGTGAGCTTTTAGTGGTTTCGCAGTTTACCTTAGCAGCCGACACTAAAAAGGGTATGCGTCCAAGCTTTTCAAGTGCTGGCACGCCAGAGCAAGCCAATACGCTCTATGAGTATTTTATTGCAGAGGCTAAAAAAGCAGGCTTAACAGTGGCTACAGGGCAATTTGGTGCTGATATGCAAGTAAGCCTATGTAACGATGGTCCAGTTACTTTTAATTTATCTGTGTAATACCAACCCGCAATAATACTTAATCATTTTGAGGGATTAAACCTGTCGCTAACTGCGTTAAAAATTTCTCATTTAGAACAACTAAATAACGAAATTTTTGCCTTGTTATCAACGAGGTTTTATTGCCTCAAAATAGAC
>NZ_JACDWV010000044.1:0-16745 GCF_016464105.1 Pseudoalteromonas sp. bablab_jr010 | reverse complement strand
CCGATAAAAAGTATGCTATGTTTGTTCATGCTAGCCTCTGCTGTTTAGTTATTTGACAAACTAATTATGGCTCTGGCTTTGTCATTAAGCTAACCCACGAAAAGCGGAGGCTAGCACCGTGTGGGAGTCATTATGTCTATACGCACAATCGTCATCCGCTATTCACGAGGAGTTTATGTTAGAAGATGGAGTTTTTGAAATAAGACTTGATTATAAACCTGCAACAGGTAGTGCAGATCGTGTCTTTATAGCGATGGCTGAATACGTAAGTGCTTTTGAAGAATTAGTGCATGTCGTAGGCCACAGTATTGATCCTGAAGCTGATTTTTCTTATCAATTATCTGCTGTTGAGCAAGGATCTATTAAGGCTGTATTAAATTGTGCTTCGGTTATAAAATCATTTAGCCAAACACTATGTAAAATCCCAGAGTACATCGCGGGCTCAATGGTTGAATTTGAAGAAATAAATTCTGAGGAAGACATTGAAAATATAGCTACACATGTAGAAGATAGAGTAAAAAAATCCATAGATATTAAATTCCCAAATGAGTTAAATATTAACAGGTTGCGCTTAGCCGAAGGCGTTAAAAAACTAGTGAACGCTTCAGAGCGATTAATAGATGGTGAAACTATTGATCTAAAATCTGGTAGCAATAATCTGGTATTTTTAAACACTAAAGTTCGGTTTGATAAAGAGCCAGGCTCTTTGTTCATTGAAATTCTTCGAGAAGTAAAAACAACAGAGACTTTGTTAATCAAAAAGCCTGTTTTCTTTGGCGATGCTATGTGGGATTTTAAAAGCATTGAAAGACGTAAATCTTTTTCAGCACCCTTATTAGATGAACAATGGCTCAAGCGTTATCAAAATCGAGAATTGGCTCATATAGACCCCGGTGATGCAATTATTGCATTAGTTTCATATGAAGCTCATAAGGCAAAAGGTGCAAAGCACTTCTCTTTTTCAAATCACAAAATATTACACGTAGAACGCCCAATTAGAAGCGATGAATTGCAATCAATTTTAGACTTAGAGTGCGATAGTGATGAAGCGTAAGCCTCAGGGTGCGGCAATGTATTTAATGGCCTCGTATTTATTTGTTCTATTGCCGTTCGTCATTATAGTAATTGTTAAATTTGCACAAGATCAAACCAGTGAACTTTTGTTGCTTTCAGATTGGTCAATAGCATCAAGCATCATTTATGGTCAGCTTATTGTCAAATTAACTACTGCTCTGGCAGCAACTAGTAAGTCAAAAAAAATGGCAGGGATAACCTTTAATATTACTTTGTTAGTATGCCTTGGCTTGGCAATTAATATTGTCGTGTACGTTTTGATGTTGGTCATGCCAAGTCAGAATATAGGTATTATTCAATTAATATTATTTGCTGTTGCTTCAGTTTTTCATTTTATTTATGGTTCAGCTGCTTACCATATTAATAAAGAGCAAGCAGTGTCATAAAGTGCGTATAACAAACGCATTAACGTATGGACTAAAAAAGCTTGGCTTGGTTCGTGCTTCACCAATTATAGCCAAGCCTTTTTAGCTCGTTATGCGAGCGTTAACTTGCCTTGATAAATCGGAGTTTTTAGTGGAAAAAAATAAAGAAGAGCAAATGGAGATGCTACCTAAGAAGCAGGCGGAACTTCGTCTTCAATTTATCCATAGGCCTATTAAAAAAAGATGGTACGCTAGAAAATATCCATTTTTGATTCAAAATGAACCATTTGAATATGGTCTGAAAATAAAGAATATTGGTTCCGAACCATTTTCAGGAGCAACAATATCTAAATTTGAAATCAGCTCGAGTAGTGGGTTTGATGGTTTCATTCAACAAGCTCATTCTAAACCCAAAATTAAAGCGTTAAATCCTGGTGAAGAATTTGAATTGTATTTTGATCGATATACATTCTGGCATGAAGGGTCAATTGGTACCCGTTGTTTTTTGGTTCCTGATAAAGATGGAGAGGTAATCAAAACTTATCAACACCATAGAGACCATGATATAGATGAGCCTTATAAAAAAGAAAACGAGTGGTGGCATGATTACTACTGTCAAAGTCAGCAGCAACTGCTTCAAACGCGAACCAATAATTTAATCCTTTTGTTAACTACCATTACGGTAATTGAGGCTATTTTTGGTTTGAAAGACTCATTAAAATTTATCATCAGTTTATTAGCTATGAGTCTGAGTCACGCTGTAACATTTCTTCAGTGGCTTGCAAGTTAACAAGTCGTTTAAAAGGACAAATAAGTACTCTAAAACGTTTTTGTCCAGAAGTGAGTTACAACGAGTATGATACTTTAATACTCAGTTGTAGCTTGATTCGGACTTGATAGTAGCAATTTGCATGAAACTTTATTCCTCTCCTACAATAGATACCTTATTTCTAAGATTTCCGGCTACCTTAATTAATAACGTTAAATCTATACCATCATACTAATATCTTTAATCAATACTCACCCACCCTTAGTGCCATTGAATAGCCCCGATTGGTTGCGCCCTACTTTAAGAAGATAAAAATAAATAAAAGAAAAATTAAAATAAAGGACAAAAACGCAGATGCTGAGGTGTGTGCTTTATATACAATAAATGGTATGATGGTATAGAAAGTAACCGCTTAAGTGAATTGCCTATGTCCTTGTATAATGATGTTGAGTTTGCATTAAACCAATTAGTTAGTGCGACTGAAGCACTTAACCAATTCCTTCATGAATCTGAGGTGATTCATGCTGAATGCTATAAGTTACCAGCTTCAGCTGGTGACATGTCCAATACTAGTGGTTGGGAATTAGTAACCCCTGAAAAGCATACCGGCTTTACTGCATTAAGTATGGCCACAGGTTCTTTTGCCCGGTTTACGCCAGATTATAACCACTCACCTAAATACCCTTTTAGACTACCCGGCTTTATCCAATTGGCGCCAATTCATTATCAATCAGCTTCACAGCTGGTGGATGCATGTAATTTACAAAAAGTGATAATAAAAGAGCTCATCAACAGCAGCAAACTCAATCAAGGTCAAAAGCGAGAGCTAATACAGTCAATTTGCCCTAACGCTATTACCTTACAAATATACAGGCTGATCAAAGTTGCTGATGGCCCAGTTAAACGAGTTGGTTTTACTTGGTGTAACAAAAACAGTATGAGAACTATTAACAAAGAAGAATTTCTTACTTATTTAGCCGGCAGTAAAGATAACCCTCCTTCAGGCAAAACTAGATCTGAATGGGCGCCATGGGTTGAAAAAGAAATTGAATTAGTAAAATCAAAACCAGGCGAAATTATCAAGGTGAAAAGACCTTTGCCAATTACACCTAAGCTGAACGTCTCTTTCACTGATGACACTAACACGGTTATGTTTTATGGCCATGTACCTATCATTGTATTCGGTGATGAGCCTTGTAAGATCTCACCATTAAAGAGTTGTATCAGGTCAACAAGTGAAACTGAACATTATAATTACTTAATCAAGAGACTTTATGTAATGAATGAATAAATTCTTATACTTATTATGTACCTACGTTTTAAAGTGGAATCAAGTGTCACACAATTTTATCAATAGTCCAATTGAGATATACAGTCATTTATAAATCGTATATGTACCATTTTAGTTGGATTGGCAATTAGTTAAGAAGTTTGTTACAAATGAGTCATTCTGAAAAGCGAGCGACGCAGCGGTAGAAAAACGCGCGGTTCTCTCGCTATATACATAGCATGCACTTATGAAATCAATGGAATCGATAACAGTTTGTAGTTTTTCTGACTACATACGAGAGATAGAAGAACTTGACGAAACTTCGGAGCTTATATTATTTAGAGGGCAATCCGTTCAAGGTAACCTTCTGCCCAGTGTCTGCCGAGAAACTCCAAAAAAGAATACTACTGAATCGGAAATGGAAACACTGAAAGAGCTCAGAAGAATGGGCAGCGCTTTGGTATCTAATGAGCAAATGTCTGATTGGGATTTACTTGTAGTGGCTCAGCATTTTGGATTAAAGACTCGCTTATTGGATTGGTCGAGCAATCCTTTGGCCGCTTTATGGTTCGCTTGCTCAGATCACCGAGAAGGGGACGTATATGTATATGTTCTGTATGCCGATGAATTTTTGCACAATGAAGATGTAGGGCCTTTCGACCCTGGTTCCACTAGGGTTTTTAGACCAACACTGAACAACCCTCGCATTGTTGCGCAGCATGGGTGGTTCACATCACACAAGTACTCTTTGAAAAATAATAAATTTGTTGCGCTTGAGAAAAATAAGGAAATGAAGCGTTCCGTTTTTGAAATTCATGTTCCAGAAGATTTTAGAAAAACTATGCTTAAAGCTTTGGATAGGCATGGTGTAAATAGCCACACTTTGTTTCCAGATCTAGAAGGACTATGTAAGTATCTAAATTGGCGTCACAATGGCGTATAACAAAGTTCTTCTACGGATAATTTACTAGTTGGCACTCCTTAATTTCCGCAAAGCACGTTGTTACCGAAAAATTACTATAAATCATTTTTATCTATATAAGGTTTAAAAAAGTAAGGTTTTAACTTTCATACACTTATACTTATTTTTTATCATAACGATTTATTTTCTTTGGTAAGCACATATGTCAGCGTTATTTTTAGATCAATTAATCAACTTTTTTAATGGCAGTATTGTTCATTTCACTAGCTTTGAAGCTTTGAAGCGTTCAAGTCGATATATGAAGACAAAGCTATTAAACCCAACATTGATGCTAAGTACTCTTCTCCATTCGGGCGTTACAAACCTTACTTTGCTTCCAAAGGTTGCGTTTCCTTCTTCGATTTTAGAGAACTTGAAAAGAGCACAGGTAATGTGGGGAGTTGTAACCCTATTACTATTTTAAATCAAACTGGTCGATTAGTTGCTTTAGAGCTCTCAAAAACAAAATATTCAAGCCTGATTTCTTGGGAAGATTGCAAAATCCATGGCCTTAATGGGTGTAATATAGTCCCTAATTTAGAAGTGGGTTTTAGAGGTGATGTGTCGTTAGGTGATATTTCAAAGATCTGCGTAATAACCAAGCCAAAAGTTTATTCAGCGCGACTCCAAATCAAGATACTTTCATAATGTTTAGGTACCCTCTTTCAATTGAAAAGTTCAATTCCTTTTTTAAAAGGTTTGCCATCTAGTGCAAGTCACACCCCCAAAAAAAAGATATCAATTACAGAGCGTGTTTCACTGTTCATTCTGGGGACAATGAAATTATCGAGAGTCGAAATACCTCATTAAGTGTATTTTGCAATATCCATCAAATACGCTTTAAATCCAAACCCCGGTACTTAGTAAACCGCTCTTTAAAGTGTCAACAAATCACATGCCCTCTTTGTGATACTGGACAAAGCTTCACACTGGAGCAACTACAAAAACTTATCTTTGAAAGTAAGACATTCCAGTTTAAATTGTGCGATAAATATCTAGCGAAGGTAGAGAACCAAAGCAACTTAATATTGCTTAGCAAAGATAAAATTGACCTAATCTGCACCAAAAGCCTTGGCTCAGGCGTGAAATGCGGGAAAAAAGTTTCACATAAACTGAGTAATATTAAGCATGCCCTTCTAAAGAATAATACACACATTACTTGCCAGGGCCGCTGCGATTCAAAGTTAAAAGGTAAGTCCTCTCGACTAAGCATCATTGAATTAAAAGAACGGCTAATGTTGGCCAAGGGTTCGGCATATAGCCTACATTCATACAAAGGGGTTGGAGGCTACGCAATATTTAAGCACAAATGCGGTTTATTAATTAACAAGAAAATTCACCCATTTTTAAACAAGGATAAAGTAACCCCTAGAAGCAATAAACACCTCACCGATTGTCCTGCGTGCGCCAAATCTATAAGCCCAAGCATTGTAGATCTCGAGCACTGGACATCACTAGTAACTAATCAGCAACTTGCATTACTAGATTTAAAACCAACTTTTTTATGTCGCTGCGGTAATGAATTTCAAACAAGTTTTGAAATTATACTTAGCCAAAAACACTACGGTTGCGCAGAATGTTACAAAAACTCATCACAAGAAAAGAGATACTTTAATTTTAATAAGCTTAGAGAAATTGTTAGTAAAAGAGGGTTTATATTGTCTCCACCGCTACCCAAAACATACAATTGCAATCTTCATGTAAAACGCACAGGAGAAAACCACGAGTACCCAAATACCCTTACCTTTCTTCAGCAATTTCCAGCCAGTAAAGATGGATTTAATCCCAAGTTTGAAGTTAAAAAACTCGCTTATGGCCGCTTTGCAGTAAATGATGAATGTTCTTCTGACGAATCAATTGAAAGTGCGTTCTGGGCTGGCTTTATTGCTGCAGATGGATGGGTTGATGGTGATAAACGTATTGGCCTTTCTCAACACATTAACAATGAGCCCATTTTGATCGATTTTGCTAGGTATTTAGATTTTGGTAACACCTTAAGTTACCGGTTTTCTGCAAGTAAAGCGGTTATGGTTGAACTTAGATTTACCTCTAAGGTAATTGCTAAATCACTAAAACAATTTGGCATTGTACGTAGGAAAAGTTTAACTCTAAGCCCATCTAAATTCTCTCAATCATCTAATGTACTGGCATTTATTGCAGGCTATATTGAAGGTGATGGATAGGTTAGAAAATATTACCAAAGAAATAATAAATGCTTTTGTATTGGCTTATGTAGTGGTTCAAAACAGTTCATCGAATGGGCTCATAATGAAATAAAGAGCCAGCTGGGAATTACTGGATCATTTAGCACCAAACAAAATACAGTATCATTAAAATATTCAAACTCGGCTAGCATTACCTTGTTAGAGCGCTTATATCCTGTCTCTAACCAGAATAGTAAGATTACAAAAGCTTATTCAGAATTGGCATCTATAACTGGCCATGACAAACTTGAAATTTCATCGTGATTAAAATAAAGCTTTGTTCCATCACTTTTCAAAATGTAGCTTTCCAAAGATATTGGATCTGTTCTTAATGTACCTTTGATATGACATTCAACTGATGTACAGCCTCGTAAAACTAATGTTGTATTTGGGGTACCATCACTGAGAAGAGCAACAACCCTATTTGTGACGTAGGTATGCAAAAGATAAATTATACCTATAACAACTATCACCATATTCCAAAAGCTTCTAAGTTTCTTAAATTCCGCCATATTTCGCCTTCACTGTATTGATTTAACTCGCCTATTTTTCTAAGCGTACTTTTAATGGGTACCCTCTTTGCAATCTTCAATAAAAAGGCCTTAACAAACAAATTTTTCATATATTTGTTTGTTAAGGCGCTTTGACACAACAACTTAATCATACATGAGCATTAATTTTAAATTACTTCATTGCCTGGGTAACCGCATATGGCGTAGCAACCAACTTCAAATCTTCACCTATTTTGTATCGCATTTTATCAAGATCATCATTGAGCTTATCCAGTGATTCGATATATGGTTTAGCAACAGCCCCTTTTAGTGATACACCTACAGATGAATTTGACTTGATGTTATGAAGCACTTCCTGAAGTACCGTTATTATTTGCTGAGCTACAGCTTCCTGAGCTGTTAATGATAATGTCTTTGCGGCCAACCGAGGACTTTTTAAAGCGCTAACTAACTCTGTAGCATTTAAATCTGCAATAGCTTGTAGTGCTATTTCATCTGCCGTCTGAGCTACATTCAGTCTTTTATCAATTTTGGCAACGAGCTTTTCTGCTATATCATCAAAAATGTACTTCAAGCCTCTGCTTGAGATAGTTTGTTCAATAGGGTTTAAGCAATTTGGATCTGTGCTTTCACACTTCATTACTCTAATTGAGCCTGTATCAGACTCTTCGAAAATACCTCTTAATGAGACAGTTGCAGGTTTAGTTATTACATCAATCCCGGTATCGGTCGAGCTTGTGCTTCCAGACTTTCTAGAAATTGTTGTACCGGTTAACGACATGATCAGGTCTTTTAAGTTTGCTCCACCCAAACCTGAGATTGAGGAATGGGTATATGCACTGACATTTGCATTCACTAGAATATGATGAGCTGTATTAACTTCTACTTCGACACCATTTTTTTCTGCTTTAACAGCTGTATTATCTGTATCGCCTTTCGTAGCGTTTGCCTCACCTCTATCTGTTAACCAACCTGAAGCATCATTTGCGAGCCCTTCTAAAGCACCAAACTGAACTGAGCTCTTGAAAGTATCGACTGCATTTGTGCCGTCATCTAATTTCAGATCTCCCAAATATCCAACAGCCTTTTCACAGCCATTAGCCGTCATTTGATTAAATTCATCAAGTTTTGTTTGAAGGTCTGACATTAACTTACTACATGAGGGACAAACCGAAGTTAAAGCCAAGTTAAAGGCGTATGATGGTACACCTTGTGCAATCGCCCTTCCCATTTGCACTAATTGGTCGGAGTTTATTAAGCTAAAGCTTCCAGCAAAAAAATCGATGCCACCACAGCCTCCAGATATTTTCGGAGGTTGGAAATTAACGACATTCGCTCTTACCCCTTTTACTCTGTAAGAAGCCCCACCAAAACTAATACCGTTTCTTGTTGGTGTACTGAATGAAGTAGCAGTTGTCGTTTGAAATGTTACAGCTTCAGTAAAGACATCTTCCATCACAGTTGATGCATGAATTGATGGAGACAAAGCGCTAAGTGCAATTAGCACTGCTAATTTATTAATTTTAAACATTACTGAGCCTTTGATGTCGTTGAAAGGTTAATCTCATTAAGCCGTTTTCTGAGTAGATCAGATAGAATTGAAGGGTTGTCTTCTAACTTTTGCTTTTCAACTACTAAAGGCTCCTTTGATACAAGAATATCTTTTACTTCTTGTGTTTTAACGAATTGCTCTTCACTAATGAGGTTCATCCGTTTTGCTGCATAGAGTGCTCTTTGAACAAGTTCACTACCTGATGCCATGCCATATTTAATTGTTTGAAAGTGCTGACCATCATTTGAGACAAGCATTGTTGTAGGGGTAATGTTCACTTGAAACTTTCGAGACAAAGTCATGTTAGGGTCGATCACATGCTTAACTCCCGGGAACTCTTTATCTAAAAGAATGCCATCCATCGAGATTGCTAACACATCAACCCCCATAATCTTAGCTAAGGACTCCATCGCAGGAAATTGTTGGTGACAATACGGGCAGTCAGAACGATAAAACATCCACAGCCCAGCTTTATCAAATAAAGAATTGAACACTTTGGCTTTATCTTTATTTGTTTTTACTTTATGAGCAAATAACGCATTACTTGAATTTGGTCGGCGGTTACTTTCAGAAAGTTGCTCTTCAAACATAAAAAATTCTTTTGTTTGATCGCTAAATGCATTCGCTTTGTCGATAGCTAAACGTTGTGCGTAATAATAGTTTGAAATGTTCTCTGTACTAGGATCATCAATAGCTGTATTGAGTAATTTAGGAAGGTTTTCTTTCAACCACGCTGAATTAATTTCAACCATTTCTGTTTGTTTCTTATCATTTGGCTGTGCAGAAGGAGGTTGCGCCTTTGGAACTTCTTGCTTTTCCTCATCTACAAGCTGAGGATCTTCGTAAAAGTGCCATCCTCTACTAGGTTTTTCTGTTCCAGAATCCAGTGAGCTTTTAGCAGACACAAAACCAGCATTCATAACTCCCAATGCTACAATGGTTAAACTTAAATAGAATCTCATTCCTTTCAACCTACGAAATTTTAGCTACTTGCGTGTGTTGTACTCGAACTGATTGCTCTTGAACGAAATGATGAATATTTACTTTTTTAAGTTTGATTGTTTTCACTGATTTAGGATTAACACCACAACGACACCAAGGACAAGAAGAAGTGAAACTTTGGGTTGTTCTTAAATAAAAGCGGCCACATGAGCATCTATTGGGGTATAAGTCCTGCTTAGAAATTCCACAAAACAATGAATTAACTTGATTAATGTCAATTGGGTCGACCAAATCTTGGAAGCGCTTATTAAAGCTTATACAAACATTAACAAGCATATCTGCAAAAACATTGTCATTATCAAAATCAAAATTAGGGTACAGAACTTTAGCTTCATTAAATAGCAGATTCGCTATCAAAAAGCCTTCGCGGTTTGAATCAACCCATCCATAACCAACCGAATTTGCAATTTTCTTGAACTCAAATGGCTTAGAAGAAATAGTGTCTACTTCCCTTTTTATTTCTTTATAGCGTCCAATTTTGATATAAGGAAAGAGCTCTGCAACAAGAGCTGGCCTTGCATTAAGAGACATCAGCGTAACAATCAGTGAAATGTCTCTTGTTATATTATATGAAACACTTCTTCCATCCACTAAACATATGAGTTCTGAACTAATTGCATTCATAATTAATTCCCCACCACAGCGATTGAAGTACTTGCAGCTAAGTTTTTAAGCTTGCCAAGTTTTGAATCATTATTCTCAGCACTTTTAATAGCATCTAGCATTTGTTTAATTCCATTCAAACCAAGCGATGCCGCGTTAATAACTGTTTTTTCTCTAGCTAGTCGTTGCAATGTCATTGTACTTGCATCACGTATAGCAACCACATCAGCTTCAGATTGAATACAGAAAAGGTGCGCAGCCAATTGAATATCTACAACTGCAGCTTGTTTCACTAGAAGCAAAGCACTAACTTGAATAGATATTGCTTCATCCAAAAATTGACTTCGATTTTCCATAACACAACCAATAAAAAATTATTAACAATGAAGCTACATTTTAAACAGAAGGTCACTAAATTGGCAACTACAAAAAGTGCATATTTCACAATAAAAATTTATAGAAAATTTAAACAGTTGATTCAATTTAATTTATTTTATTTATAAATATAAACTTTATGATTTAAAAATTAAACACAACCTCAACCACTAGCACTTTATAATTAGATAATTAAGTCGAGTACTGTTATCAAAAATCAAAGTTGGCCATTAACAATCGAAATGTAATACTCAATTCAGGTATAACTTTTAGGTTTTTAAATGAAATCTCTGTTTCACATTGCAAATAAAATTAATAAAATGCTCACAGAATATGAGCTGGGTAACCTTCAAGAATTGAGGAAAAATATTCATTCTTTATCACGAGTTCCCTCAAAGTATGTATTTGACCAAAGGGGAGTAAAAAAAGATTGGGGAGCTCATTTCGGAGGTCGAGCCGAGCTTCAATTTAATATCGGCTTTGAAAATAATTCGTTTCGATATGGAGTAGCATTCTCCCTTCGCCCTAGTAGAGATCATCCAAACCTTAATGCTCTAATAGAGAAAATTAATTTATTCAATGAATACATCAATGAATTCGGAACTGAGTTTTACGATTTAAGCATGTGGCACTATGATATTGAGCGTGACGGCTCTAGAAGTGAAGACTTTCAGCCAACCATAATCAAGTCAGAATGGTGCAAAACTAATGCTTTTATTTTCCTAGGTGAAAAACAAAATCGTGAAAGAGTTGATTTTAAAAGAGTTTGTGAAGTGTTAGATCGATTACTACCTTTGTACCTTCACATAGAGATAGCATCAAAAAATGGCAATACTTCTACTCCCTATTTTGTTTTCGAACCAGGTTGCAGAACAAAACTGTCATTTACCAAAGCCTCCTATAAGAAAGATCAGCAAATAGATGTACGACTCTAACCCCTCCACTGCACAAGTATTTTCCTAAGATAAACTTTTCTAATGCTCAGGAGCTCCCTAACTCAAGCGGCTTATCAAATATGAAAAGAAAAAGGAAAAGGAAATACAAATACCAAATCTCAATAAGCTTAAAAATTAAATATGCTCAATGATAAAGGCAATAAGTGTTATATTTGAACACAAAAAGTAAGTAGCCACAGTGAGCGTCTTATGCTACAGAGCATTAATTATTTGAATATTAAGCACCTTTTACTAAATATAAATAACGTAGGTTCAGTCCATTTAATCGATATCCCATCGAAGAAAGCGCGGAATTATTTGAGAGGTACAGACCCTACTAACTTCAAGCAAACTCGTAGGGCTTTAGAGAAGATCAAGCATAGTTGCACCAATTCCGATTTCAAAAAATCTATCTTATTTGTTAGATCCAGTTCCATTTTTGATGGAACTGAAATTGGTCAGTTGCTTTCGGATAGGTGCCCTAATGAGGCGAATGACTTAATTGTGAAATATTCACTACATGAGGTTGTAGAGTATATTAACAAGTATGCTTTCGAACTAGAAGAGTTGGCTGACTGTGCGGTAAAGATATTAGAATCGCTAAATGTTGGAGATATTAATACTGCTTTAGAATATTGTAGTGATTTAGCTGATATGAAGGGGGCGTCCGTATTTTTAATTCGTCAATTATCTTACATAACAAATAGATACCAGCTTTTAGGATTGGATGATAACGAGATTCTAAGAAAAATTGATTACATAAAGCAACGAATAAGTATATCACGTTGCCCTTTCATTGAAAGCGCTGTTACTCAATTGAGTAACTTAAGGACCTCTCATATTACCACATCGAAAAGAATCTATGAAATTAATAGAATATTTAATGGGATACATATAGCTAAATCTTTTATTAAGCCAATCCCTAATGACAAATTAGAGTTTGAATCAGTTTTGAGCGATTACTTCTCGTTTTCTCTTTTTGATTCTTACCTCTATCTTATGAAATTGCTTAAGTTTAACCTTTCGTTCATTCCTACAACTACTGTGGAACGAAGCTTAGAGGAAGCATATGAAAGAATTTCTGCAATTCAATTTAATCCGGAAAATATGTACAAAAAAGTAGACGAAGATGTTGGTTACTATTTTCTGAGAGAAAGCTTCCTATTTTCTGAACAACCCAATGCTCTACAGTTCCAAATAGTTCATGGCTATTACTACTTAAATGCCTTAAATTCAAAGCATATAAATCAGCTAGCAACACCAATTATTGAAGAATATTTTTCAGATATCAATGAGCTAGAACATCTGAATCACACAACTCCTGCTAGGTATGAAATTAGGAGTGACAAGTATAATTCTTCTACTTGTGGGATGTTAGAAAACTCGACCGCACTAGTATATGTACTGGGCCGAAAGCAAGGTCAACTATCGCAGAACGAACAAGACTTGTTTGTGGAATTAATGTCCTATACGCGTGAGATTGGCGAAATATGTCCAAAAGAATATTTAGCATCAATGGCATCTTCAGCCACATGTCAGCGACTTCAATTAGTAGTTAACTGTTTAATCACCCTGAATCATAAATCTCAGCTGTCAGAGCATAAGCTTCGGTCAGTAATCCAAGATTATTGCATACAACAGTTCAATGGCAATTTGAACGACTTAGTCCAGTACTTATATAGTATTTCTCCAGCGGTAGCAGAACACCTACTATTGACCTGTGATGAAACATTCCTAGCGACCCTGTTTAGGATAGTAGATCGCCCTGTGGATGCGATACAGCTTCGTGCTGATATGCTCAACTGGTACGGTAAAATCAGTGGTGAAGAACGTTATCTAGATAGAGCCAAAACATTAAAGATAGATATTCAAATTAACAAAGAAAAGGGTACTATTGATGATTCCCGTATTTATGTAGACCCATTTAAATACACTCAATGGTTTGAGGATCAAATGGTTGGTAAGCTAACCATGGCTCTTGATAACCTTATGATTAGTGAGCACCCTGCTGTAAATCTTAATTGGAAAAGTACCGGCGTAGGCAGCACAGATGAGGTTATTAATCTATTGCTAGCATGCTACAAAGAGTTTTGTGACAACCGTTCGTTCGGCATAGCTTCATACCTTGGAAGACGGATAAGACACGGCACCTTCGAAGGGACTGCTAGCACAGAATTAAAAGCTCTATCTTCCAAGGAAGAATATATTCACTTATTCGATGATAAGGAGTTTAGCTCTAGGTTTGGCGAATGGATGAAACGCTACGAAGAAATGATAGACGCTTTGAAAAAGAACGTCTTACAGGTCAAGAGTAAACGTAAGCCTGATGGATGCTTTTCTACAGATATTGATTCTCCAGCTAAAAAAGTCGTTGCTGATCAACTGATATACGAAATCCTTCGAATATATTCCAAGAGAACTGGTGTTGTTAGGTTGCCAAGCTTAATTATTGATTACTGCTGGAGGCTTGCCGAATTTGACCTAGTTACAACTAAGAAGTTGCTCAGTGAGAGAAAATCTTCACATGGTGTATTTTCTTATAGTCCAAAATATGGTTCATTGGCACATAAGAGACAATACTCCAAATTTTCTCAAGAAGTTAACTCACTTACTAGCCAGAAATTTGGCTTAATGGCATCTTGGTTCAACAAGCCTACTTATGCTTCGCCAAGTACCGATATCTATTTATTATTTAACGCAGTGATATCCGAAGTAAAAGATAGCTTCCCAGAATTTGAGCCTAAAATAGACTTAGTAGATAAAATCTTCACCATAAATGGTGGCACGTACTATGTTATATATGATGCATTATTTGTTTTAATCCATAATTCTGCTAAGCATGGTAAACCTAACGGTAGAATAGATTTCAAAGTGTCCATACTTGAAGAAAGAAGGAATGCGATTCGTATTGAGTTATATACAGAACTCGATAGTTGTGAAGCAGTAACAAAAGCACTAGATAACATAGAAGAAGCTCAGCTTTTAGCTAAAGGTGATGCTGACGACTATGAGAGTAAAAGCGGGATTCGAAAGCTAAAAAAACTAGAGAACGAAGGAAGTATAAGCGAGCTAAATTTTTCTCCTAATGAAGCGGGAAATATGCTCTGTTTTGAATTCCATTTTGAACTTGATAGTAGAGGTAAGTACGATGATATTGATAGTTGAAGATGATGCACATAAATCGTCACAGATCATGGAAGTTTTTAACTCTGTATTAGACAACGAGACAGAAGTAACGCTAGTTGATAACGTCATGGATGCTGTCAGGTTTTTAATTGATTATACTCCAGAAAAAATCATACTGGATATGTCTTTACCCAGCCATAGAGCTCTACCGGGGCAAGGAACTCCGGTTCCTCTTCCTACTGGCGGTATAGAGGTTTTGTTTGAGCTAAAAATGAAAAATTTGATGGACTTACCAGTTTTGATTCTAACTCAATACCCTGAAATCGAGATAGAACAAGACTTAATACCAGTTCAAGAGTCTGCTGCAACCTTTAGAGAAGAATACGGCTTCATGGCGATTGAAGCCTGTTACTACGACCACAGCAATAATGAACCGTGGAAGAAAAAAACAATGGAATTCTTAAAGTAAAATGAAAATACTAATTATCGAAGACAACCCAAGTAAGAAAGAATCTATTGAAGAAGTTATAAATACTTCTTTGCAAAACCTAGCAAATCACTACAGTATTAATTGGGCAGAAGATTTAACTAGTGCTAGACGTTACCTTTATACAGAGCAATTTGACCTTGTTATCTTTGATATGTATCTTCCAGACATAAAAGGACATGGTCAAGAAAGAGATTGCTCTTTTGAGCTTATTTCTGAATTTTCTCACAGCAAGAATTACCAATCTGAAGCAATAGCTTTAACCCAATTTGAAGTCAATGAGGTAGAAAACATACAGCTTTTCAACAAAGCAGGTATCACACTAGTTAGTTATGACGAGTCCAAAGGCTGGAAAACTGCCCTAGAATTAAAATTAAGTAGAGTCGCTCAAAAAATTAAATGTGACTTTTTGATCTTTTGTGCGTTGGCTAAAGAACGCTCTGCTTTTTCAGACACAATCGCTACGCTTGGCGAATCCCAAAATATTTCAGGAATGGATTGCCAAGAAATTCAAATCGGTGATAAACACGGTTTAATCATAAAGCCAAATGAAATGGGTTTAGTTAGTATGGCTATCGTTTCATCTAAAGCTATAGAGTTATTTCAACCCAAAATAGTGGCAATGAGTGGTATTTGTGCCGGAGTTTCAGGAGAGTCAAATTATCTAGACATCATTGTCGGAAAAATATGCTGGGAATATCAAACAGGGAAATGGAAAGATGGTGAATTCAAACAAGAGCCCATGCAGGCCTCTATAGACTCTAATCTTAAAGTCGATCTTGAGCAGTCTAAAAATGATAGCTCTCTCATCAACGCAGTACGTAAAAACCTTTATGCTACTGAACTAGGTAACATGAACATACATGTTGCTCCTATCTCATCAGGTTCAGCTGTCATAGCTGATGCTTCTATGATGGAGAGAATAGGAACCCAACACCGTAAAATGGCGGGACTGGAAATGGAGATGTATGCTCTTTATGAAGCGGCATCTCAGTCATTATGTAAACCATTGTACTTCGGTGCGAAGACAGTTGTAGACATGGCCGATAACACGAAAGCAGACGGATTTCACGATATTGGTTGCCTAACTTCAGCACGATACGTAGCAATTATGCTCCAAAAGCAACTTGAGAGATTATAAGAGTTTGAAATATGTAACCATATAAGATTGTGAATAAATAACCTCACTAACTCAGATCTAATTTGACAGACTTACCATTGTAACTTGGCTGCTGTCAGATTAGAAATCGTGTGGGTTCTGCCCGCCCAAGTACATTTAGTCGTGGATAGATGAGAGTGACATATTAATTGAGGACTCTCAATACTTTAGATAATCAATTAAATGTTCATTTTGAAAAATTACTGACTCATTAATTAGATGGTACGCCCCACCCATTAGCTAAACTCATAGTGTTGGCTATTACAGGAGGAAACCATCATGTCAGTTGCAAAAGTCATAGGTATTGATTTAGGTAAATCAACCTTTCACCTAATTGGTCACGATTATTCT
>NZ_JACDWV010000006.1:0-555 GCF_016464105.1 Pseudoalteromonas sp. bablab_jr010 | reverse complement strand
AGAGTTAAGTAAAACTTCGGTTTAAAACGGTCTAAAAAGAAAGTTTAAAATTAAGTGTTGACTCGAAAATTTAAGGATGTATTATACGCATCCCTAGCGACAACGTCGCAACGTTCTTTAACAATATAAAGCAATCATCTGTGTGGGCACTCGTACAGATTGAGTTCTAACAGCGAAGCTTAGTTTACTAAGAGACGCAAACAAATTTAGAGTCTCAATTTCTTATGAGTGACTATATAGTCAATTCGATATCGAAAGATATCAAAATCAGAATTCATTGAGCATGGTTTGAAGTTTACTTCAAACAAAAAACTTTTAATTGAAGAGTTTGATCATGGCTCAGATTGAACGCTGGCGGCAGGCCTAACACATGCAAGTCGAGCGGAAACGAAGAGGTGCTTGCACCTCTGGCGTCGAGCGGCGGACGGGTGAGTAATGCTTGGGAATATGCCTTATGGTGGGGGACAACAGTTGGAAACGACTGCTAATACCGCATGATGTCTACGGACCAAAGTGGGGGACCTTCGGGCCTCACGCCATAAGATTAGCCCAAGT
>NZ_JACDWV010000043.1:0-2510 GCF_016464105.1 Pseudoalteromonas sp. bablab_jr010 | reverse complement strand
GCTCCGGTGGTTTGCCCACTAATGAGCGGTGTCACATCATTACTATCGGCCAAGGTATCAAGGCTAATCGTCGGTGCGGTAATGTCGATTTCACCAGTGGCACTGGCTGTTGCTGGGTTACCTGCTTGATCACTGACCGTCGCCGTAACCGTGTATTCTCCTTCTGCTAACAATGTGCTCGCCGCCACTGACCAGGTGCCATTGCTTTGCATCACGGTAGTGACTGTGTGGCTGTTGTTGTTTGCATCGGTAAAGACCACAGTGACTGTACTGCCTTGTGGGGCACTGGCTGTGCCACTGACTGTTGGCGTGGTGTCATTAGTGACGTCTAATGCATTTATATCAATCGCTGGCATGGTGGTATCAATGATACCTGTTCGTGTGGCCGTTCCATCAATGCCGTTTTCTGTCACGGTTGCGGTGACTGTAAAGTCGCCTTCAGCCAAAGCGCTGCTTGCTGTGACTGTCCATGTTCCGCCATTAACCGTGGTGGTTAATGTTTCTGCTGGGTTGATACCATCATCAATTACCACAGTCACTACACTGCCATTGACCGCATCACTGGTGCCGTTAATCGTCGGTGTCGTATCATTGGTTTCGCCAATGACATTAATCGTGATACTTGGTGCGGTGGTATCCAGCACCGCGGTGTCATTAGCGGTTGTTTCATTCCCCGCAGCATCGGTGATACTGGCATCAATGCTGATGCTGCCATTGTTTAATGGGCTTGGTACATCTGCTGACCATGTGCCATCTCCCAGTACCGTGGCTGTAAAGGTATAGGTGTTTGTGCCGTCTGAAACACTTAAGTTAACCACACTGCCCGCCGGCTCATTGCTGGTCCCACTGATTGTTGGGGTATCGTCGTTGATGGTACCCAAGCTGTCTATCGCTAAGCTCGGTGGCAAGGTATCGATGCTGCCACTGCCTGTATCGGTGCCAACGTTGCCTGCCGCATCAACAATCGTTGCTGTCACGGTATAAGCGCCATCAGGCAAGCTCGGTGCTGTGGCTTGCCACGACCCATCAGCTTGCACTGTGGCTGTGACGGTATGTGTATCGCTGTTGCTATCCACAATAGATAAGCTCACTACCGTTCCTGCTGGCTCAGTAGAGGTGCCCGTAATAAGTGGCGTGCTGTCATTACCCAAGCCAGTGTCGTTAACCACCACCACTGGGGTTGTGGTATCGATAGAGCCTGTGGCATTGACCGTCGTTGGGTTACCCGCTTCATCACTAATTGTTGCTGATACAGTGTAGCCACCTTCGGCGAGTCCATTCGGTACTTCCACGCGCCAATCACCGCTACTGTCAACGGTTGCGGTCAGTGTTTGTACGGTACCATCATTATCTGTCACCGTTACCGTCACCGTGCCACCAATTTCATTACTGCGTCCTGTGAACTCAGGCGTCACATCACTGCCCGCCCCAACGCCCGTTAAGGTTAAGCTTGGTGCAACGGTATCAATGACCCCAGTCACCGTTTCTTCTGTAAGGTTACCCACCCCATCACGCACACTGGCGTCAACAGTAAATTGACCATCAGCTAAGACCGTTGTTGGACTCACTGACCAATTACCGCTGGCATCCACTGTCGCTGTCAGGGTGCTGCTATCACCATTGGCATCGGTGACGACCACGGTCACTTGTGCACCTTCACCTGCATCACTGGTACCACTGATGAGCGGTGTATTGTCATTTCCTATTGCATCCACGTTAACGGTGAGTGTCGGTGGTGTACCATCAAAGTCACTTGAACTGATAGTACGTACATTGCCTGCAGCATCCGATGCACTGGCTGTTATCGACGCTAGGTTCGCTAACGGCACGGTTAATCCTGTCAGTGACCAATCACCATTGGCATCAGTGGTTGCCGTATATGTCACACTGCCACCGCCTAATAAGGTTTGGGTGATGGTCACTGTGCTACCGGCGGGTAAATCTGATGTACCACTTAAGGTCACCAGTTGACCCAGTAAGAAGGTCGGCACAAAAGCAAGCTCCGGTGGAATGGTGTCGACTTCACCACTGTCACTGGCACTGCTGTTATTACCTGCTGCATCACTGATACTGGCACTGACTGTGTAGTTGCCATCGGCTAAGGCTTGCCCTGCTTCGGCGCTCCAATTACCTGAAGCATCTGTGGTGACTGTCACGCTATGGCTGATACCATCAGCATCGGTAAAGGTCACGGCGAGTGAGGTATTGGCTAAGTCTGAGGTGCCTGTGACCGTCGGCGTATTGTCGTTGGTCAGTGCTGGCGCATCAATGCTAATCGTTGGTGCCGTCACATCAATGGTGCCTGTTTCAGTATCGCTGCCTTCGTTACCCGCCGCGTCGCTCACGGTGGCCACCACGGTATAATCACCTTCGGCTAATGCCGTACTTGGCTCAACAGACCAACTGCCATCCGCTTGCACCGTCGCTGTCGCACTTTGTACATTACCAGCACTGTCAGTGATAGTAAGCAGCACTAAGCTGCCCACTGCCGCTCCGGTGGTTTGCCCACT
>NZ_JACDWV010000042.1:0-1752 GCF_016464105.1 Pseudoalteromonas sp. bablab_jr010 | reverse complement strand
TTACGCTGTCATAAAACGCGTTTGGCGTTGTATGGTTAAGCCTCACGGGTAATTAGTACAGGTTAGCTTAATGGCTCACACCACTTCCACATCCTGCCTATCAACGTTGTAGTCTTCAACGGCCCTTCAGAGACTTTAAAAGTCTAGTGAGAACTCATCTCGAGGCCTGCTTCGCGCTTAGATGCTTTCAGCGCTTATCAGTTCCGAACGTAGCTACCGGGCAGTGCCATTGGCATGACAACCCGAACACCAGCGGTTCGTTCACTCCGGTCCTCTCGTACTAGGAGCAACCCCTCTCAATTCTCAAACGCCCACGGCAGATAGGGACCGAACTGTCTCACGACGTTCTAAACCCAGCTCGCGTACCACTTTAAATGGCGAACAGCCATACCCTTGGGACCGACTTCAGCCCCAGGATGTGATGAGCCGACATCGAGGTGCCAAACACCGCCGTCGATATGAACTCTTGGGCGGTATCAGCCTGTTATCCCCGGAGTACCTTTTATCCGTTGAGCGATGGCCCTTCCATTCAGAACCACCGGATCACTATGACCTACTTTCGTACCTGCTCGACGTGTCTGTCTCGCAGTTAAGCTGGCTTCTACCATTACACTAACCGTACGATGTCCGACCGTACTTAGCCAACCTTCGTGCTCCTCCGTTACTCTTTGGGAGGAGACCGCCCCAGTCAAACTACCCACCAGGCACTGTCCGTAATCCCGATTAGGGACCAACGTTAGAACATCAACACTACAAGGGTGGTATTTCAAGGACGGCTCCACAAAAACTAGCGTTTCTGCTTCAAAGCCTCCCACCTATCCTACACATGTAGGGTCAATGTTCAGTGCCAAGCTGTAGTAAAGGTTCACGGGGTCTTTCCGTCTAGCCGCGGGTACACAGCATCTTCACTGCGATTTCAATTTCACTGAGTCTCGGGTGGAGACAGCGTGGCCATGGTTACACCATTCGTGCAGGTCGGAACTTACCCGACAAGGAATTTCGCTACCTTAGGACCGTTATAGTTACGGCCGCCGTTTACCGGGGCTTCGATCAAGAGCTTCGTCCGAAAACTAACCCCATCAATTAACCTTCCGGCACCGGGCAGGTGTCACACCGTATACGTCATCTTGCGATTTTGCACAGTGCTGTGTTTTTAATAAACAGTCCCAGCCACCTGGTCACTGCGGCTCCCGTCCGCTTAGAGAGCAAGTCTCATCACAGATAGGAGCGTACCTTCTCCCGAAGTTACGGTACAATTTTGCCTAGTTCCTTCACCCGAGTTCTCTCAAGCGCCTTAGTATTCTCTACCTGACCACCTGTGTCGGTTTGGGGTACGATTCGGTATAATCTGAAGCTTAGAGGCTTTTCCTGGAAGTATGGCATCAACAACTTCACACCCTTGGGTGCTCGTCTCGTGTCTCAGTCTTAGCAACCCGGATTTTCCTAAGTCACCAACCTACTCACTTTCACATGGACAACCAACGCCATGCTTGTTTAGCCTGCTCCGTCCCCCCATCGCAATTATACCAAGTACGGGAATATTAACCCGTTTCCCATCGACTACGCCTTTCGGCCTCGCCTTAGGGGTCGACTTACCCTACCCTGATTAACATGGGATAGGAACCCTTGGTCTTCCGGCGTGCGGGTTTTTCACCCGCATTATCGTTACTCATGTCAGCATTCGCACTTCTGATACCTCCAGCAAACCTCCCGGTTCACCTTCAACGGCTTACAGAACGCTCCCCTACCACT
>NZ_JACDWV010000041.1:0-2041 GCF_016464105.1 Pseudoalteromonas sp. bablab_jr010 | reverse complement strand
GCTCTATCTTTACCAGCACTCCGGCTACCCCAACTGGCATTACCGCCTTTGGCTTCGATAATTAATACTTTACCGTCTTCTGTTGCATACACTTGGTCAAATTGGCCTTGTTTGCCTTTACCTGGGAGTTTGCTTGCCAATGGTGTGGCATCTGGATAATTTTGTTTCACATAAATGCGTGCGGCTTCTTCACCCAGTGCTTCACTGGCTAAGCGCATGGCACTTTGCGCTTCTTTTAATGCAGTGGCGTTTCCGGCAAGGAGTGCGGCATCACGCTTGGCGACAGCTTGATTTCGTGCTGCTTCAAACTGTTTGAGTCGCTGTTTAACGTTGTCACTTAAATTAGCATGATTTATCTTTAATTTTTGCGCTATTTTGTTAAACACATTTATTTGGTCCGACACGGGCACTAAATTACCATTTTCGTAACGTAATTTAGGGGGCTTTTTGCCATCAAGGCGGCTAATAATGACTTTACCTTCACTGTTGGTATATGCGCGGTAATTGCCGCGAATATCGTCAGATAATTCAGTGAGTAATAAATATTCAGCATGGTCTTTTGCTGACACATGCGTCGCCACAGCGTGGTTTTTACTTGGCTGTAACTGTGTATCTGGTTTGGTTATTTTGGCTGAAACAGTTGGATGTTCAGCCGTCACAGCGTGTGATAACTGTTTATTTAGCTGCTTGCGTTTTACAATCTCGGCAATCTGAGTCAGTGCTTTATTTGCTTTTGCTAAATACCTTGATTTACTTGCCAGTGAAGCGGCCGCACCCACGCCACCTGTGAGCAGTGCTAATACGACCTCAAATGCCAAAATACCCGTTAATCGTTCTTGCTCTACGTGTGAGTGGGCATCAATATACTCGTAAGGGAAACGCGCTAGCGCCAAGCGGGTTTGTTCATCATCAAGTAGAATGTAAAGTAACTCACATGCTTGAGTAAGTGATTGGGCTGATTTTTGTGAGAAAGAAATAATTGTTTCTAGCTCATATTTAACGGCTTCTTTATCACCGCGAGCAATGGCTTCTATAATTCTAAAGCAAGCAGAGTACACACTTATATTAATATCAATACCGAGTACAATCAGGTCTGCTACGCCCTCAATAAGTGACTTTGCCCCTTGATAAAAACCAGTGGCATTTGCACCTAGCTCTATCATGTATTGGTTAAATAGACTTTCTTGTTCAAACAAGGCATCTTCAATGGCCGCTTTTTGTCGAACTTCATTTAGCATCGCTTCTAGGGTCTGCTTAAACTCATTACGCAGTGCAACTAAACGCTGTTCGTCGTCATCAGATGAAGCAATAAAACGAACCTGACTTTGACCTTGCGGCACGTTGGCCAGTTGCGCTTTGCCATTACTGAGTGAGCCGGTGTGCTCATGGCCAAGGCTATCGATAAGCGAGTAACGAATATTGTCTTCAGCACTGCCATCTAGGTAGCAATAGCTTAAGTCTAGTGTGCATAGTGTAGTAGAATCGAGTGAGCTATCAGCCAAATCAAATGATGAAATAGCAGGCGCACGACTCACATTAAGGCTTTGTGCACGCGCTGTACTTGGGCTTTCAATATCGTAATCAACGGGGCCATCAAAATTTATAAATGTGCCATCGAGGGTGAGTACATCGGTGGCAATAATCTCAACATTTCCTTGACTATCGAGTTTAATTTCGCCGCCTTCGTTATGGAGAATTAAATCACCACGGCCTGAGCCTGTAATCGCGATTGACTGGTTAGTTTGCAAAAATGTTGAGCCATTGGGGGCCGAAATAGTTAAGTCACTTGAGTTGGTTTTAAGCTGAATATCGCTTTGCGCAAAGGTTTTAACTGCGCGACCACTGACCATAGACAGTGCTTGACGAGATTCAATAAGGGTGTTTTTTCCTTGCCATGCTTGGCTACCTGCACTTTGCATGTTGATATCGCGGTTTTGAGTGCTGAGCGAAACATTGTTTTTAACATCAATAAACTGATTATTTTTAATCACAAACTGAATGTTGTCGTTCTCAGTTGTTAGGCAGAGGTCTTTACCTGCAT
>NZ_JACDWV010000040.1:0-5216 GCF_016464105.1 Pseudoalteromonas sp. bablab_jr010 | reverse complement strand
GCTGATAGCTGATAGCTGATAGCTGATAGCTGATAGCTGATAGCTGATAGCTGATAGCTGATAGCTGATAGCTGATAGCTGATAGCTGATAGCTGATAGCTGATAGCTGATAGCTGATAGCTGATAGCTGATAGCTAAATCCTCACCTTTATTTTTCATAAAATGATAGCGCTGTCATTTTAGTTTTTATATGATAGGAACGAATTATTAACAAAAATGAAAAATAGTACGCAGAAATACCGTACACTCAGGGCTTAAACGAGGAGAAAGTAATGGATTTTAAGAAGTCACTATTCGCGGTAATGCTAGCGACTGCGCCTTTAATGGCTAGTGCAGCATTAACTCAATCACAAGTTGATCAGTTTGCGAAAGGTACCGAACTGTTGTTTTCGGTAGAAGATAACTTTCGTAATAAAGATGCGGGCTTTTTAGGAAAAATTACCCTCAATAATGGCTCTGATGTCGCGTTACCTGCAGGCGAGAGCGACTGGCAGCTATATATTCACTCTGTTCGTAAAATCTCAACCGAGCATGTCGCAGGCCTGAATATTGAACACGTTAATGGTGACTTGCACCGCATCGTACCAACGAGCTCATTTAAAGGTTTAGCTGCAGGTGAAAGCTTAGAGCTACCGTTTGATGCGCAAGTGTGGATTGTTGCTTACAGTGACTTTATGCCACGGGCATTTTTTGTTTCAGGTAAGAATAAACCAGCCGTATTTGCTAATACCGACACAGAAGACTTTAAACAGTTTGTGACGCCATTTACCCGTGAGAATCAGTTACGCCGTTACAATGAGCCAAAAGATTTATCGGTTTTAGCAACGGCAAAAGTACGCTTCGAGCGTAATAGCACTGATAAGGTGTCGATCAGTAAAGACGATGCCTTAAAGCGTATTATTCCGAAGCCTCGTAAAGTCGATTTTAACCGTGGCAGTGCGACGCTAAACAATAATTGGCAAATCAGTTATCAAGGCCAGCTTAAGCACGAAGTTATGGTGTTTATGCAAGACTTACAAGATGACTATGGCATTAGCCTTAAAGCACAGCCTGATCATATCAATGTCGGCAAAGACAAAGTAATACGCTTAAAAGTTGACCCTAAACTCAATAATGCAAAAGCTGAAAGCTACACTCTAGAGATTGATGATGAAGTGATCACCATTGTAGGTAGCGATAACGCCGGTGTGTTTTATGCGATGCAAAGCTTATTAAACCTCATTCCTGCAAATAGCCAAGGCAGTGCCAGCTTACCGCAGTTAGAACTTGAAGACTCACCGCGCTATGGTTGGCGTGGTATGCATTACGATAATGGTCGTAACTATCATGGCAAAGAAGCAATGTTCAAGCTGGTTGAGCAAATGGCTCGCTATAAAATGAATAAGCTACACTGGCACTTTTCAGAAGATGAAGGTTGGCGACTTGAGATCCCAGGTCTACCAGAGCTTACCGACGTTGGCGGCTATCGCTGCTTTGATTTAGAAGAGCGCGAGTGCTTATTAACTCAGCTTGGCACAGGGCCATTTAAATCAGGCTCTGGCAACGGTTATTTGAAACGTGATGAGTTTGTTGAGCTATTAAAGTTTGCGAAAGACCGCCACATTCAAATCATCCCTGAAGTTGAAGGGCCAGGCCATGCGCGTGCCTCAATCAAAGCGATGGAAGCGCGTTATCACAACATGTTAGAAGAAGCTGAGAAAGCCGCTAAAAACAACATTAAAACGCGCTCTGCAAACAAAGAAATTCAACACATAGATATGGGACCAGCAACGCAATTCTTGCTTACCGATCCTAAAGATACCTCTGTGTACATGACGGTACAAAACTACAAAGATAACTCAATGAATGTGTGTATGGACTCTACCTACGCATTTTTAGATAAAGTAACTTATGAACTTCAGCAGATGTACCGCGAAGCAGGTGTGCAGTTAAAGAACTTGCATATTGGTGGTGATGAAGTTGGTGCTGGTTCGTGGATAGGCTCGCCAATCTGTCAGGCGTTATTTGCTGATCCTAATAACGGTGTAGCTGGCCCGGCTGATTTAAAACCTTATTTCACACAACGTGTTGCTACCTTACTTGAAAAACGCGGTATTTCTCCGGGTATTTGGGAAGATGGCATCATGTATGACCGCGAAAATTCGTTTAAACGTGATGAGTTCCCTAATAAAACCTTTACCGTTAATACTTGGGATAACATTTGGGAATGGGGCGTTGCCGATAGAGCATACCGCCTAGCAAATGCCGGTTACCAAGTGGTGTTATCACACGGTACGCATTTGTATTTTGATCACCCATACGAAGCAAGCCCTGAAGAGCGCGGTTATTACTGGGCAACTCGTTACACAGATACTAAAAAGGCCTTTAACTATATGCCTGATGACGTGTATGCCAATGCTGATTACACCCGCACTCGTGAGCCAATTATTAATTTAGAAGCGTTGGTGGGCCGCCCGTTACCTAAACTTGAAAAGCCAGAGAACATTCTGGGTATGCAAGGTCAGGTATGGTCAGAAACAATCCGTACTGAAGAGCAAGTATTAGCAATGATCTTCCCGCGTATTCTGTCAGTGGCAGAGCGCGCATGGCACAAAGCTGATTGGGAAGGCGAAAACGTCGATAGTAAAAAACAAGCAAAAGACTGGGCTGAGTTCTCAAGTGCAGTTGGTTTAAAAGAGCTTGAGAAACTAGCTAAAGACGGCATCAACCTGCATTTACCAGTACCTGGCGGTGTGATTGAAAATGGTAAGTTGTATGCCAACAGCGCATTTGCATATTTGAGCATTGAATACAGCCTAGACAACGGCCAAAGCTGGCAAACTTATGCCGAGCCTGTGAAGGTTGATAACAATGCAAAAGTTGCGCTACGCACCCGCTTAAACGCACAGCAAACCAGCCGCGTGACCGTTGTTGGTGAGTAATGCTTTGTGATGAATAAATGTGACGCCTATAGAAGAATGTAGGCGTCATGTTTTGCATTAAAACTACTTCTATTCACAAAGAGGATAAGAGGGCGCTTCGCTTAAGAGAAGTAATATTGAGGTTCCCTCATTCTCTTCTCATTTACTCCTCTTTGTGCAAAGACATATTGAACCACAGAGAACACAGAGGCGCTGCGCGCTACACAGAGAAACCAAATTATCACAATGAGGGTAAGAGGGCACTTCGCTTAGAAGAAAACAAAAAAGCATTATTATTACTTCCTCATTTTCTTCTCATTCACTTCTCTTTGTGAATATATTTTCGCGCGAAATAAATTTCACGCCTACAATACCCTGCACCTCGTAGGCGTCACGCTTGCTTGGCGCGTCTTACATTCAACACCGTTCGCTCAAAACTGATAGCTGAAAGCTGACGGCTAATCCAAACTCATCATGCGAAATAAATTTCACACCTACGGTATTTAAAAGAATTATGTCAGCGCTGTCATTTTTGTTGCGATAGTGTTATAAATATTTAATATCTCTTTTATATAATCATCTGAATGAGCAGCGCTGTAGAGTCGAACTGTGCTGTTATAGGAAATGTTATGTCTGAAATAAATAAACAAAGCAGTGTTGTGCCTATGGCGATTGTTGCCACGCTGTTTTTTATACTGGGTTTTGCTACATGGTTAAATGGCTCACTGATGCCATTTCTACAGCAAATTTTGCAGCTATCACCTTTTCAGGCATCGCTGATTATTTTCTCGTTTTATATCGCCGTGACTTTTACGGCTCTACCTTCGGCGATGATCATCAGAAAGGTAGGTTATAAAAACGGTATGGCGCTGGGTATGGCGACCATGATGGTGGCAGGTTTACTGTTTATTCCTGCCGCAAAAACACAAGTTTTTGCACTGTTTTTATTTGCGCAGCTTGTTATGGGGGCAGGGCAAACGTTATTACAAACAGCGGTTAACCCATACGTAGTAAGAATTGGACCAGAAGAATCAGCCGCGGCTCGCGTTAGTATTATGGGTATATTAAATAAAGGTGCGGGTGTTGTTGCACCGATTGTATTTACCGCACTGATACTCAGCGACTTTAAAGGCTTTGTAGGTAAAGAGCTTAGCCAAACTGATATTGATGCCATGGCTAATGGCTTAATCTTACCGTATTTAGGGATGTCAATTTTTATTGGTATACTCGGCTTTGCGGTAACTAAAATGCCATTGCCAGAGTTAATTGATGACGACGTTGATGAACAGAAACCGGGGCAGGTAAAAGAAGCACTAAGCCATCCGAGTCTTGCCTTAGGGATAGTGGCACTTTTTGTCTATGTAGCTGTTGAAGTAATTGCCGGCGATACCATTGGTAGCTTTGCGTTGTCGTTAGGTATTGAAAAATACAGTGTTATGACATCGTACACCATGGGGTGTATGGTACTAGGTTACTTTTTAGGGATTTTACTTATCCCACGAGTGTTATCGCAGCAAACAGCACTAACTATTTCAGCGGTATTGGGCTGTGTGTTAACGCTAGCGATAGTTACAGGTAGTAATGAAACTGTATTTATATCAACATTGTTTGGCCTAAAATCGGTACTGCCTGATACCTTATTGCTCATTGCTGTGCTAGGCTTTGCTAATGCGATTGTTTGGCCTGCAGTTTGGCCGTTAGCATTATCTGGTTTAGGTAAGCTAACTAGTGTAGGCTCTGGTCTGCTCGTTATGGGTATAGCTGGTGGCGCATTCGGCCCATTATTTTGGGGCCTAGCAAGTGGCGGCGTAAAAAGCGCAGAAGCACAACAAATGGCTTATATTGTGATGTTGCCTTGTTATTTATTCATACTTTTCTATGCTGTTAAAGGCCAAAAGATGAAAAGTTGGAAGTAATTATGAGTTTGAGGTTATGTGTTAAAGCACGCAACCTTGAACTTTGAAAAGCATTTCTAGTAAATAGAAATAATCCCGTGTGTAATGCCACCGAAAGGTGGCATTTTTTTTGGGGTTTGAAAAAATTAGGCGCTAGGTATTAGGGGGTAGGCTCTAGGTGCTAGGCTTTCGCGCGAAATAAATTTCACGCCTACAATATTTCGCATCTCGTGGGAACGGCTTCAGCCGTGAATTATCATAAAGACTTAGGCACTAAAGTACCTTATATGGACTCCTCCTATTGCACAATACCCTTCGTTAATTTTGTCAGACTGCGTGCTTATATGCGGGCTCATAATGAGGAGCTACCTCGGCCCTTTGATGTATTCGCGCCCTTGTGCCTCTTCTCCTACTCGGTGTT
>NZ_JACDWV010000005.1:0-250 GCF_016464105.1 Pseudoalteromonas sp. bablab_jr010 | reverse complement strand
CAAAAAACTTTTAATTGAAGAGTTTGATCATGGCTCAGATTGAACGCTGGCGGCAGGCCTAACACATGCAAGTCGAGCGGTAACAGAGAGTAGCTTGCTACTCTGCTGACGAGCGGCGGACGGGTGAGTAATGCTTGGGAATATGCCTTATGGTGGGGGACAACAGTTGGAAACGACTGCTAATACCGCATGATGTCTACGGACCAAAGTGGGGGACCTTCGGGCCTCACGCCATAAGATTAGCCCAAGT
>NZ_JACDWV010000039.1:0-21921 GCF_016464105.1 Pseudoalteromonas sp. bablab_jr010 | reverse complement strand
GTTTTTCCTCATTTACTCTCACTCTCTTCTCTTTGTGCAATTATTTTCGCAGGTAACAAATTTCACGCCTACATCAAAGACTCTTTATTGCACAAAGAGGCTATGAGACGCTACGCTAAAGAGAAAACCAGTAAGTTTTTCCTCATTTACTCTCACTTTCTTCTCTTTGTGTATAGGCTTTCGCGCGAAATAAATTTCACGCCTACATCAAAGACATTTTATTGCACAAAAAGGTTATGAGACGCTACGCTAAAGAGAAAACCAGTAAGTTTTTCCTCATTTACTCTCACTTTCTTCTCTTTGTGAATAGGCTTTCGCGCGAAATAAATTTCACGCCTACATAGCCTTAGGCACCGCGATTGCTAGGTGCGTTCTTAATGCCACACAATGCGAAGCAATTATTTGTTATAAAAACCTTTATACCAGCTGATTAACTCAGCCACGCCTTGCTCTACCCCAACCGCTGGTTTATAACCAGTTGCTGCAAATAAGCCTTGTGTATCGGCATAGGTTTTATAAACATCACCGGCCTGCATTTCGCGAAAGTTCTTTTTCGCTTCAATATCTAATTCAGACTCAATGGCCTCAATAAATTTTATTAAATTAATAGGGCTGCCATGACCAATATTATAAACCTTAAATGGCGCAGAACTTGATGCAGGCGAGCCTGTTTCTACTTTCCAATTTTCATCACGTTCAGGCACTACATCGGCTGCACGTACAACACCCTCGACAATATCGTCAATGTAGGTAAAGTCACGCCACATATCGCCATTGTTATTTATATCGATGGTATCGCCATCAAGCATTTTTTTAGTAAAAATAAACGGCGCCATATCTGGGCGACCCCACGGGCCATAAACTGTAAAAAAGCGTAAGCCTGTGGTCGGCAAGTTATACAAGTGCGAGTAACTGTGCGCCATAAGTTCATTAGCTTTTTTTGTCGCAGCATAAAACGAAACAGGGTGATCAACGGTGTCGGTGGTTTCAAATGGTGTTTTTTCGTTCAAGCCATAAACTGAGCTAGACGAAGCATAAACTAAATGCGCAACTTTATTATGACGACACCCTTCTAAAACATTTAAATGCCCAATTAAGTTTGAGTCTGCGTATGCATCTGGGTTTTCAATTGAATAACGCACACCGGCTTGAGCTGCTAAATGAATTACACGGTCAAATTGCTCGCGGGCAAACAACTCAGCCATTGCGGCTCTATCTGCAATATCTAACTTGATAAAAGTAAAATTTTCGTTCTGTTCAAACTGAGCCAGACGCGCATGCTTTAAATTTACATCGTAATAATCATTTAAATTATCAACACCAACAACAACATGACCTTGCGCTAGTAATTTTTGACTTGTAGCTGCACCAATAAAACCTGCAGCGCCAGTAACTAAATATTTCATTATATTCCTATCTTATTGAGCCCGGTGGCTGCCAATTCATTTGACTTAATGAGAGTGAAGAGTGGCTTCATAGAGAAACCAAATATTCACAAAGAGATAATGAGGCGCTTCGCTTTAGAGGAAACAAAAAGCATAATTTTCACTTCCTCATTATTTTCTCATTCACTTCTCTTTGTGCAAAAAGATCTTCCCTAAAATTCACAGTGAGGCCAAGAGGCGCTTCGCTTTAGAGAAAACTAAAGCATGATTATCTCATCCTCATTATTTTCTCATTCACTTCTCTTTGTACAAAAAGATCTTCGGTAAAATTCACAGTGAGGCCAAGAGACGCTTTGCTTTAGAGAAAACAAAAAGCATAATTTTCACTTCCTCATTCTTTTCTCATTCACTTCTCTTTGTGCAAAAAGATCTTCGGTAAAATTCACAATGAGGCCAAGAGGCGCTTCGCTTTAGAGGAAACAAAAAGCATAATTTTCACTTCCTCATTATTTTCTCATTCACTTCTCTTTGTGCAAAAAGATCTTCGGTAAAATTCACAGTGAGACCAAGAGGCGCTTCGCTTTAGAGGAAACAAAAAGCATTATTACCACTTCCTCATTCTCTTCTCATTCTCTTCTCTTTGTGCAAAAAGATCTTCCCTAAAATTCACAGTGAGGCCAAGAGGCGCTTCGCTTTAGAGAAAACAAAAAGCATTATTATCACTTCCTCATTCTTTCCTCTTTGTGAAAACATATTCGCGCGAAATATATTTCACGCCTACGCTACCATCAACCACCTCTGCAGCGAATGTGCAGATTCGGCTCAAAGCTATTTCGGCTTAATCACTACCAAATAAATCACGTGTATAAACTTTTTCTGCAACATCTTGTAACTCTTCAGCCATACGGTTCGAAATGATTACATCAGATGTTTGTTTAAGCTCATCTAGCGATTTAATAACACGAGAATTAAAGAATGAATCCTCTTGTAAACTTGGTTCATAAATAACAACTTCAATGCCTTTTGCTTTTATGCGTTTCATTACACCTTGAATAGCAGAAGCTCTAAAGTTATCTGAACCAGACTTCATTACTAAGCGATAAATACCAACAACTTTAGGGCTTCGGGCAATAATAGAATTAGCAATAAAGTCTTTACGGGTAGTATTAGCATCAACAATTGCGCGAATCATATTGTTAGGTACATCTTGGTAGTTCGCTAATAACTGTTTAGTATCTTTAGGTAAGCAGTAACCACCATAACCGAATGAAGGGTTATTATAATGCTTGCCAATGCGCGGGTCTAAGCCAACACCTTGAATGATCTGCTTTGCATCTAAACCATGGTTTTCAGCGTAGCTGTCTAGCTCGTTAAAATAAGCAACGCGCATTGCAAGGTAAGTGTTAGAAAAAAGCTTAATTGCTTCTGCTTCAGTAGAGTCTGTAAACAGCACATCAATATTTTGCTTTACTGCACCTTGTGCTAATAAATTAGCGAAAACTTGTGCGCGCTCACTTTGCTCACCCACAATAATACGTGACGGGTGCAAATTATCGTAAAGCGCTTTACCTTCACGCAAGAACTCTGGCGAAAAAATAATATTACTGGTATTAAAGCCTTCTTTAATCGATTTAGTATAACCAACAGGGACCGTAGACTTAATAATCATAGTCGCACTTGGGTTAATCGCTAAAACATCAGAAATTACAGATTCAACAGAGCGCGTATTAAAATAGTTGGTTTCTGGGTCGTAATCTGTAGGGGTAGCAATTACAACAAATTCAGCACCTTTAAGTGCCAATGTTTTATCTGTTGTAGCAGTAAAATTAAGTGATTTATTTTGTAAAAAATCACTAATTTCAGTATCTACAATAGGAGACTGCTTATCTTTTAAAAGTGCAACTTTGTTTTCGTCTATATCAACAGCAATAACTTGATTGTGCTGCGCGAGTAATAGCGCGTTTGATAAACCAACATAACCTGTACCAAATACGGCAATTTTCATTAAGTTACCTTCAAAACTAGGGGGTTTAAGTAATTTTAGCACTTTGTGTTTTATACAGTTAATAGATTTGATACTTAAAAACACTAAAATACAAAAAGCAGCTTAGCCTTTAAGCTAAGCTGCCTGATCAATGTTCAACAATTAATGTTGCTTAACCTTGTAGGTTTACAACTTTATTGGTAGGGGCTGAGCTGGAGTTTTTGTAGATTTTTTTAGCATTCCAAACAAGATCGCAAATACCGTCAGTTGGGTTAAAGCCAGTAGGCGCATCGAGTAAAAGCTGCCTAATGATTTCGTGATCAAAGTTATGACAGGCTACATCAAGCGCATCTAAAAATACATTAAGCTCGGCCAACGGTAACATTACTTCATTGGCCGTCATGATACGCTCATGCGATGTTTCTCCAACGTTATCGCCTATAAGTAACTCTTCGTACAGCTTTTCACCCGGCCTTAAACCTGTACATACTATTTCAATATCGCCATGAGGGTTATTTTTGTCTTTTACTTCAAAACCAGATAAGCGAATCATCTTGCTTGCAAGGTCTTTTATTTTAACCGACTCACCCATATCGAGCACAAATACATCACCGCCTTTGCCCATTGCACCAGCTTGTATAACAAGTTGGGCGGCCTCAGGTATGGTCATAAAAAAGCGGGTAATATCTTGATGGGTTAAAGTAATTGGGCCACCTTCGCGTATTTGCCTACGAAATAGTGGTACAACAGAACCACTCGAGCCCAATACATTACCAAATCGAACCATACAAAAACGAGTATTATGGCCTTTACCTTTATTTTGCGCCAACCCTTGTAAACAAAGCTCTGCCATACGCTTAGTTGCACCCATAACGTTTGTTGGGCGTACGGCCTTATCGGTAGATATAAGTACAAAAGTTTCAACTTTAGCATTTACCGCAGCCTTTGCTGTATAGTAAGTACCAAATACGTTATTACGTACCCCTTCAACAACGTTATGCTCAACAAGGGGTACATGTTTATAAGCAGCTGCGTGGTAAACCGTTTGTACACCAAACGCAATCATTACTGTTTCAATACGGTTTATACGCTGTACAGAGCCCATTATAGGGATCAGCTCTACATCAAGCTCGTTATTTGTAACGTACTCAGCAAGCTCTTTTTCTATTGAATATAAACCAAACTCACTTAACTCAAACAACACAAGCTTGGTTGGCTTCTGCTTTACAATTTGCCTACACAACTCAGAGCCAATAGAGCCACCAGCGCCAGTAACCATAACCACTTTGTTTTTAATATTTGCAGATAACAGATGAGGCTTAGGGGCAACACAGTCACGGCCTAGCAAGTCTTCGATTTCTACATCTCTAAATTCAGAAAGCTTTGCTTTACCTTCAATTACATCGGCCATTCCTGGAATAGAGAGCACTTTAATAGAAAGCGGTTCAAGCTGGGCAAGTATCTCTTTTCTGCGAGCTCTGCTCTCGCTTGGCATTGCTAATAAAACTTTGCTTGCTTTACCCTTGTTTATTAGGTCATAAATATCTTTAAACGCAATTACAGGAATACCCTGAATAATAGAGCCTTGCTTTGTTTCGTCATCATCAATAAAGGCACGAACAAAATACTCAGGTCCAGCCCCTAACGCAGTAGCAAGCTGCCTACCAGATGAACCCGCACCGTAAATAATAACCGACTCTTTATTTGCCGTAGTTAACTTGCCTATCATGGCTCGTACAACAATTCGCGCACCGCCAACGGTTAATAAACATAACCAAGCAAAAATAAACGGCATAGTACGTGGTATTTCAACACCAATAAAAAAAGCAAGAAGAACCAAAACGACCGTACTAATAATTGTACCTAATACAATTGCCCACAATGCCTGAGAGTTCATATAGCGCAACACAGCACGATATAAACCTAAGTTAATAAACGTGAATAATGCGGTAGGTACAAGAAAAGCAAGTAACATCCAATTATCAAGCTTACTAAGAGGGGCCATACTATCTAGTCTAACAATAAGTGCTAGCCAAAACGCCGACATAATAAATAGCGAGTCAATAAACAACGTAATGATACGCTTTGTGGCACGTGATGAATTTAATATAGAGCGAATAAAATTATCCACAACAAGTTCCCTGTCTTGTTTTTGTCAATAAGATACCAACCTAAGCTTACAGCTAGCTTAACGATTGTTAAATTTTTATGAATTATAGCCGAAATAAATGAACCTAACCATCAAACTAATACAATAATACTAGTGCATGATTTTTAAAGAGTTATTGAAGATAAAAAGTCTAGGCCTTAGTTTCTCTAACGCCTAGCATCTTTATTAAAGGTTATATTTTCACTTATTCGCCAACTCAAACACAACTTTCATAACCTGAGTTGTTTTTAGTATTTCAGCTTCAGTTAAAGTCGGGTGTACTAAAAACATAATTGAGGTTTCACCTAACTCTACGGCATTAGGCAAACGCTTGGTAGGCCGCCACGGTGTGTTATCAAATGCTTTTTCTAAATACACCTCAGAACAACTACCTTGAAAGCAAGGTACGCCACGGGCAACAATTTCGTTTACAATACGGTCGCGGTCCCAACCTTCAGCTAAGCATTCAGGTTTAATAAACATGTAATGCTTATATTCTGCATGCTCAATGTGTTCCGGTACTGATACTAAGCGAATACAATCAAATCCACTTGCAGCTTGGTCTAACTGTGCACCATAAGCATTGCGTTTTGCTGTCCAATCGCTCATGCGAGTTAACTGAATACGGCCAATAACAGCTTGCATTTCAGTCATACGCCAGTTAGTACCAAAGCTTTCGTGCAACCATCTAAAGCCTGGTGGGTGCTCACGGTTATATATTGCGTCAAAGCTTTTTCCATGATCTTTATAGCTCCACATTTTACTCCATAACTCTTTAGAGTTTGTGGTAACCATGCCGCCTTCGCCACCCGTAGTCATTATTTTATCTTGGCAGAAACTCCATGCACCTACATGGCCAATACTACCAACTGACTTACCTTTATATTTAGCACCGTGCGCTTGCGCGCAATCTTCAATTACATAAAAGCCATGCTGTTCACTGAGCGCCATTATGGCATCCATTTCTGCAGGCATACCCGCTAGATGCACAACAATAACGGCTTTCGTTTTAGGCGTTAGCACCGCTTTAATAGACTCGGCTGTAATCGCTTGGCTATTTAAGTCAACATCGGCAAATACAGGAGTTGCACCTGCAGTCACAATACTACTTGCAGAAGCTAAAAACGTACGCGGAGTAGTAATTACTTCATCACCTTCACCTACATTTAATGCTTTTAATGCAATGTCTAAAGCTAATGTGCCATTACCCAAGGCCACGGCATATTTACTATCGGCCCAAGCTGCAAACTCCTTCTCAAATTCACGGCCTTCTGTACCGGTCCAATAATTAACTTTATTCGATAAAATAACGCGGCTAACAGCATCAGCTTCTTCCTGAGTAAAGCTTGGCCACGGAGAAAAAGGGGTGTTTAACATTTGTAAATTAATCCATCATTTTTATAAATTGCGAGTATTTCTTTACTTGCAACATTTAACCACTACTGCAGGAGACCCAAATGCAGTTACATCAGCAGGTAAGTTCTTAACCACCACACTACCAGCACCAACCAAGGTGTTATCACCAATTGAAATTAATTGGATAACTTGGCTACCAATACCTATCCAGCAACATTCACCAATAGTAACAGCACCAGCCAAAGCCGTATTCGGACAAATATGTGAACACTCACCAATTTTAGTGTCGTGCTCAATAACTGCTGATGTATTTATTATGCAACCAGAGCTAATTTCAGCAAAGGCATTAATTACAGCACCAGCAAGTATAACAGTACCCTCTGCTACTTTTGCGTACTGACTTACAGTTGCGGAGGGATGTATTAACCTAGCTAAATCAAAACCGAATTGCTTTAGCTCATTGCATTTTTGTTTTCGAACTACGTTGTTGCCAATTGCAACAATCACCTCAACATTTTCGACTTTACAAGCTAATAAGTCGTTAAAAGTACCGACTATGTCCCAGTGCTCAAGTTGTGTTTTTGTTGGGTAAGCGTCATCATAAAAACAAACTTTATAGCCAAGTACTTCTGCTAAATCGGCAACGACTTTACCATGCCCGCTGGCACCTACAATAGCTAATTTTTTAATTTGGTTATTCATTCTTTGTGCCTTTAAAAGGCTCTATAGTTACATGACCGTCTGCACTAATACCTTCACGTACAAATACTTTTTTAACCGTTAAAAATAGTATTTTTATATCGAGCCAAAAACTTTGATTATCAACATACCAAACATCAAGTTTAAATTTATCTTCCCAGCTAATGGCATTACGCCCATTTACTTGTGCCCACCCTGTTATACCTGGGCGCACAGCATGTCGACGCGCTTGTTCAGCATTATAAAGTGGTAAGTATTGCACTAATAATGGCCTAGGCCCCACCAAACTCATATCGCCTTTAAGTACATTAAATAGCCCAGGTAACTCGTCGAGGCTAGTGGAGCGTAAAAAAGCACCAAATTTAGTCATTCGCTCATTATCAGGTAATAAATTACCATACTTGTCTTTACCATCGAGCATTGTTCTAAACTTGATCATTTTAAATACATTGCCATTTAGACCTGGCCGTTCTTGTGTGAACAAAATAGGCGAGCCTAATTTAAAACGAGTTAATAAAGCGACAATAACAATAGCAGGTAATAAAACTAACAAAGCACAAAAAGCTACTATAAAGTCAAAAGCTCGCTTCATTTAACTAACTCCATAATTTTAAGTAAGTCAGTGTTCACTTTCTTTACATCAAACTTTTCCATTGCCATTCTTCTACTATTTTTTGCCATAGTTTGCCATTGCTCTTGGTTTTCAATAAACCAAATCATACGTTCAACTAATTGGTCGACATTTGCTTTTTCAACTAGCCAACCGTTTTCACCATTAACTACAGTTTCACGACAACCAGGTACATCTGTAGTTAAGATCGGACGGCCTGTAGCCATTGCCTCTAACACTGTTCGAGGTAAGCCCTCATGATATGAAGGCAAAACAAAAATACTACAGTCCTCTATGTATGGTCGAACATCATTTGTCGCACCCAAGTATTTTACTGCATTAAAGCTATTTAAACGTGTAATTTCATCTACAGTGATTCCATCTGGTGAAGGATCTTCTGGGCCAACTAAGTTGAAAACTGCATTAGGGTACTTTTGTTTTACTATATTTGCGGCTTGTATGTATTCACGAATACCTTTATCACCTAGCAACCTAGCAATTAATAAGAATTTAGGTAATGTAGGCAGAGGTTTTACCTCGAAGTGCAAAACATCAACCCCTGAACCATTGACAATAGCCGTTTTGAGCTCTGATACAATCCCTAAATCAATAAATACTTGCCTATTATCAGGGTTTTGAAAAATAACTTTTTCAGCTCTTTTTAAAGCTGTTTTATATAAAAAAATAACCAATTTCATTAAAAGCTTTTTTTTCCAATTACCATCTTGGAAAGCAAAGCCTAGACCTGTGACTAAAGCATAAAAGCGACAGTTTGGTACACTACGCGCTGAAAATGCCCCCCAAATAATTGGCTTAATAGTATAAGCTAAAATCAAGTTAGGCTGCTGCTCTATAAACACATTTCGCAAATATTTAAAAGTTTTAATATCTGTTGTAGGGTTTAAGCCGCTACGGCTAACAGGGTAATCAATATACTCTGCACCTAACAGCTCAACAGTCTCAATTTCAGTATCTGTCGCGCCTGATGCTAAAGCTTTAACTGAAGTACTTATATCAGTGAGGCACCGAAGTAATTGCCCTCTAAAATTATATAAGGAAGAAGGAAGAGTACCAATTATTAAGACTTTCATTCTATAATCTATTCTCTTATGTTGTTCAGGGTCAGTTTATATTAGATAAAATTACAATTATGGCTAAAAAATTAAAAAAATCATTCTAGCTAGGCATATAAAGAGTTACACTTTATCATATAAATCTAAGTGTTTATTGAGGCTATAACTTATGGTGTACCTGGCTGAGAAGTTAATAGCATTATTTGAATAAAACTCTCTATGTGCATTTAATTCAATTAATTTACGTAAGCCTCGAGCATAACTAGTGGGATTTAGTTCGTCGACAACAACACCATTGTAACAATTATGTACAACTTCAGAGCAACCACCAACATTTGTGACTATAACAGGCAACCCAGTTAGCGTAGCTTCGAGCAACGAAATCGGCAAGCCTTCCCAAAGAGAGCTCATAGCAAAAATATCTCCCCCTGATAAGAGCTTTGGCACATCATTACAATTCCCTATTAACGTTACCTTGTTGCTTATATTTAACTTGTGTATTTCCTCTATAATTAGCTCTTTCAAAGGACCTTCACCTGCAATAATAACCTGAAAATCTAAATCGTTAAGGTATGTTACTGCATTTAGCATAAGCAAGTAGTTTTTTTGTTCTGCTAATCCCCCAACCATAATCACCTTTACAGGTTTTGACTTAACAAGCTGAGCTGGCTGCCTAATAATTTTATTTTCATTAACTGCATTATCAATCCTAACTACATTTTTATTGGTAACTGACTTTAAAAGTTTAGTACAGTTAAGACATATACCTATATACGTATTAACCCTTAGATTTAACAACTTATACATTAAAGGGTGTGCATTAAGCTTTATATTATGATGCGTATAAAAAACTTTTACACCTATAATTCCTAATGAAAAAATTGCCATATAATATAAATGACAGTGTAAAACATCTGCTTTAAAGCCTTTCACTACCCCTCTTAATTTCATAAAGCCATAAAAAGGATTTTTTCTTGCTTTGTTCCCAATAAATGAAAAGCTAATATTATTACTTGTTAGGTCATCTAGGAATTTTTTTTCAAATTCAGCATCCCTACCAACTTCATACGCATGGGACAAAAAACATATATGTACATTATGTCCTTTACGAACCATTGCGATTGCGAGATCTTTAACATAAATTTCAGCACCGCCAGCTGCCGCTGCTGAAATGCAATGTATAATATTCAATGATATTCCTTAATAGCGTATAAAAATTATTTATTTAAATTTTAAGTTTCACAAGGTCATTAACTAAACACGATGCAACCTTGAAGTATTTACATGTTAGAAAAACTAACTATATTTAGGTTTTAAAAGCCATTATTGAAATATTAACTATCTACATTTATTATTGGGCAATAATAACTCTAAATATTTTTCAATAACTAAGTCAAAAGAAAAATCCTTTGCTCGTAAAATAGTATCAGGATTTTCAGTTGATATTAGCGCAGTATGCAATGCTTTGCTTAACTCTTGAAGATCTCCAGGTCGAACAAGTGCCCCCCAATTACCGTCTTCAAGTATTTCACTTACACCACCTGGGCAGTTAAAAGCAACCACGCTAGTCCCACAAGCCATTGCCTCAAGCATTCCATTAGGGAAGCCTTCATAGTCAGAAGTTAAAGCAAACACGTCTGCACCACTTAGATAAGGATAGATATTACTCAAGAACCCTGGCATCCATATATGAGAACTTACATTTAGGCTTTTAGCTAAGCTTTCCAAGGGCTCCCTTAGGCTCCCTTCTCCCAAAATAACTAATCGAGCAGGCATCTGAGCTCTGAGTAAGGAAAATGCTTCTATTAACTTATCAAAGCCTTTCACATTCTCTAAGCGACCTACTGCAATAATTATAGGGATATTATCATTAGTAAACCAAGGATGAGTAACTTGCTCTTTTGATAACCGGGCAACGGAGTCTATTGATATTGGGTTTGGAATTACTACAACTTTTTTTACTGATAACTTACTTTCCTCAAGAAACTCCCTTTTCATTTTTTCAGTTGTAGCAATTACCATATCAGTTTTCTTTGCTAGATAAAAAAATAGCTTTTGAATAATTTTGAATGATTTCTTTGTTTCTTCTGTAGTATTCAAAATAGTAGCTTGTCGTATGAATAAATTAGAACGACTAAAAGAAACTGCATGTGCAAGAATAGCCATCATACTTGCGTGATTTTGTGTTGAAATCATAGATGTAGGTTTCACTTTAAGCAAGTAATGTACTAGTTTAGGGAAACTAAATAAAACTCGGCTACAACCTAAATCTACTATATTTACACGTTCTGATACTCGTTCTAGATTTGGACCGACGGCATTTACCACAACTAAATCAACATTGCATTTACGCTCTGCTAGACCATTAGCTAGGCGCACCATAAAACGTTCAGCTCCGCCACCACCCAGAGTTGGTAGATACAATGCTATTTTTTTATTATTCATTTACAATCCTTTACGCTGCTCCAGACAGCACTAATTTATTTTTTTGGAATAATGAAACTATGAGAAAAACAAGACAAGATATAAAAATAACATTTCCTATTGCAGGGAAGATAGAGCCTCTTGCAAGGTTTACGGCATTCATTAAAAAGTAAAGTCCTAATGTATAGATATAAACACTATTTCTCTTAATAAAGAATGTATAATCAATCTTTATAAATAACCTCCCCATAAAATAAGCCATTATAAGCGTTGGAATAAAACCAACATTTAACAAAGAATCCCCTACAACTGTAGTACCCAGACCATAAACTTCACCTACGTGGGTAGTAATAGTGTATGCTGAATTAATATCTTCATTGCTTAACTCAAAGACTTGCATGAAAGAGGAAACACCATAAGGTATACTCATAAGAAAACCAGTTATCACACTAGCACCATAAAGACTATACCCTGAACTCCAAAGACTAAAAGAGGTATTATAAGCACGAAATGAAGCAGACAGCTCAGCTGTAAATGGTGAGATAGATTCTACTTTTGATGAATCATTCAAACGTTCTATAGCCGATAAAAAACTGCCGATTAAATCTTCATTATAATTTATTGCGCCTATAAATTTGATTACACTAAGGAAAAATCCAGCAAATATAATAATAAAGATAAATTTCACATTTGAAACTTTAGTGTTTGATATTATGTAGTAGCTGAAAACTAATAGAATCAATGTACGAATAGCAGGTCCTCGATCTCCAGCGAGAAATGTAATAAAAGAGAATAAGACTAGAATTATAGTAAACGGTAACGGAAACAATTTAACATAATCTACCACAGTTACCTTACCCAAACTTTCTGTAACTTTACTGTTATAGATAACAACACCAAAACATACTGGTAAAAGCAAAACAAAATATCCTAAAATACTCCCAGCTAAGCCCGTTAATTCACCTTTTCTTCCCCCAGCATAATAACCAACATCTACAGTCAATAGGTGCATAAAAAACAATAGATAGAATAAGTAAAAAAATGGTTTAGTTATTACTCGTTTATAATTACGCCCCCCCCCCTCAAAACGCAACATCCTATTAACTTGTCTATGCATACCTAAGCATAAAAGAATGAAAAAGCAAACCAAATACCAAATAGATTCAACTAAAACTGACTCATCATATACAAGAGAATTATATAATGAATTATCTGAAAATGAAGAAAGCAATAAATCTAAAGGAAATTGAAAAAAAACGATAAAATAAGAAAATATAAAAATCATTGTTAGCGAAAAAGAATGTTTACTTAACCCAGCTCTTTTTCTGATGTAAAAAAAATATACTAAAGCCAAAAAAATAAAAACAAACGCCAATCCAACAAGCTCTAAATCTACCTGCACAGGGGAAAAAAAACATATTAATAGAGCCCCTACAAAAAGAAAAACCATTTGTAAAAAATAAAACTGTGACCTCCCTTCATTCATAAAAAACCTCTCTTTGATATAATAATTATTAAGCTACACATTAAAATAAACTAATTTATTTTGGCAAAATACAAATTTAGTAATTATAAAAACCACCATTCAACTTTACAAAACGGGGACTCTTTTAAAACTCTTACAACTTATAAGCACTGCTGATATTAGAAACATATTAAGAAACATCCAAATTAGAGAAAAACACTTTATTGCAAGAAGATCATCTTTGAAAATCACCAGACATGTATAAAGACCTGCAGCACTTATTAAAATTCCAATCACTTCGTAGTATAGGAAATACTTTTGTAAGTTTAATACAGGCAGAGCGGCAACACATGGCTTGTTTAGTAAACTAAATAACAGCCATAATGCTAGCCATCTTGCATATTCACCTGCAACAAACCAGTCTTTTCCAAAAAATACGCTAAATAGTTCAGGCCCAAAAAAACTAACAGTCATAAATGGAACTACAGCAATTAACGCTAGCAATAATGTTGCTTTTTTGACTAATTTATAAAGATCCTGTCCACTATAAGCAGCATCAGTTATACGTGGATAAAAAACATCCCCTACTGATTTACCAATTAAAGCAACTGGAGCTGCCATCACGCTTTTCGCTAAAGCATAAAAACCGGCAGAGGAAGCCCCAATAAAAGTTGCTAACATGATAACTGGTAAACTTTGAGATAGTGCGTTGATAAATTGCTGGGGAGCTCTATATAAAGGAAAAGCGATGTAATTAAATGCAAAATCTTTCAAGTTCTCTCTTCCCGCCATAAAACCTTGTATTCTATCTTTTTCTTCAGAGCACCTATTTCCAGCTCTCCATAGTTGCAAAGCATATAATGCATGGCTAATTGTAGCTAGAATAATCAATACCCATCCGACAGGGTTAATAATACCTAAACCTGACTTGAGAACATTAATAATTAAAGATTGAGTGATTGCAGTTTTGCCGATAGTTTTAAACTGTTTTTTTCGAATTAACCATTGCAGCATCACCTGTTGTAACGTTGAAAAAAATAATGCTATTGGGACAAGTAGTAAGTAACTTTCTAATGATTGAAGATTAAACCAAGTTGTTATTTGCTTATTCGCACATAGAATTATAACAGTTACAGCAAGGGAGATTATAGCAGCGATTACCACGCATAGCTTAGCAACACTTTTAGCTTCACTATCTTGTCTTGGTAAGATAATAGCTATTGGATATGTTAAAGACACTAAAGGTGTTAAAACTAATACAAGTGCAGTAAATACTCCAAGCACTCCAAATGCTTCTGTACTGTAAAGCCTGGTAATCAACGGCATAAATAGCAAAGTAAGTAGCTGCGCTCCAGCTGCACCTGATGCAACGGAAATTACATTTCGTAAAAAAGTACTTTTAAATATTTTTTTTTTGGCAAGCATAAATAACACATCTATTTGAAATGTTTACTAATCAAGCATAATTCCCTGCATTATTAACCTATGTATTGGCCAAAAGCTTTTTATACCATGGCATTGCTTTACTAATACCTTGCAAGATTTTAAAGTCAGGGCTGTAGCCTAACTTTTTAATCGCTTTACTAATATCTGCCTGTGAATGACGCACATCACCAGCTCTAAAGTCTCGATAAATCGGATCTCGAGTTACATTAATATCACAATCCTGAAGAGAGTGTTGAATTGATTTATATAAATCATTAAGAGTTGTTCTATCACCAACCGCTACATTGTAAACTTGGTCTTTTGTTTCATCAGGGGCCATTGCTGCAAGGATATTCATTTGCACAGTATTTTCAATGAAACAAAAATCTCGGCTTGTTTCACCATCACCATTAATGAATACGTCTTCGCCTTCAATCATTGCTGCAGTCCACTTAGGGATTACGGCAGCATAAGCACCATTTGGATCTTGTCGCTGACCAAACACATTAAAGTAACGTAAGCCTATTGTTTTAAACCCATAGGTACGTGCATAAACACCTGCATAAAGTTCATTTACATACTTTGTTACTGCGTAAGGTGATAGTGGATTACCAATATTTTCTTCAACTTTTGGTAATGCAGGATGGTCGCCATATGTTGAGCTACTTGCTGCATAAGTAAAGCTTTTCACATTTGCCTCTTTTGCAGCTTGTAGCATATTTAAAAAACCAGTAACATTTGCAGCATTGGTCGTAACTGGGTCAGCAATAGAACGAGGTACAGAGCCAAGTGCAGCTTGGTGTAAAACATAATCTACATTATGAGCTAATGCATTTTCGCAATCTTGGTAATCACGAATATCCCCCTCTATAAAAGTAAACTTAGTCCACTGCTCAGCAGTGACTAAACTCTGAACTTCATCAAGATTATGTTGGTGACCTGTTGCAAAGTTATCGAGACCAATTACAGTTTGATCTAGTTTTAATAAATGTTCTAGTAGGTTTGAGCCTATAAAGCCTGCTACACCTGTTACTAACCAAGTTTTAGGTGAAGCCTTTATTTCTGTTTTAATTTGTTCGTAACGAGTCATGGTTGCCTTTATGAATTACTTTTTGAGAGTGAATGGGGCTTACGCCCCAGCAAGTTAGAATGAGAGTTCTTATAAACGCATATCTACGCTATCTTTAGGGAGAACATATTTTAGATCATATAGTACATGTTCTACTTTACCTAATGCTCTAATTTGTTCTGCCCCCATCTCTTTAAATTCGTTATGACCAACAGCAAGAACGATTGCATCGTAATTATTTTTCTTATGCTCACTAGTAAGCGTTAAACCATATTCGTGCTCAGCTTCATCGTTTGAACACCAAGGGTCAACCACATCTACATTAATATTGTATTCTTTAAGCTCGTTTACAATATCAACCACTTTTGTATTACGTAAGTCAGGGCAGTTTTCTTTAAATGTTAAACCCATTACGAGCACGTTAGCACCTTCAACATGAATACGCTTTTTAAGCATTTTTTTAACAAGCTCAGAAACTACATGCTTACCCATACCATCGTTTAATCGGCGACCGGCTAAAATCATTTCAGGGTGATAACCTACGCTTTGTGCTTTGTGGGTCAAATAGTATGGATCTACACCAATACAGTGCCCGCCAACTAAACCAGGGCGGAATGGTAAAAAATTCCATTTAGTGCCAGCTGCTTCTAGCACTTCAAGCGTATCAATACCTAATTTATTAAAAATAATTGATAATTCATTAATTAAAGCAATGTTTACATCTCGCTGAGTATTTTCAATTACTTTTGCAGCTTCTGCCACTTTAATAGAACTCGCTTTATGCGTACCCGCAGTGATTATGGATTTATATAGTTGATCGACTAACTCAGCAATTTCAGGTGTTGAGCCACTTGTTACTTTTAATATATTAGTAACTCGGTGCTCCTTATCACCTGGGTTGATACGCTCTGGTGAGTAGCCTGCAAAAAAGTCATCATTAAATTTAAGCGCCGACACTTTTTCTACAACCGGTAAACAAGCTTCTTCAGTTGCGCCAGGATAAACAGTTGATTCATAAATAATAATGTCACCTTTTTTAACAACTTTACCAAGCATTTCGCTTGCTTTGATAAGCGGCGTTAAATCAGGCTGTTTGTGCTCATCTATTGGTGTAGGTACAGTTACTATATATGTATTACAACTTTCAAGGTCACTTACTGTGTGTGAATAACTTAAGTTTGGTGATTGTTTTAACTCTTCACCGCTAACTTCTAATGTAGCATCATGGCCATTAATTAATTGTGTCACTCGCCCTTGATTAATATCGAAGCCTAAGGTTTTATATTTTTTACCAAATTCGACTGCTAATGGTAGCCCTACATAGCCAAGACCAATTATACCAATCTTTAAGTCCGTTAATGAATGATGCATTTTAATACTCTTCTAAATTTAAATTAATAGCAGCTATCAATGTAGCGCTATTTTGTTGCATTACGATTTTAGGTTATAGGTGGTAAAAGTTTTCAAAAATTAACACCTAAGTAAGAGGGCTAAAGCCATTCCTACGCTTACATGTTTCTTTAAAATGCGGTATAAAACCGCGCTTTGTTTAACTGAACTAAACTAATTCCCAGATTTATACTCGTAATTATAATAGCCATAATATCCATAGGCATTGCTAGCTTTTTTAACTACACCATTAAATACTACGCCTTTTACATCAATGCCATTTTGTTCAAAACGATTACGTGTCAGCTCAATCTCGCGGGCGTGGTTTTGAGCAAAACGTGTTACGAGTAATGTTGTACCTGTATGCGCGCTTACTATTGCAGGGTCTGTCACCGCTAAAATAGGTGGTGTATCAATTATTACAATGTCGTATTTGTCTTTTACCTGTTCGACCAACTTAGTAAAGTTGCTATGCATTAATAACTCAGACGGGTTTGGCGGTATTTGTCCACGAGTGATCACATCTAAATCTTTAACTTGTGATGTTTTAGTTACTTGATCCAGCGTTAGTCGGCCCGATAGTAGATCACTTAAGCCATCGTCCCACTTCATGCCGAACTGGGTTTGTAAATAGCCTTTGCGCATATCAGCATCGATGATCAGTACTTTTTTACCACTTTGCGCCAGCACTGTTGCCAAGTTAACTGATATAAACGACTTACCCACACCTGGGCTTGGGCCAGATATTGCAATGATATTATTTTTTGCCTCCATCATCGCAAAGTGTAAACTAGTACGTAAACTGCGCAGTGCCTCTATCGATAAATCAGCAGGGTTATCAACCGCTAAAATGGTTTTAGGCTTATTGCGCCCTTTTTTAGCTCGGCTAAAACCGGTGAGTTTATCTTGATAATCTGAGTATGGTACGCTTGCGTATACAGGCAGGCCTAGCGCTTCAATCTCGTTAGGGTCTTCTACGCCTTTGTGAATTGCTTTTTGAATAAGTACAATTGCTACCGCTAACATGCCGCCTAGCATGGTTGTCATTACCACTATTAATGCTTTTTTAGGTTTAACTGGCTTAGAGGTATTTACCTCTGCATGGTCAATTATGCGTACATTACCTACAGTACCTGCACGTACAATGTCTAGCTCTTGTGTTTTACTTAAAAGTAGCGTGTAAATTTGGTTGCTTACTTCTACATCACGTTTTAAACGAAGTAGCTCTTGTTGTGTTTCTGGCAGGTTGCCCACTTCGCCCACTAAGTTTTGTTTTTGTTTTTGCACGGCTTCGATTTGTTCAAGTACGCCTTGGTAGGTTGGGTGACTCTCTTTAAATTTACGGCTAAGTTCTAAACGCTTTAGTTCAAGCTCTTGTAGTTTAGTTTCAAGCTCTACTACTTGCTCAAGTACACCTTGCGTCTCTAATGTAATGTTGATTGATTGGCGTTTGATTTGGTAGTCGTTAAAACGCTGCTCAGCATATTCAAGCTGCTTTTTAACCTCAGGGAGTTGTACTTCTAAAAACTCGAGTGATTTTTGCGCTTCTGCACTATTACGCTCTACATTACGGCGCACATAAATAGCCGCTACTTTATCAAGTACTTTTTCGGCAAATTGTGTGCTTTCGCTTTGCAGGCTTAAGTTAATAATGCCTGAGTCTTTGCCTTTTTCAGCTGCACCAATATCTCTTTGTAAATCGAGTATTGCATTTAGTCTATCTTTACGTACTAGTATAAATTCAGTACCCGGGCGAGCAACTAAACTGCGAATAGTTAAGTTAAATTTACCGTTAGTTAGCTCTTCGCCCACTTTACCTTGCAAGATAACTTCATCTTCGTCATTTAACAAAGTAAAGCTTTTATTTTTACCAGTACCTTCACCTGCAACCAATACAAACTCGTCATCTACAGCTGAGCGTGGTACATCAAACCTAAATACATCAACACTCTCGCCACCCCAAGCATAACTCGATGCACCAAAACTTGATTCGGCTAAATCGCCTGCTTCCATTGGGGTAAATTTACGAAACGCTCTATTACCAATTACCGGGAATAGTTTAGGTTCAGCTACTATATCAAGCTTTAAAGTATCGACGGCTTCACCTATCACAGAGCGTGACTTAAGTAGCTCTATTTCGGTTACAGCAGCAGATGTACTTTCAAACATACCCGCCATATCATCAAAGCCTGGCACTGATGCACCGCCGTCTTCAACTTGGATCATGGCTGTTGCTTGGTAAACAGGTGTTGCAAACACCGCATAAAACACACCCACAGCCATAAATACTGCGGTGACGGCTGCAATAAAATACTTACGGTCGATTAATGCGCCTAATAACGCCATTAAATCGATTTCTTGACTGGTTTGGTCTTGCGTTGTTCTATTTTGTTTATTGTTTGCTGCTAATGCAGTGGGCTGAGCATTCATGTACTAGCCTTTCCTTATAAATACTTTTGCCAAGCGCTACATGCGCTATCGATTAATGCGTAAACATGCTCAAAGGCTTCTTGACTTTGGCGGTAAGGATCGGGAATTTCTTTATCGCCAATCCATTTACCTAGTAAAAATGTTTTGCCGCGTGCTTGAGGGTAACGTGCGCACAAATCGTTAACGTGGCGCTGCTCCATCGCTAAAATAACGCTATTATTTGCCACCAAATTTGAGGTTATTTGTCTGCCTTGGTGCTCGCTCATATCAATATTATGAGCAGTGGCAATTTGCTTTGCTTGTGCATCGGCAGGTTTACCCTCTAGGGCGGTCAGCCCAGCTGATGAAACGGCTACGTTTTTACCTAGTAGTTTACTTTTTAATACATATTCGGCAGTTGGGCTTCGGCATATATTACCTGCACAAACTACTAATACAGAATCAAACATACAGCCTACCTTTAGTTTGTGTTTGCAACATCGTTTACACGATCAATCGTAGAAACTGATGGTAACAGCAAGCTAATTACACGATTCCAACGTGCAAGCGGCGCTGACGTTACATATACAATGTCGTGCGGTTCAAGTTCAAACTGTTCAGCAAGCACTAATGCAGCAACATTCTTAGCATGAAGTTGGTATACATCAGCAATTACGCCATCAGTGTTTAAGTTACGTTTGCGAAGAACAAATACACCATTAGCATCTGCTGTATTTTCGTTAAGGCCGCCAGCATCGCTTAATGCTTCTGCTAAATTTAAACCATAGCGATTAACACCCACTGTACCAGCGCGCTTTACATCGCCAAGTACAAACACTTTTTGCATATCGTTTCGGCTTACGTGCACAATATCGCCATGCTGCAATAAGCGGTTTTGCGAAATATCGCCATGGGCATAAAAGTCATCTAGCTTAATAATTTCTGTTTTATCACCGCGAGTAAATGTCACGGTACGCCAGTCAGCACTTTCTGTTAGGCCACCGGCTTGGTTTAGAGCATCGATTAAAGTTAATGGGATCTCTGTAACTGGTAATACACCTGGCTTGTTTACTTCGCCTGTTACATACGCTTTTTGGCTTCTAAAGCCAACCACTTTTACATCAACCTGTGGCTCTTCAATTACTCGGCTTAGGCGCTTTACAAGCTCTTTATGAACTTGTTGTACTGTTTTACCAGCGGCTTGAATATTAGGTGCATATGCATAGGTAATTGTGCCATCGGCTTGTACACGAAAGCCATCAAACTCAGCTGTACGTTGCACTGCTGCTGGAATGGTTAACTCTGGGTGATCCCAAACACCAATTGTAAGTACATCACCTACACCTAATTTGTACTGATAATTAGATGTATCTATGCCATCTAAACTGGAAGGCGTGAAGTTTTTAACTTGAGATTGCTTTTGTTGATTTATTAAAGAAGAGTCAATGATTTGAATATTAACCTTTTCGAGTTCCTTCTCTACATTATCTACTTGTTCGCCCGACTCGATTCCTTCGAAATGGCTGCCGGGGATGATTGTACAGCCTGTCATTGCTAGTAACGCAAATGACGTCACAATTGTTTTACAGCTAAGCGCCATTGTTATTTCCCAAATAATTTTTCTTAAAACGTCCAGTTTAAATAAAACCATATCTGTTTATTTTTTTGCTGCCTAATTAAAGCATGGCAACTAGATGTTCGCAAGACTGAGTGTTTAGTAAACGCTCACTTGTGACAGTTTTTTGCAAAATAGTTAATAAGTACTTCTTGGCTCATTCACTTAGTACTAGTCTAGAAGTCTTATTTGTATATACGAGAATCTAAGAAGCTTTAACCTAACAATTTGTATGTTGACTTCTAAGCTGCCTACTAATTAAGGCTTTATCACTAGTTTTCATTAGCACAAAGAGAAGTAAACGAGATTAAATGAGTAAGACAAAACTTCTTTCTTTACTCTTCATCGCAGCGTCTCATAGTCTCTTTGTGCGATTAAATGTCTTTGATGTAGGCGTGAAATTTATTTCGCGTGACATCGCGACATGTTAACAGTAACGCTATGCTTAAGACGCGCCAAGCAAGCGTGTCGCCTACACCTTGTCTAGCCCTTCGGCATTCACCATTTTGTAGGCGTGAAATTTATTTCGCGCGAAATGTTCGCAGCAGTGCCGTGTTTGAGACGCGCCAAGCAAGCGTGTCGCCTACGCCTTGTCTAGCCCTTCGGGCACGCTTCCGTTCCAGTCCGTCGCAGAGCTCCTCTCGCTTCAGCTTGAAAGCAAAACTATTTGCTTGTCTAGCCCTTCGGGCACGCTTCCGTTCCAGTTCGTCGCAGAGCTCCTCTCGCTTCAGCTTGAAAGCAAAACTATTTGCTTGTCTAGCCCTTCGGGCACGCTTCCGTTCCAGTTCGTCGCAGAGCTCCTCTCGCTCCAGCTTGAAAGCAAAACTATTTGCTTGTCTAGCCCTTCGGGCACGCTTCCGTTCCAGTTC
>NZ_JACDWV010000038.1:0-895 GCF_016464105.1 Pseudoalteromonas sp. bablab_jr010 | reverse complement strand
GTGTTAAAACACCGAGTAGGAGAAGAGGCACAAGGGCGCGAATACATCAAAGGGCCGAGGTAGCTCCTCATTATGAGCCCGCATATAAGCACGCAGTCTGACAAAATTAACGAAGGGTATTGTGCAATAGGAGGAGTCCATATAAGGCACTTCAGTGCCGAAATAATAAAAAAAATATTCATTGCTGAAGCCATTCTTACGCCAGACTTGACCTTGAAATTTAAACTTTATCCTTGCTAACTAGCAACTCGCTAACTCGTGTTGGGTTTCGCTACGCTCTACCCAACCTACCTGGAGAATGAACAGAGTGAATGCTGAGGGAGTCTCGGTACTAAACAACCACACAGTTCAACTGACATCTAATACCATTCCGCATAAAGATTAAATCAATTTAATCCATTCCCGATTGCACATTTTCTTCACTCGATCCGGGATTGAAATAAAGTGATTCCATGCCTTTGAAACTTCATCGACAATTTCGTCATAGCCCGAAAACACTCTATTGGATAAACAATGCTGTCGTATCCAGCTCCATACTTGCTCTATTGGATTTAGCTCTGGTGAATAAGGTGGAAGCTTTATAAGCGTTAGGTTTTTAAATTCTGCAGCTGTATCGTATGTGTGCCAGCCTGCGCCATCTATTATCACGACAGCGTGTCTTCCAACAGGTGTCGCGTGTGATATCTGGCGCATATGCTGCGTCATTGCTTCTTTATTTACGAATGGGCTAACTAACGCTTCTGTATGGCCTGTGGCTGGACATACCGCGCCAAATAAGTATCCATAGTCAAATTGCTGTTGTTTTACAATCCGTGGCCGAGTGCCTGTTTCAGCCCAAATGCGCGTAGTCGGATTTTGCTGGCCAAATCGTGCTTCGTCCTGAAACCATACGTCG
>NZ_JACDWV010000037.1:0-4132 GCF_016464105.1 Pseudoalteromonas sp. bablab_jr010 | reverse complement strand
AGATGTGTATAAGAGACAGCCGCATACCTTGTTTAGAAAACCGTTTTACTTACCTTACGAAGACATTGTTTGCTATGGTGCAAATGAGCGTAATGTCGGTTCAGCCCGGGGTGGCTCACGTGTATTTGTATCACTCATGGTGCCGTTAAAATACCCTAAACATTATCGCTTCACCAAGCCCACTTTCTATGTAGGTGGTTCAAATCGTGAATGGGATTCACTGGCATATGCCACAGCCATGACCTTTATGGATACATCCATCCCGCTTGGTACTCACTTATATCAATCGATAGAGCATTACTTCAAAATTGATAAAGACATAACAGAAAAAAACGGATTCCCTGAGGAGCTAAAACCCTATTTAGATCCAGTCGATTGCCAAGTAAATAGAGAAGCCGTGTGGTAGTGAACTTTGTTAGGTTAGCATTTATCGCTATTTTTCTTTTTACTTCAACTGAGGTATTCGCAGGCATGTTTGGTTTGTTCAATAAAAGTGATTTTTTGTTATCGGCTCCAGTTCAAGGGGTTTTACTAGATAATGGTAAACCGGTGGCAAAACAAAAAGTAACCCGTTCGCTTACTTATGGTAAAGAATATATTGATAAGACGATAACAGATGAGAATGGCCGCTTTCGTTTTGATAAAAAACTAATAAGAACAGCTAAACCTGCAAATATGTTTGATAATGACTCGCTTATTCAACATATCTACCTTGAAAATGGCACTCCCGAAGGTATTGTGCTTTGGTATACAAGTATTTCAATTCATGAAAATAGTAATACCCTTAAAGGGTTGCTTGGTGATCTTGTTTGCGATCTATCAAACAGCCCACAAACAGTTGATATTCAGATAGAAGAGGCGCCTGAGCATACGTTTGCTATTTACGGTATGTGTGAGCTGAGCAAAGCTAAACTTTAATCTCTTTCTAACAGCACAGCGCCGCTGTGCTCTTCACCTAAATAATCATCTTTGTTGTAGATAGGGCATTTGGCCATTGATAAACAGCCGCAACCAATACAACCATTAACGCGCTCGCGCAATCGCTGCATGTATTGAATGCGTTCATCTAATTGCGTTTGCCAAACTTTAGAAAGAGCTGCCCAATCTTGTTTAGTGGGTGTGCGCTGCTCAGGTAGGGTGCTTAACGTTTGTTTAATGTCTTCAAGAGTTATGCCCATGGTTTGTGCAGCTTTTATTACGGCAATTCGGCGCAATACATCGGGTTTATAGCGGCGTTGGTTACCGTTATTACGCCAGCTGCGAATAAGCCCTTTAGACTCATAAAAATGCAAGGTCGAAACTTTTACGCCACTGCGTTTTGCCACAAAGCCAACCGAAAGGTTTGCATCAATAAGTTTCTTATCTGACATAATTTGCTCCAATGTGTTGACCTAAAGTTAGCTTGAGGTAGTGTGCATTCAATAGTAAAAAAAATGCATTTCACTGTGCAAGCAATATTTCAATCTTAGTGTCGAAATTTTAATTTCATCTATGAATAAAGTAACTTTTTTAATATTTTTGGTAATTTTTTGTGTTTTTTGATGTATAGTATATTTCTGTTTATGTTTTAAATACAAAAGGAAGGGTTATGAAAAATAAATTGTTATTTGGTATGGTTTTATTAATGGCTAGCTCAACATCATATGCGTCAGTGAAAGATAAAAAAGCAATGAGGAACGTTGACAGTAATATTGTAGCTGAAGTGAGTAAAGTAAAATCTAGCTGTGGGAATTCAGCTTTAGATGTAACTGTAGACTGGGATAGCTATAAGAATATGATTAGTAGTAATAGTGAAAAGCTTAATAAAGATAACTATAAGAGTGAGTGGGTTATTTCTCATTCAGGTCAACGAACCGTTGCGGCACTTGAGGCAATAACATCTATATGTGGAAGTGATGAAGATTATAAAGAAGAATTAGCAAAGTTAAAAAAGATTAAAATAACAGCTAAGCAAGACTTTTTAGATTCAAAAAATAACTTTACTTTATCTGATAATACTTTAAATATTGAAACAGGTCATAAGATGACTCGAAGAGCGTCTGATTATACTGATAAAATAAAATCTTTATTTTAAATTGATTGTTGTAATGATCTACTAAATGTAGATCATTACATTTAAGTCTATAACTAGAATGTTATAGCTCTTTTTCTATAGCATTCTGTACTGATTCAGCTCTTTCATCTATTTGATTCGCCGCATTCAATATTGGTGAATGATTTAAGGTTAAAATACCCTTGCTGTATGTCGCAAAGTGGTTAGCATTATGAACATTACCATAGTTTTGAATGATTAATTTTTTCAAATCTTCTTCTATCGCTTCTTTAGAAAATTCATCAGAACACATTTCTTTAAATGCTTTTATGGTTGGTTCAAAATAGATCATAGGCCAAGTTTGATCATATAAATGAGCGTAATCATCAATAGCAAGCGTTTCCCAATTTACTTCTATATCAAATTCGAATTTGGCTGCTTCGAAAATTTGTCTTTTAAGTGAATCGAAACGATTCTTTTCAAATTCTCTTGCTGCTTTTTTCTCTCTTAGTCCCATTGTCATTCCTTATTTATTTGACATGTTTATTAATGATTTAACTTAATGAATTACAAAGTTCTATTAAGTCCTTTTTCGATAAGTTGATTAATGTTGTGTGGTAGAGGCTCTGAGTAGTTAATTTTTATTGTTATAGTTTTATTGTTGAGCTTCAAATTAAACTTTGACATTTCGTCATTATTAATGTGGAATGTGTGTACTTTATTTATTGCTGATAGTGTAAAGTCATCATTAGTTAATTTTTTTATGTTTTCTGTTAAATAATCGATAACAACAGAGATTTTTTCAGCCTCAATATTGTTATTATATTTATCAGCAAAGAATTTAAATTCTAAATCATAACTTGATTTAAACATTTCTGACGTTAAATTTATTATTTCATCTATATCAATTATTTCTGATGTTGGCTGTTTGGTTTCTAAGTTTTCAAATAAATTTACTGTTGAATTTTGGTCTTTAATTGTTACGTGTGTTGCATAATTTAAATCAAAAATGGTTTTGTTTTTATCTTTATCAGATATGAGTACAGTGTTACTCTTTTCACTTAACTCTTCTAACCTGCCGGTAAAATTATTTCCAAACTTATCAAAAAGAGTAACTTCAAAAGAAGATTCTTGATTGATTAACCTGCTTATTAAATCTATTGGAGAGGGGATTGTTGGTTTTTCTTGGGTGTTAATCATGATATTCCTTATCTAGATTTAGTCCTTAATTTAGGGATATTATCTTTTTTTTTTGATTCAGACAATATCATTTTTCACTTTCTGTGTTAAAAACCTTTGTTTTATAGTCACTGCTTAATTATTCACCATTGTTCACAATGGTCGAAAGCCGATAGAGTTGATGCAATGGATAAAGCAGCTAAGCAAGCCATGGATTTGCACGGGCCAGATGCAAAAATGAATGTAGAATTATCACGTTTTAAATAAGGGGAACACATGAGTGAGTTTAAGTTGGATGAAGGTTTTGAATATTTTTTAGAGAAATTTGGGAAACCAGAAAAACAAGAATGTTGCTCCGTAGAGACATTAGAAAAATTTAAAAATAAGCTCCCAGATCGTTTATTAGAATATTGGCAAGAATTTGGGTTTTGTAGCTTTAAACAAGGTTTATTTTGGATTGTCAATCCTAGTGATTATGAAGACTTATTAGATGAATGGTTAGAGCCTACAGATATATCTGACAATGATGTTTATCATGTTTTTGCTCGAAATGCTTTTGGTGATTTATTCCTTTGGGGTGAAGAAACTGGTTATAAATACAAAGTAATGGCTGCAAGAGGCTGGGTGATAGAAAAAAAAGGTAGAGTAAAAAAAGATCATAATACCGCAATTGAATACTTTTTTGGTTTTTTAGACACAGCATCTCATGACTTTAAGGATGAAGCGGGAAATGTTTTGTTTGAACCTTGCATTAATAAATTTGGTGAATTAAAAGCAGATGAAATGTTTGGTTTTGAACCGAGCTTAATTGTTGGTGGAGAAGCTATTTTTGACAATATTAACAAGGTAAATATTTTTGTTCACTTATCTATATTGGCGCAATTTGGTCAAATCGAAGTACTTGATCATGATGCACTTATA
>NZ_JACDWV010000036.1:0-25370 GCF_016464105.1 Pseudoalteromonas sp. bablab_jr010 | reverse complement strand
AGATGTGTATAAGAGACAGGTGTTAGTGCTCTAACCAACTGAGCTACGGTCGTACAGGCATTTAATTCTGAAGAAGATTAAATGTTTTGGTACGACCGACTGGATTCGAACCACCGAATTTGGCGTGGGTCATAGAGAGCGGTAGCGATCTAACCAACTGAGTGGAGCTTTTTAGATTAGTGTACTTATTAATAGAAATTGTAGGAATTACTAAGAAGCAATAAAGATATAATTGGTACGACCGAGTGGATTCGAACCACTGATTTTGGCGTGAGTCATAGAGAGAGGTAGTGCTCTAACCAACTGAGCTACAGATGTTTTAAATTTGGAACATTAAGAATTGGTACGACCGAGTGGATTCGAACCACCGACCTCTACCATGTCAAGGTAGCGCTCTAACCAACTGAGCTACGGTCGTACTGAGATGTTAAAATCAAGATTGGTACAACCGAGTGGATTCGAACCACCGACCTTTGGACCGGGCCATTAAGAGTGGTAGTGCTCTTTCCTTTGGTTATACCTAAATCATGGTACAACCGAGTGGATTCGAACCACCGACCCCTACCATGTCAAGGTAGTGCTCTAACCAACTGAGCTACGGTTGTATTTTGATTTAAAACTGTTGTTAGCGTGGCTAAACAACGGAGGCTAATATATAGCGACTGGTTGTGTGAATCAAGCAGCTTTAGCTATTTTTGTGCTAAGTGCTGGTTTTTTATTCATAACGGACTAATTTCGCACGTTCTGTAAAAACCTTGCCACCAAGCAACATGGCTTTTCGCAGAGTGCTTAAGACTTTGTAAAATTGCGTCATTACTGTCGCTATCTACAAACTGGGCCAATTCGGTGTCACGCCATATTTGCTGGTAAAGAGGTTGTAGAGTTTCTAATCGACCCACTAAGAATGATTGATAAGGCTGTAGTTGCTCTAAATAAAACTTTTTAAACACATTACTCAACGTTTGTGCTTTTTGTTTATTCTTGTTTGCAGGGCAGAGATCATCTTTTGAATACTTCATGAGCAGCGCTGTTAATTGTTGATTGTAATGTGTTTGCACACGAGCCGCAGAAATGAGTAGCTTGTTGTATTTAAAACGATTTAATACTTCGAGTTGGTTGATGATTTGCTCTGGCTTTATAGCGTTTATTTTGCCGGTATTAATTTGATTGTTTAACTTAGCAATTTGCTCCATCGCGCTCACGGTTTCGCTAAAACCTGCGGTGTTTTCATCAATGTGTGTCGAGCTTAGCTGCCAGCTTTGCTTAAACTCGCTTTCGTTGAGCAGCATAGCTCTAAAGTAGTTAGCAAGGTTTGCTTGCTTTTGTATTGCGGTGAGTTTTATTTTTTCAAATAGCTCATCTTGTTCTTCAAAGCTTTCTAAGCACTCCTTTGCGCTTTGAATAAACTTAATTTGATAACTAAGAATGTTAGCAGGCGTTGCAGTTTTGCCAAGCTGGTTATTGTGCTCAGCAATAAGGGTTGCAAGTTTACACTGTCGTAACTGGGCAAGTTCAAGCATACCAATGGTTGCTTTATCTTCAGTATTTTCAGTAACGTGGTTAACAGTTAGTGTACTTGGTTTAGATAGCTTAAAACTTTCGGTTTTAAGCACGTTTTCTAATCTTTGCGCGTAGGTGTGATTTACATCACCGGAAGAGGGCGTGCAGGCAATAAGTGCCACGCACGCTGTTGCGATGATAGAGTTTAAAAGGCTATTGGTTTTGCAAAAAAGGTGCATGTTTAAATCGCCTATGAACCGTGAACATCAACATAATTGCTGCGGCACTTAACCCCACAATAATGCCTATCCAAAAGCCATGAGGGCCCAGTGCTGGAACAATTAAATCTGTACGAGCAAGTACGAAGCCAAGCGCAAAGCCGATCAACCAATAGGATACAAAGGTGATATAACCAATTGGTGCCGTGTATTTCAATCCACGTAAAATACCATTGGCAGAAACTTGCAGGGCATCTGGTAACTGGTAGATACAAGCAAGTACCATGATTGAAGAAGCAAGAGCTAATACTTCAGGGTTGTCAGAATACAATTGGCTTATAATATCTCGGGTAAAAAAGGTCACACTTGCCAGCAGAAAAGCAATAATTGCCGCGAGAATATAACTTGTTTTAACGGCATTTTTTAACTGTTGATAATGTTGTTGGCCAAATAAATTGCCTATTCGAATGCTAATCGCAATTGAGAGGCTCAACGGCATCATAAACAATAAAGTCGTCACACTGGCTGCAATTTGGTGACCGGCAACAGCAACAGCACCTAAGTGCGCTATAAACAAAGGAATACAGGCAAATAGCGTAACTTCAAAAAAAGTAGCTAATGAAATTGGAATACCCACTTTGGTGATAGTCCATAAAGTAGCGGGCTTTGGCGCTCTAAAATTTGCTAATAATGCTTTGGCATCAATCTTTTTGTTAAAGTGACAATAAACAACCTGAGTTAACGCCATTGCTGAAAATACCAGCGCCGTGGCAATACCACAGCCCGCGCCACCGTAGGCTTGAAAACCTAATTTACCGTGTATAAATACGTAATTGGCAGGAATATTGACCGCTAAGCCAATTAAGCTAATGTAGAAAGCAGGTTTGGTCATTCCCATACCTTCAGTGATATTGCGGTACACACTGAAAAGTAAAAAACCAAAAATACCCCATTTTACAAAATGAATGTATTGCTCAGCTAAATGGGTAATAGACTGTGAGGTGTCTAATTGACTTAGCACAGTATCAGCAAGGCTTGCCAGCCCTAAACCGATTATGGCAAGTACTAACGCCAGATACAGACCTTGTTGAAAGTAGTGGCTAATACCTTGTTTATCGTTTGAACCAGCAAACTGCGCTATGATACCCGTTAACGCCAATAATATGCCTTGCAATGCAAGCATTAACGGATTCCAAATACCCGTTGCAATAGAAAGTGCTGCCAAGTCTGTTGCACTTACTTGGCCTGCCATCACGGTATCTACAACCGTCATTAAAATAAGGGTTACCTGTGCCAAAAAAACAGGAATGGCTAACGAAATTAACCTTTTGGCTTCCCAACTACAAAAAGACATAAAATACACAACTAAATAAACAGACAGCCATTGTAATCTATTCATAGATCAATAAAAATCGCAGTTATCTATTTAATGAAGAAAAGAGAAAGCGATGTTCACTGGAATTGTGCAAACGCAAGCCGTTGTGGTTGATGCTACTAACCAAGGCGGTGTACTAAGGCTAGCTTTACAAGTAGAACAGCAATACGCTGAAAACCTGAATATCGGCGCTAGCATAGCCATTAATGGTTGTTGTTTAACCGTGGTGAAGTTTGCATCAGACACTCAAGGGTGCTGTGTTATAAATTTTGATGTGATTGATGAAACATTGAAGTTAACCAACCTAGGTAAGCTGGCTGTCAATGAGACGGTGAATTTTGAACGTTCAGTGACTTTTGGGACTGAACTGGGCGGGCATATCGTATCGGGCCACATTCATTGTATGGCCGAGATACTTTCAATTAACCACCATCAAGACAACTGTAAAATGCAATTAGCATTAGCAAAAGAGTGGCAAAAATACGTGCTGTACAAAGGGTTTGTTAGCGTTAACGGGGCAAGCCTCACTGTAGGTGAAGTTGATGAGCAGGGCTTTTGGCTACACCTGATCCCAGAAACACTCTCTATTACCAATCTCGATAACTACCGCGAAGGGGATAAGTTAAATATCGAAGTCGATCAGCAAACTTATACCATTATCAACACGGTCGAAAATTATCTATCGCAACAAGCAAAATAAATACAATAAACGAGCTAAATAAGTATAAAAACGAGCAAATTAAAAAATTTGCTCGTCGTCACTATCGACATGTAATTCGAGTTTGTTGTGTGCGTAATCGATATGCATATTCAAATGGATGGGATTGCAACATGCTGCGCAATCTTCATAGTAATCTTGGTCACCGTCACTTGCATCAAGTGCTACGTGAATGTGGTGGCCACAGTGAGGGCATGAAATCCGTTGTGTGTATTGGTCTTTCATCAGCTTTTACCTTAATCAGGCATGCCTGAGTTCGTTAAATTGCAATCTTCATTAAACCCTAACTCATCAAAAATGAATCTAGATTTAATTAGATTGATATAACTCACTAACCGAATTTATTTAAGCGTAGTGCTACCAATTCGGTTAGCATCTTTATTAATACGCTTTATAAGCTAAATATAGCTGTGTTTAGCGGTTTGTGACATTCCTTTTACAGTGATTTTTAGCTTATTTCAGGAGCTGATCAATTTGTTGTTTTGCTTCAGTAAGATAGTGCCCTGCAAAGATATTGGCATTATTGAGCATAGGGTATAGTTGGTAGATGGCTCTACGTTGCTCGTAGCCTACCTGCAATGGGTAGATATCGTTATAGGCGTCATAAAAGCTATCGGGAAGTGGTGCATAAAGCTCACTCATTGCGATATCGCATTCCCGATCACCATAATAACAAGCAGGGTCAAATACACTGGGTACATTATTATAAAAGCCCATATTTCGACGCCAAAAGTCACCGTGTAATAACGAAGGCTCTACAATATGGCTATGCAGTGCGTCTTTAACAAAAGCGATGAAGGTGTCTTGATTAACAAGCTCAATGCCTTTTTCTTGTAATAACTGCAATTGCCAACCAATGCGTTCTTCAGCAAAAAATACATCCCATTTTTTGTGCCAACGATTTGGTTGTAGAGTAGGGCCAAGGAAGTTGTCGTTATCTAAGCCGAACATAGCTTGGGTATGCTTTTGGTGTAAATGGGCAAGGTGTTCTCCCATTTCATGCCAATTGGTATGGGGCTGTTTATCAAGTTCTAACCATTCAAGCACGATAAATGAAAACTCAATATTGCAACCTGTGGTGATGCAATCTGGGATCATAAATAAGCTTTCTTGAGTTAACAGCTCTAGATTAAAGGCTTCGCACTCTAGGCGCTCCAGATCACTTAAGTGAGCGACTTTCACAAAGAAGTGGTGTAAATCATCGCCAATTTGGAAGTATTTATCGTTATTGGGTGATTGTAATTGGCGCTTAAAGGTATGCTTAAAATCAAAATGCATCGCTTGGCTAATCTGTTCATTCACCGAATTCCACATAATTTTGTTCACCTTTTAACCATATAATTAAACTATGGCAAAAAGACGATGAATTAACAAACCCATAGCGTTAATATTGTTAAAGTTTATCGAAGTATTTATGAGGGGTCAGATGAATAAAAGTCTCATTACTAACTTAGTGGCACTTGCCTTAGTATTAGTCGGATTTTTATTTGAACAAGCAATTGTGCTTTCTGTTGGTTTATTTGCGTTATCGGGCGCAGTAACAAACTGGCTTGCTATTCACATGCTATTCGAAAAAGTACCATTTTTATACGGCTCTGGTGTTATAACATTAAAGTTTGCGTCTTTTAAGGTGGCGATTCGTAACTTGGTAATGACCGAGTTCTTCGCTGAAGAAAAAATCGATCAGGTTATGGCGCTCGCTAAACCAAATATTGATTTAGAGCCTGTGATCAGTGAAGTTAATTTAAGTCCGGCTTATGACTCTTTAATTGAGGTTATCGAAAACTCTCAATTTGGTGGCATGCTGTCGATGTTTGGTGGCCGTGATGCGCTCGAGCCAATGCGCGAACCTTTCATTGAAAAAATGAAAGCGGCGGTTATTGATATTTCGAAGAGCGACGAATTTAAAACCATTCTTGATGAAAAGCTATTTGCAAAATCTCACCTTGGTGGCTCATTGCACAGTACAGTTGAGCGTTTAGTTGATGAACGATTGAATGAGCTTACACCAACCATGGTAAAAGATATTATTCAAACCATGATCAAAGAACATTTAGGTTGGTTAGTAATTTGGGGAGGGGTGTTTGGCGGCTTATTTGGCCTGATAGCTGCGCTAGTCTAATGAAGAAGGAATTTGTAGCAGGCCTTCAAAGACCTGCTACTGTGTATTCATCATTATTTTGAGCCTGCAATTACAATCACAGTGTCATCAGATACGTTAGCGATATCTTGAATACTGGTTTTTGTTGCTATGTCAAAATTTAAGTATTTCGCAGAGTTATGCAACCCATAAGTGCTAACAAACTTATTAGTTGGCATATCATTGCAAAATAGTTTTTCTGTCATTACTCGTTTACTTAAGCGTAAATCGCGCATAGTTCCGATTACATTGAGTGGCTTATTTGATGCAATAGCCATACACGCTTGAGTGCCAACTGAGTTATCTGCTGCGACAAATTGGGCTGCACTTGCATCAGTTGCTGCTAGTGAAGAACCTAAAATTATTGCTGTACCTAGTGCTGTAGTTAACGTATTCATCTTTCTCTCCAGTTGTTGTCTATAACGTAACATTTGTGCGACCTGGCTATTACGGATACTGCACACTTCCTGTTTGCTGGGCACATTTAAAGTATTACGCTAAACAAAAACAATTGCTGTTAATGAAAATCGACAAGATGTAAGTAAGTATGTAGATGTGAACAAACAAAACTAACCGCTTGATAAGTGCTATTTTAAAGTGTGAATGTTGACACAATTAGCCTTAAAATTTTTTAATTAATTTTTAAAAATCCTGTATTAGCTCGTATTTAAGACTTGATATTTACGTGGCTGTTACATTTAAGTATTAACTCTAGCTTTTCTTTAAAAGGCTAATCAGAGTATAAGGAGCATCAGTGACCACAAAATTAGCAGGCTATTATCAACAAGCCTATGCATCTGAATCAAAACACTTTAATCAATGTTTTTATTGTGGTTGTGAAGCAACTGAGCGAGATTTTTGTCCGCCACTGCATATGCTGCAAAGCATTATAGATTTAGGCGAAGAGGCCGAATTTATATCAATTCCAGCATGTTATGAGTGCTTTGCATTACTGCATAACGAACGAGTGCTAACTATTGATGGGCGAGTGACAAAGCTAAAAAAGAAACTTTCTGCAAAATATGCAAAAGCGCTGAGAATTTATCACATGTGGCATGAAAGTGAACTTCACGATATGAGTGATGAGTTTGTGCACAGTATTAAAGCAGGCATGAAGTTAGGTGCAGAGGCGGCAGAGCGATTAGCATTTCAAGGTTATAGTTATGCAACTGAAGATGCCAGTGTCACTATTCGCGAGAAATGTGCCGAATTTGATGTGCAAGGCAAAGTCTTTTATGACTTTAAAGACGCGCTTAATTACTGCATTAATGATTTACAAGTCGACAGAACAGAATTCTATAAGCTGGTGGTCGAAGATTATAATGGTGATTTTAACCGTACATTGAGTCAATACCGCCATCGACACGAAAAAATAACCGCAGCTAACGATGCAGATTCACTGATTAAAAGTTTTGCCAAGCAGCACAAGCAAAACTCAGACTTTGTAACTCGAACTGTGAAACATTTTATCAACAAAGATCCGAGCTTAACTACCGAAGGTGCGTTAGAGCAGTTATATAACAACTACATAAAGAAATAGTGCTCTGTGAGGCTGGTTATTCGTCTTGAATATTGGTGACTGGCCTCGTTTACTCGCATTAGAATTAACAATTAGTTAAAGTAATTAAATAATAAAAAAGAGGAACGTAAGAATGCAAAAATTTGCACCATCCTTGTTGGTTATGGCGCTTGGTGTCGCGTTAGCGGGTTGTCAAGACAATGGCCCACAAGATCCAAAAGTCTCAATTAACAAAAACCCATACCCAAGCACTTATCAGCCACTTGCATCACAAAGTACGTTAATCACTAATGCCACAGTTTTAACCGGCACAGGTGAGCGTTTAGATAACGCAGATGTATTCATTGTTGATGGCAAAGTACAACAAGTAGGTAAAGACCTTTCTGTACAAGCTGATAAAACAATTGATGCAGAAGGTAAATGGGTAACACCGGGTATTATTGACGTGCATTCACATTTAGGTGCATACCCAACTCCATCAGTAGCATCTCACCAAGATGGTAATGAAATGACCAGCCCTGTGACTGCAGAAGTATGGGTTGAGCATTCAGTATGGCCACAAGATCCTGGCTTTAACCGTGCTCGTGAAGGCGGTATTACGTCATTACAAATTCTACCAGGTTCAGCAAACTTAATTGGTGGCCGCGGTGTAACGCTTAAAAACATTCCCTCGCACACGATGCAAGGTATGAAGTTTCCTGAAGCACCATATGGTTTAAAAATGGCATGTGGTGAAAACCCAAAACGTGTTTATGGCCGCAAAGGTGTTTTACCATCAACGCGTATGGGTAACATGGCGGGCTACCGCACAGCGTGGATTGAAGCGACTGAATACAAACGTGAATGGGATAAATACGAAAGTGATTATGCCGCAGGTAAAAACCCTGCAGCACCTCACCGCGACATCAAGCTAGATACGCTAGCAGGTGTGTTAGAAGGTGACATATTAATCCATAACCACTGTTATAAAGCAGAAGAAATGGCCATGATGATCGACCTCGGTAAAGAGTTTGGTTATCACTCAGGTACTTTCCATCACGGTGTTGAAGCATACAAAATTGCTGACTTACTTGCTGAAAACGGTAACTGTGCGGCACTTTGGCCAGATTGGTGGGGCTTTAAAATGGAAGCCTACGACATGGTTCAAGAGAACGTAGCAATTGTAGATGCTGTTAAAAATTCATGTGCCGTTGTTCACTCTGATTCTGATACAACGATTCAACGCTTAAATCAAGAAGCCGGTAAAGTGATGTATCGCGCGAATGATGTGGGTTACGACATCTCTGAGCAACACGCAATTAAGTGGATCACTTCAAACGCGGCTAAATCGCTAGGTATTGATGATAAAACAGGTTCACTTGAAGCAGGTAAGCAAGCTGATGTGGTTATTTGGAACCAAAACCCATTCAGTGTTTATGCGAAAGCTGAACAAGTATTTATCGATGGTGCCAAAGTTTATGATCGTAACGATGATAAATACCAAGCACAAAGTGATTTCATGCTAGGTCAAAAATAGGAGTAACATTGATGACAAAATTAACTAAATCATTAAAGCTGTCACTTGTTGCTGCTGGCTTATTTTCTGCGACAGCAAGTGCTGCATCGGTAGCGATTGTCAATGCAACACTACACACTTCAACAGAGCAAGGCGTACTTGAAGGCGCAAGCGTTGTTATTGAAGATGGCAAAATTGTTGCAATTAACCCAGCGACTGTCAACGCGGATACAACCATTGATGCAAAAGGCCAAATCGTGACTGCAGGCTTTATTGGTACTATGAACCAATTAGGCTTAGTGGAAGTGGGTGCTGTTGCAGGGTCGCGCGATGGTGGTGACGACAAAGCAGGCATTGACTTTGATCCAAGCCTTGCATTCAACCCACGCAGTAGCTTAATTCCTTATGCACGCAAGGGCGGTATTACTCAAGATGTGATTGTACCAAACGGTGGTGACAGTATCTTTGCGGGTCTTGCATCTGTAGTTGATCTATCAGGTAGCTTTGAAAGCGTAAATAAAAAGCAAGTTGCACTTGTTGTTCATTTAGGTGAAAAGAGTAAAGGCTCACGTGCTATGTCGATGAAAACTCTTATCGACAAGCTTGAAGGCGAAAAGTCAGCTAAAAAAGATGACAAAAAAGAGCCATCAACAGAGCAAAAAGTTATAGCTGCTGTGCTTTCGGGTGATATGCCGCTGATTGCCAGTGTTCAACGCGCATCAGACATCTATGAACTTGTTAAGTTAAAAGAAAGCTATGGCATCAATTTAGTGATTCATGGCGGTGATGATGCTGTTGTGGTTGCTGATACATTAGCTAAAGCGGATGTACCTGTGATCATCAGCTCTATGGCTAACTTACCGGGTAGCTTTGACTCTATGCATGCAAATCTTGCTAACGCAGGTAAGCTTGAAAAAGCTGGTGTAAAAGTCATTATTGGTGTTGCTGGTGACTCAAGCCACAATGTATACCAATTACGTTTTGATGCAGGTAATGCTGTGTCATACGGTATGAGCCAACAAGGTGCACTTAGCGCAGTTACCAGCAATATTGCTGATGTTTTTGGTTTAAACTCAGGCGCAATTGCCAAAGGTAAACGTGCAAACCTAGTTATGTGGTCTGCTGATCCATTTGAGCTTAACTCACACGTAAGGAAAATGTGGATCAACGGTGAAGAGGTTTCAACCGAAGCGCGTCAAGACAAACTACGCGACCGTTATACAACTGATTCAGCGATGCCACGCGCTTATACTAAATAAGTGCTCAACATATAAAAAGGCCGCAAATTTGCGGCCTTTTTAATACATATTTTCAAACTAAAAGCTAAAAAATTAGATTGCTTAGTTTATAAAGGCTAAGGCCAAATATAAGCAGTATTACTGGCACAATTACAAGGTTAAGTAAAAGCGAATTAGTGTATCCTTTCATCACCGATTTTTGATTCACTAACCAAACAAGGTAACAGGTAACAATTGGAAGTAATAATCCATTGGCAGCTTGCGCAAAGATGATAACCGCAACCGGATCAAGCCCAAGCGATGCGACCAGTGCACCGAAAACAAGGATAGTGATAGCAACCAGTTTAAAACGTGTATCACTCATTTGTGTTGACCAACCAAGCATGCCGCAAACAGCGTAAGCACCCGCAAGCGGTGCAGTTATTGCGCTTGTAAGTCCAGCTGCACATAAACCGATAGCAAAAAAATAATGAGCCATACCACCTAGAAGGGGCTCAAGTTGCACAGCCATATTGGCCGCTGAAATTTTACCTGCATCGGTACCATAAAATGCCACAGAGGCTGTTGATAAGATAGCTAACGTGATTATGCCACCTAAAGTTATCGAAATACCGGTATCAAGGTTTGTTTCTTTGATTACTTTGTCGATATTTTTTGAACTATCGTGTTTTTCTGCAAGTACCCCAGAGTGTAAAAACAGGTTGTAGGGCACAATGGTTGTGCCTATCAAGGCAAGTACCGTGGTAATTGAATTATCAGGTAAGCTAGGTATAAATCCTTTTAGCACTTCACCAAGTGGCGGAGCCGCCATCACCAGCGTTGAAATAAACACTAAGCTCATCAACACCACTAAAACAATTAACGCCCCCTCAATGACTTTATGTTTGCCAGTATACAAAAGTACTGCACTTAGAATCGCAATAAGGGGAGTCCAGAGTAGTGGACTCACTGAAGGGAGTATTTCTTGCAGTCCTAAACTGGCACCAGTCAGATTGCCTGCTTCATAGGCTGCACTGCCAATACCAATTGCACTGATCACTAATATGGCAGCCAGGGCTTTAAAAATCGGTGTTTGAATGGTGGTTCTGAGTGCAGATGCTAAATCAAGTCCTGTAGCAACACCAAGACGAGCAGCCATTGATTGCAACAAAATAGTCGCTACAACTGAGAACAATAACGTCCAAATAAGAGCAAAGCCAAAATTAGCACCTGCAACACTTGCCGTGGTGATGGTACCTGGTCCAATAAAAGCTGCGGTGACTAGCAGTCCGGGCCCTAAACGCATAATAAAACCTTTTATTATTATTTTTATACATTAACTATTAGCAAAACAGCTAATGTTTTAGAAAACAGACCATATAGAGTATAGACAGACTTAGTATGGGTAAAGTAAAACAGGTGAATCGCTTAAAGTTAGCGAGTTGAACTTAGACCAATCCACACTGTAATTTTTATATACAGTACGTAGTAATGGCACAGTACGCATAACGAAATTAAAGTAAATGCACCTAAAATCAATGGTTTGCTTTAAGTTTTGGCTTGGTAGGTATCTTGCAAAGTGTATATGCTTTTAACTAAAGGAAATGAAAATGCCTGAACTTACTCTTTCAGCATATGCGGCCGTGTATGTTTATCTGATTATGCTGACAATTCAGTGGGTGGTTGCCGCTGTCACTAAAGCCAAACAGCCCAATGCGGTGCCTGGTAAACTCGATAATTCATTAAGCCACGATAGCTTTGTATTTCGTTCACATCGCACATTTATGAATACCTTGGAAAATAGCCCGTTATTTTTAGGTAGCGTATTTCTGGGGTTCTTTTTAAACTTGAACAGTAGTGCATTTGCACTGTGTATTTGGTTGTATGTGATAGCCAGGATCATTCATATGCTGCTGTATTATGGTGTAGCAACTGAGAAGAATCCAAGCCCACGCAGCTATTTCTTTTTAATCGCTGCTTTGGCAAATAGTGTGATGCTTGTTTTAATTGGTTTACGTTTGATTTAAACAGCATTGCTAACATATATAAAAGGCATTGAATGAATGCTCATACAATGCCTTTTTTAATACTGAAAACCTAGCTACTCAACGCCAATAAAGCCACCTGTTTGGTGTGACCATAGGGCAGCATAGATACCATCTTGGGCAATTAGTTGCTCGTGAGAGCCTTGTTCAACCACGCCACCTTCATCAAGCACAATGAGTCTATCCATTTGCGCAATAGTTGATAGGCGGTGCGCAATGGCAATAACTGTTTTGCCGGTCATTAAATCGTCTAGGCTAGTTTGAATTGCGGCTTCTACTTCAGAATCAAGGGCACTGGTTGCCTCATCTAAGATTAGAATTGGTGCATCTTTTAGAAGGACTCGTGCAATAGCAATACGTTGACGTTGACCACCAGAAAGCTTCACACCGCGTTCACCAACTTGTGCGGCAAAGCCTTTATTGCCTTTGCTGTCTTCTAAGTCTTCGATGAACTCAATTGCTTCTGCTTGCTTTGCGGCTGCAAGCATTTCATCTTCAGTAGCATCGGGTCTGCCATAAAGAATGTTATCTTTTACTGAGCGGTGTAACAGCGAGGTATCTTGCGTCACCATCGCAATGTGCTTACGTAAGCTTTCTTGGCTTACCTCAGCGATGTTTTGACCATCGATAGAAATCGTACCTGAGTCAACATCATAAAAGCGCAGTAACAAATTCACTAAGGTAGATTTACCTGCACCAGAGCGACCTACTAAACCTATTTTCTCACCCGGTTTAATATCTAAATTTAAGCCATTGATAACAGGGCCGCGGAGGGTCTCGTTGGCAGCTTTACCATAGTTAAATTGCACATTCTCAAAGCTTATCGACCCTTCATTAACAGTAAGAGTGCTTGCGTTTTCTTTATCATCCACTTCAATCGGTGTTGATAGGGTTTTCATACCATCAGCAACAGTACCAATGTTTTCAAATAGGCTACTGATCTCCCACATGATCCACTGTGCCATACCGTTTAGTCTCAGTGATAAACTCACCGCAATGGCGATAGCTCCAACACTGATGGCGCTAATTGACCATAGATATAAAGAGAGGGCCGCAATACTAAATACCAATAAGTAATTTAGCGTGTTGATAGAGAAGTTTAGGCTAGTAACTAAGCGCATTTGCTTATATACCGGTTGTAAAAACACATCCATACTATCTTTTGCATATTGTTCTTCTCGCTGTGTGTACGAGAATAATTTGATAGTAGAAATGTTAGTGTAGCTATCAACTACACGTCCGGTCATTTCTGAGCGCGCATCAGCCTGCGAGCTGGCTACTTTCTTGAGCTTTGGTACAAAATACATTTGAATAGCGGCATAAAGAACTAACCAAATTAATAATGGCAACATTAAACGCCAGTCAGATTCTGCGACCAAAAATACCATGGCGCCAAAGTAGACCACGATATACATTAGTACATCGAGCAGTTTCATCACCGATTCACGAACAGCTAATGAGGTTTGCATCACTTTAGTTGCAATACGGCCGGCAAATTCGTTTTGATAAAAACTAACACTCTGACGAAGCAAATAACGGTGTGCTAACCAACGGATAGACATAGGGTAGTTGCCAAGCAGCGCCTGATGTAACACTGCTGAATGAAAAAATACGACAATGGGTAACACGACTAGCAACATAATTGCCATTCTTGTAAGTTCAGCCTGCTGCTCAACAAATAAGGTATCAGGAGTATATTCGCCAAGCCAATCGACAAGTTGGCCCATGTAACTAAATAGCGATACTTCTAAAATAGCGAGTGCTGCGGCACTTAACGACATCAGCAGCAATGAAAGCTCCATGCCACGGGTATAATGACGGCAAAAAGCAAATAAGCTATTAGGTGGTTGAGAAGGTTGTTCTTTAGGAAACGGATTAGTCATCCGTTCAAATAAACGATACATACACGACGCTTTTTAAAAATCAAAGTGGCCTTACTATACCATTTGAGTAGTTTTTTAGCAGTTCATTTAATTTAAAAACTAAGATTAAAATCTAATTACTATTCAGTTATTTACATCTAGTGTAAGAAATGAAAATATAATAAGAAAAAGGAATTAATGATGAAAAAGTTGCTTTGTACGCTGTCCCTCGTTTTTAGCTTACCGCTTTGTGCCTACCAAACCGACACCCACATATTTAAGGGCAAAAAGACTGCCATCGAGAAACCTGTAACGGTGACATTACCTGATGGCTATCAGGACTCAAAAAAATACAATGTTATCTATGTATTACATGGCTACAGTGGAAATCACAGTGATTGGACTAAGCTGACAAACATAGAAAAACTGGCAAACCAATATGATGTCATCATTGTTAACCCAGATGGCAACTTCGGTTCGTGGTATCTCGATTCTGATATCGACAAAAGCTCGCAATACGAAACCTACATTGCAGACGATTTACTAAATTATATCGATTCTGAATATTCGACTAATCGGTCTAAAAGTGGCCGTGCAATAACAGGCTTATCAATGGGTGGCTTTGGTGCCTTACACATTGCAATAAATCACCCAGACCAGTTTGCAGCAGTTTCAGGGATATCTGCTGGGGTTGATGTTAGGCCCTTTAGTGCAGAGTTTGACCTTGAAAAAGTACTCGGCAGTTATGCTGAAAACAAAGAAAAATGGGATAGCATTGCCATTATTAACAACCTCCATAAAATTGCTGCTGGCAATACGGCATGGAAAAAGGGCGCTGATACCTTACCTATTATGCTTGATATAGGCGTTGATGACTTTTTTATTGAGCAAAACCGAGCGCTACACCAGGCGATGTTAAAAATGCGCATCCGCCATGACTATGTTGAGCGTCCGGGTATTCATGACTGGCACTATTGGAATAAAGTGATTGCCTACCAATTTTTATTTTTAACCTCACATATGGCGCCATAAAAGATGCTTCAACGTATTCTGGTGTTAATTGCTATCGGCTTTTTCGCTTTTATTGGTTGGGTTATTTATCTTGCCAATACTGGTCAAAAGTCGGTGTTTTTCGAACTCGTTGCTGCCATTCCTTACGGTGATAAGTTGGGGCATTTTTGCTTATTTGGACTACTTACGTTATTCATAAACCTTGCCTTTAAGTTTAAAACATTGAACCTTGCTGGACGGCCTATTTATTTAGCTGTGTTGATTGTGAGTACGTTTGTGATTTTAGAAGAGCTAAGCCAATTTTTTATTGAATCGAGAACATTAGACTTTGTTGATTTAATTGCAGATTTTACTGGTATCGCAATATTTAGTGCCATATCTGCATGGCTTAGCAAAAAGTTATATCCACCTAAGGTCTAAACTTTCAGTGACTTGTTAGGTTTCGTCTATACTCAGTATAGTGCTAGCCTAAAAGTTGCGTATGAACAAAAATACCTCAGATTATTTGTCAGATATTATTGAGCTATTACTTGATGCTGTTTGCGTAGTAGATGTAAAAGGCACCTTGCTGTTTACTAATCCAGCCTTTGAAACAATTTTCGGATACGCACCAGAAGAAGCCATCAATAGAAAAATGTTGGACTTTGTTTATCCCGAAGATAGAGCAAAAACCATTAATGCTATCAATCAGATAATGACAGATAATCTACATCCAAGGTTTGTAAACCGGTGGGTGAAAAAAGACGGTACTGTGGTCCATGTCTTGTGGTCTGTCTATTGGTCAAAAGAAAAGCAAGTTAGAGTAGCGATTGCTCATGATATAACAGAACAGAAAAAGCTTGAGCAAAAACTCATATTCATGGCTGGGCACGATCCACTCACTAATCTTCCTAATCGTAGCTTTTTAATTACCCAACTAGAAGAGTCACTATCCACTGCTAATACTATTTCTGTAATTATTGCGGTATTGTTTATCGATATTGATGGCTTCAAGCAAGTCAATGATATTCACGGCCACAGTGCTGGCGACAAGCTATTAAAAACTATTGCCATGCGAATTCGCCATGTATTGGATAAAGACGACATAGTTGGGCGTTTGGGAGGGGATGAGTTTGTAATTGTTGTAAAAAGTGTAAAACGCAAAGCTGATGTAATAAAAATTGCTGATAAACTAAGTCGTGAAATATGTAAGCCTTTAGTTTTTAATGATGATGAACTGTGTTATTCCCCAAGTATTGGTGCAGTTCTATTTCCAGAGCATTATGGTGATGCAGAATTCTTAATACAGTGTGCAGATAAAGCTATGTACAAAGCTAAGTATGAAGGGGGTAATCGCTTGGTGTTTTATAACGAGGGAATAAAGTTATCAGGCACTAAAAATATTAAATAGTATTAATAGCTTTATCGGGAAATGTTTTAACCTATTAATTTGTTTTCTAACGCATTACTATTGCGCGAAATGAAATATTAGTTAGCCTTTAATGATTCATTGAAGGAGTGAAACTATGTTAAAGCGTAAAATAACAACAACGGGTGCTTTGTTTAGCTCATCGCTGTTATTGGTCTCGGCAGCTCATGCCACAACACCTCAATATAAAGATCAACAAGCTTTGCATGATATTGCAAGTGCTGTTTCTAAAACACGTATAGAGCAAGATATTCAAACGCTGGTTGATTTTGGCACTCGCCATACTCTCTCTGAGACGAAATCAGATACGCGCGGTATTGGTGCTGCAAGACGTTGGATCAAGTCTGAATTTGAGGCGATTTCTAAAGCTTGCGGTAACTGCCTAGAAATCATCGAGGTAAAAGACACTATCTCCGGTGAAAAGCGTATTCCAAACCCGGTTGACGTGGTCAATATTGTAGCTATACAGCTTGGTCAAGTTGATGCAAACCGTATGGTTATGATGTCGGGTGATATTGACTCGAGAGTGTCTGATGTTATGGACTATACCTCAGATGCGCCAGGGGCTAACGATAATGCATCTGGAGTGGCTGGCGTGCTTGAATCGGCGCGAGTTTTATCAAAGTATAAATTTAACGGCTCAATTGTTTACGCAGCATTATCTGGTGAAGAGCAAGGCTTGTTTGGCGGTAAAATCTTAGCTAAATATGCACAAGAGCATGATTGGCGTGTTCATGGTGTTTTAAACAATGACATGATTGGTAATTCAACGGGCATTAATGGTGTAACAGATAACACAACTGCACGTATTTTCTCTGAAGGCACACGCGTTATTGAAACGAAAGACCAGGCTCATAAACGCCGTTTTACGGGTGGTGAGGTTGACTCAGCAAGTCGTAACCTTGCGCGCTACATAGATACAATCGCAGATCGTTACATCGAGAATCTAGATACCATGTTGGTATATCGACTCGATCGGTTTGGTCGAGGAGGGCACCATCGTCCATTTAACGATGTTGGCTTTGCAGCTGTGCGTATTATGGAGACAAACGAAAACTATAATCAACAGCATCAAGACTTACGTACTGAAAATGGTATTACTTATGGTGACACCATCGACCATGTTGATTTTGCCTATGCGGCGAAATTAACGTCACTCAATGCAGTGACAATGGCTTCAATGGCGTGGGCTCCAGCGCCGCCAACGGGTGTTAGTATTTCAGGTGCCGTAAAGCCGAGTACAACATTAGCGTGGCATAAAAGTGATGATCCAACGGTGGTCAGTTATAAAATCTATTGGCGTTATACCAGTGAGCCACAATGGCAGTTTAGCCGCGATGTTGGCAAGGTAACCGAAGCAACCCTTAAAAATGTTGTTATCGATAACTACTATTTTGGTGTTGCGGCTGTAAACAAAGACGGTATTGAATCACCGGTTGTATTTCCTGGCGATGTTGGCGCGTTCGAATGGCCAGACAAATCTGCTAAATAGCAATCGTTAAGTCATAGCGGACACCACCCAGTTCGCTATGAGCTGCTGTAATACGCCAGTTATGGGCTTCGACAATTTGTTTTACTATCGCAAGCCCAATTCCTGAACCTGACTGTTTCACTGTTTTTAAGTCAGGCACTCTATAAAGGTGGTCAAAAATCTTTGCTAAACTCTCGTCGCTGACGCCAGGGGATGAATCTTCATAGCAGATTAAAAGCTGTGTTTGGTTTTGGCTAATCGTCAAATTAATCTTACCAGGGTGATTTGTGTACTTAAGCGAATTACTGATTAAGTTTGCAAATAACTGTGAAAGCCGTGTTGCATCGCACTCAAAACTTAGTTCATCAGCAACATTTTGTGTAAATGTCACTTCAAATTTTTCAAGCTGGATCAGCATATCTGCGTGTAGGCTTTGGAAATACTCAGCCGCATTAACTGTTGTTACGTTGAGCTGAAAACTGCTTTGTTCTAAAAGTGAAATTTTATTTAAATCAGTCACTAAAGTTGCCATGTCGGTGATTTTTTGGTTAAGCTTTTCGTATGTAAGCTCATTAAATTGGGTTAGGCCTGCTTGAAGCGTTTCAAGGTGTAAGCGCAACCCTGTTAATGGACCACTTAGTTCGTGAGCTACTTGTGATAATAACTTACTACGTTGACTGATTTGTTTATCCAGATAATTTCGGCGCTGTTCAATAAGCTGTTTTCTCTGTCTTATTCTTAATAAAGCAATGCCCATTGCAGCTAAAAGCAGGCTAAATAATAAGACGCTGTATAAAATAGCTTGACGTTGTGCGGCAATAGCTTGGCTTTTTTCATTGTCTTGGAGTTTTAAATCTTGTATTGCTAAATCGCGGTCGCGCATTGCAATGGAGTTTTGTAGCTCAGCTAAACGGTGGTTGTAGTTGTTACGGGCAAAGCCTTTTTCAAGCTCTGTAATAGCACGTTGATACGACAGGGCTTGTTTATAATCAGCTTGTTTTTCTGTCACAGTGATCAAATGTTCTAGGGCAATGATTTGCTTTTGCAGCTTATTTTTTTGCTTACTTAACTGGTAGGCTTGCTCAGCATAATGTTTAGCTTGTTCGTGCTCAGTAGAGCCAATGTACAGCTTAGCTAATGTAAGTAATACATCTATATATAAGTGATCGTCTTGCTTGAGTTCAATGAGCACTTGTTTTTCAATGCTTAATGCTTGGTCAGGTTTATCTATTTCGAGCAAATTTATCGCAATATTATGGTTTGCCCAGGCAGTATTTCGCGTACTGTTATAACTAGCGAAGACCTGCTTAGCCTCTTGTGCGTATGCAATTGCTGCAGGGTAGTTTTTAAGTCCATATTCGCATTGGGATAGCTTAACTAAACTATGTCCGATATCAGATAGTGAACCCGTTTGCCTATCAAAACTAAGGGCTGTAATAAACTCGCTCTTTGCTTTTTCGTATTGTTCTAAATCTAAATAACTTTGGGCAATTGAATAACTTATACCTGCTTGTAATGAAATAGACGGCGACATTTGCTGAATAACTTCACGGCGTTTTAGCTTATATTCTAGGGCAAGGGTTAACCGGTCTAACTGTTCAAGATTACGCGAATAACCATGGTAGAGCATTTCTTTTTGCTTTAAGGATAATTCTCGATTGTTGTCGTGAATATAAACCTCAAGCAAGTTTAAGGCTGCTTGATATTCACCTGCATTATGATAAGCACTGACAAGGCTCGCAACGGCATCAATTTCGTAATCGGTGAGTTGCAAACGCTGAAACAGCGCGACATTTTGTTGAGATAAGTGAATTGCAGATTCTAGTTTATTTGCACTATATGCCAATCGAGCTTTGACTAAATACAATTCGCTATAAATAGAGGAGTCACTTTTATATTTTGGAGAAGACTCAAGTTCTTCTACTATATTTTGCGCCTGTTGAAACTGACCTAGGTGTATATGAACGTGAATTAATCTAACATTAAAGCTTAATCGCTCAGCAAAACTGGCAGATTCAATAAGGCGTTTATCTATATTTGTTAAATATTTATAGCGTTCTTGGTAATCGCTTATTGTTCTAGCTTCATCAATGTGGCCTTGTAGAGTTGACGCAATTGATGCAAATGACAAGGTACACAGCAGAATAACAAGAGCTTTAAAGTTCATTTTTAACATTTATTATTATTTTTTCTGAAGCAATTCTAGCACATCATGCTTTTGTGTTGAGTAAATTTGTTTTTTGTGATTAAAAAGAATTGCATTTTGCGATATAGATGGTTGCATCTTGCAAAAAGAATCTACAAAAAATATTTAAAACCTTATTTTTTAATGAGTTATATTTTGGAACAATTGCTGCTTTAAATAATTACATAACCACAGGAGAGTGTAATTATGAAAAGCAAAATACCCGTCTGTCTTTTATCAGTGCTTGCCACTAGTTATGTAAGCGCAGCTCCGTTTGAAGAATGCCCAAGTAAAGCATTTCTAATACAAGGTACACCTGCACAAATGTTTGGAATTGATTTGGTCTCTGCTAAAGCGACAGTATTAGCACCGTCATTAAACTTTAGTGACGAAACAAACAATGAAAGCGTAAATGCTGTGGGTTTTAACTATAAAGACCAATATATGTATGGCTTTAGTAAGCAAAGCCCGAAGAGTGTTGTCAAAATTGGTGATGATTATCAACTAGAACGACTCGTGGTTAACGGTCTGCCTGATACTAACTTCTATGTGGGTGACATCCATGTAAATAGTGAAACTAATCAGGCGGTATATTATTTGTATCATCCCAAATTCGGATTGTACGGTATTGATTTGACAGAGCCTGCTGATGAATATCAAGCTGATTTAGTTGCGGGTTCAGCTAGCTGGGGGTTAGCTATTTATGATTTTGCTTTTCATCCTAATAGCAACCTTTTGTATGCAGTTGAATCAAATGGCGACTTATACGAAATAGATCTTAATAATAAGACACCCACATTTGTGGCGAACTTAGATATAGCTGGTGATACCGGAGCGAATGGTGCTGGGTATTTTGATGTAAAAGGACAGTTTTATTTTAGTAATAACCGAAGCGGTAAAATACACAAAGTAGACCTTAGCATTAGCCCTGTAAACGGTTACACGCCAACTGCTGCGGTGTTTACTTTAGGGCCTACATCAAATCAAAATGATGGTGCACGCTGCGCAATTGCTGAGGTAAAGGTAACGGATAATTCAATCGATTTTGGTGATGCACCTGCTCCTTATCAAACCTCACTCGAAGACAGTGGCGCAAGACATTTATTTGACCCAAATGCAGATCAAACTAATTTGGTTTACTTAGGTGCTACAGTAGATGGCGAGAATATTAATACACGTTCAGACTTACTTTTAACACCTGATGATCAATCAGATGACGGCGTTAAGTTCGTCACTGATTTGGTAGCAGGCAATACCAGTCAAATTATTGTTACCTCTGCAAATGACGAGACATATCTATACGCATGGTTTGATTGGGATCAGAATTACCAATTTGATGCGGATGAAATTACGGTGTCTAAATATCGGTTAAACCAAGGCGATAATAGCATTTTGGTTAATGTTCCAGATGATGCCGTTATGGGAACAACCTGGTCTCGCTTTCGTGTAACTGATGGTAGTGAAACCAATCCAATTACAGCAACTGGTGGTGTTATTGGTGGGGAGGTAGAAGATTACTCTGTAACAACATTGGGAAGCCTAGTTTACCCAGGTGAAAATAGCTGGGTAACACTTGCATTTGAGGATAAATGGCCATTTTCTGGAGATTATGACTTCAATGATTTAGTTATAAACTATCGAACTACAATTATAGATCAAAATGGTGTGGCTACAGGTTACAAAATAGAAGGTGAGCTAGTTGGGATAGGTGCTGATTTTCATAATGGCTTTGCAGTTAGGTTATATGAGACTGTGGAAGGTTCAAATGATAAACGCATTTTACGTAGCCAAATTAATGCTGATAAAACTAGTTTACTGATTAATGGTCTTGAACAAACGCACGAGATCTTAGAGCAAAATACTGAAGATGCTATTTTCGTGATTATGCCTGATACTTGGGATTACATTGATAAACAGTCTAATTGTAATTATTTTAGAACCGAGACGGGTTGTGATAGCAACAATAAAGTCACGTTTTCATTGTTTATTGATTTATTACCAGGTACAGCGACCGCTGATGCACCTAAGTACACATTAGATCCTTTCATATTTGCAGCTGATGGACACTATCATGGTGAAGCCTTGGTTGGTAAAGACCCTAGAAGCTGGGAGGTTCACCTTAAGAATCAGCAGCCGACAGAAAAATTTGATATGCAACTATTTTCTTTCGCAGAGTCTGATGATGCATCTGACAGTTCGCTGGGTTTTTACTTCCAAACCGAAACAGGTCTACCTTGGGCAATTGAAGTAGGTACTTCTTGGGCTCACCCTAAAGAAGGGGTAGATATTACCCATGCATACAGCGACTTTAAAGCATTTGCAGAATCAAAAGGGCAAGAAAAGCCAATGTGGTTCAACAATGCTAAGCCTGCTAACGTGATTTCAAGAGGAGAATAATTATGAAACATTATACTTTAGTGATCATAAGCTTAATGTTAGCTGCGTGTGGTGGCGGTGGTGAAGGCGACTCTGCAACTGAAAGTGCTGGAACAAATGTAACGCAAGCACCTACAACAGATACAACACCACCTGAGACAACGCCTCCTGCTACTGGCGTGGATCCTGAGACGATGAATGATTTAACGATTGCTCCTGAGTTTAATTTAAGTAGTAAATTAGAGCTCGATGTAGATGTAGATTTGAATATTGGTGACACCAGAGCCTTTTTAAACATATGTCTTAAAGGTGACGACGATAAAGCCGATTATAATCAGTGTTTGCTTCGTGCACCATTGGTACAGAGCAAGCTGTCATCTAGTTTAATGTTAGCTAACAGTGGATTAGAGCTGGTGGCCGAGGTGTGGTTTTATGACACTCAGAGTGAGCCTTTACGTTATTATTGGAAAAATGATAGTGAGCAGCCAATGGTGTTTACGATTAGGTAAGAGTGATCGATTCTTTACGTAAATGAGTTTAATTTGTAAGAATCTTATTTTCAACAGCTTGAAGAGGAATGAGTGATGGAATACATAGAGCAAGTGTTAAAATCAGTAAAGAGTTCTAATCCAAATGAAACGGAGTTTTATCAAGCTGTTGAAGAGGTTCTGTCTTCGATTAATCAATATCTCGAGATTAATGATAAGTATCAAAAAAACTCTATTGTCGAACGATTAGTAGAGCCAGAAAGGCAAGTCATATTTAGGGTTCCTTGGCTTGATGATCTTGGAAATGTTCAGGTTAATCGTGGTTTTAGAATTGAATTTAGTTCATCGTTAGGTCCTTTTAAGGGCGGCTTACGATTTCACCCCAGCGTTAACCAAAGTGTGGTTAAATTTTTGGGCTTTGAGCAAGTCTTAAAAAATGCATTGACAGGTTTACCGTTAGGTGGTGGTAAAGGTGGTGCTGATTTCAACCCCAAAGGCAAAAGCGACCATGAAATTATGCGTTTTTGTCAGTCATACATGACTGAGCTTTTCCGTCATATTGGTGCTAATACAGATGTACCTGCTGGTGATATTGGCGTTGGGGCGAGAGAAATTGGTTATTTGTTTGGGCAGTACAAGCGGATCACAAACCAATTTAGTGGCGTTTTAACAGGAAAACCTGAATCATTAAATGGCTCTTCTTTAAGAACAGAAGCAACAGGATACGGCGTTGCTTACTTTCTAAGTGCTATGTTAGATGCGAAAGGCGACTCTATAACAGGAAAACGGTGCTTAGTGTCTGGTGCTGGTAATGTTGCACTTTATCTGATGAAAAAGCTTGATGAGTACGATGCTGTGATTCTTAGCTGTAGCGATTCGAAGGGCACGCTATATAGTAAGAATGGGCTTGACGTAAAATTAGTGATGCATCTAAAAAATGAACGTGGTGCTGAGCTTAGAGATTATTTGAATGAACATAAAGATGCTGAGTTCACACCTGTCAATCAATACCCAAGTGACGGTCATCAAATTTGGCGATATGAAGCAGATATTGCTTTACCATGTGCGACTCAAAATGAAATTACTAAAGATGATGCTAAAGCTCTTGTAGAAAACAGATGTTTAACTGTGTGCGAAGGTGCGAATATGCCAACTACACCTGAAGCAATGAAGATTTTCAAAGAGCACAACGTTTACCTAGGGCCAAGCAAAGCCGCAAATGCTGGAGGTGTGGCGACGAGCCAATTCGAAATGGCTCAAAATGCCAGTATGCAAAAGTGGCAATCTGAGCAAGTTGATGAAAAACTTCAGCAAGTTATGAAATCCATTTTTAATACTATTTCAGTTACTGCCAAGCAGTACTCTAATGAACACGACTTGGTGCTTGGTGCGAATATAGCAGGATTTGAACGAGTTGCAGATGCAATGTTAAAGCAAGGTGTTGTTTAGTGATTTGACAATAAAATTAGACACCCACTTTTTTCTAAGAATATAAAATGTAATTAAATAGACATCCATTTTTTACATAAACAATAAAGACACCCATTTTATTTATTGATATGAGTGCAGTATCGCATAATTGAGATTTATCTCGGCTAGATGAAAGTAGGGAGTTGGTACTTAATTACTGCTCTGTCTGAAAAATTAGCTATTTAATTTATATCATAAGTAATTTCAGAACGTCGATATTTTTATTTATATCAATAGATATTTATTAGTATTGTTTTGTAGTTTTAATAGATTAACAAAATAAAGCTTGGCTCTTAGCTATAGAGCTTCTCCGTTTTCGTTTCATGTGATTTGTGTAAGCTGTGATTGCTTGTTCTTTACCCGCTGTATTTTTAAATGAGCGGGTAAAGGAAGTGGTGAGTGTAAGCCAGTTGTCAGTACAAATATCTAGTCTTTCAAGTATTGGTAATGCATCTTCAGGGATTTTCCCTGGTTTATCTTCTCGTATTGAGCGACCAGTCCAATCAACGAGTTGCAGGTATGTTTTGAGCTCATATGGCAGACCTTTAGGCATATGCTTACGTGGTTTACCTGCAAAGCGCATAAGTGATTTTGGTTGCTTATTATTTTGAGCTGACTCAATGCGTGTTTTTATACTGGTGTAGTCAGATTGCTCAGGTAAATCAGCCGCTTTCGCTCTTACAGGGTTTAGGTCAACATACGCAAGACAAGCTGCAAGAGCTGCTTCATCAAGTAATGCTTGTGACTTAAAGCGACCTTCCCAAAAACGACCTTTACAGTCATCTTCTTGATTCGCTTGTCGTGCAATACTCTCATTAAGAACGCGCATAAACCAACTGATGCTACTGAGCCTCTGTCTCTTATACACATCT
>NZ_JACDWV010000035.1:0-74382 GCF_016464105.1 Pseudoalteromonas sp. bablab_jr010 | reverse complement strand
ATCTATTTTGAGGCAATAAAACCTCGTTGATAGCAAGGCAAAAATTTCGTTATTTAGTTGTTCTAAATCAGAAATTTTTAACGCAGATAGCGACAGGTTTAATCCCTCAAAATGATTAAGTATTATTGCGGATTGGTATCAGACAGGTAGGTTGGGTAGAGCGAAGCGAAACCCAACATAATCCATGTGAACCTCTTCATAATTCCATGGTTAAAAATTCTTAAAATCTCTACTGGTCTAACAGCTTGGCGATCTCTAAAATGGCTTACTTCACCTTGCGCTAATTCGTCTTTTATTAATGAACTTTACCTCTTCATTGTGCATGACGAATTACCACGCTGTTGGGTTTCGCTTCGCTCTACCCAACCTACGGCAGATTTCCAAACTTTACTCTTGCAACTTTCCTCTCGCTAACTTTATTCTCGCAACTCACTTACACTGCTCTATCTCTTTCACATCGCCGCGGCCATCGCTTAGGTAGCATTGTTCTAGCAACGAGCAGTAGCAGATCTCAGTTTTAATATTAAAGCGTTGGTCATTTACCTTGTCCCACTGAGTTGCATTGAAGCCTGTTTTCTTAAAACCAAAAAGATTAAGTTCAGCGCCTGAGGCTAATAATCGGTTATTACTAACGCCGGTATACAACCAACCAAATTTTTCAAAGAAATTGATCTCTGGTGACTCACTTTGCAACTTATTTAATTGCTCTTGGTAAGCATAGATATCAAAGCAGCAGTCTTTTATTACATTAAATATCTCTGTATACGACTTTTCATCGTGGAAGAATTTTACGTATTTAATAATGGCTGGGCCTGATCCTGAATTTTTAATGTTGATAGTGATTTCTTCATAATTTTTTTCTTCATTAAAATTCCCCGTCATCACTTCGAGCCATGGCCAGGTTGCGGCTTTTACTTGTCGTTCTGCGGCGCTGGCTTGCAAGTAAGTGGCATAAAAGGAGGCTGCGGAGATAATAATGGCGCAGAGTGCGAGAAATAGGTTTAGCCGCTCGTTGGTAAACCATCCATTGCGCTGAGTGTTTTGCTGGGTGGTCTTTGTTTGCTCTTCAACGTTGGAGTCTTGCTCTGATTTAACGGTTGAACAGCTTGCGTCCTGTTGCTGATTATCCATAATTTTTAATTGTTGTTTTTATAGACTAATAAAGATACAACTTTAATTGGATAGATAAAAGAGACAGGGAGTAAAACTCCCTGATTTGATATTAACTATTTGAGATAAATACGGTGAGCTTTTCACCCACTCTTAAGCTATCTCTTGAAAGGTTATTCCATTGTTTGAGTTTAGTGATACTGACTTTGTATTGCTTTGCTATCTTCCAAAGGCTATCGCCAGATTTCACCTTATATTCGATTTGCTGATCAGCCAATTGTGGCAATATCAGTTTTTGACCAATACGGATAGTGTTTGTTTTTAGGTTATTGAAGGTTTTCAGTTGGCTAACTGTTACTTTATAGTTTTTTGCAATCACACTTAAGCTATCACCGCGTTTAACAGTGTAATGTTGCCACTGGCTATAATCATTGCTCTTTTGATTAGCTAATAGAGTTTGATAACTTGCTTGCTGATCTTTGGGAACCACAATATGTGGCGCATCAATCACTGCTGGGTATCGGATAACACCATGGTTTAGCTCTTCAAGCTCTTGCCATTTCGCTTTGTCTGCCAAGATCACTGCACCAGTTACTGGTAAGGTCGCAATAGCCTGCTCATTCTTAATGGCAGGGAATATCATTTTTTGGTGCTTTAATAATTGTGCTGCGGCCAGTAACTTAGGCACGTATTGTTTGGTTTGCGATGGTAGTTTTAAGTTAAAGAAGTCCGTCGACTTACCTTGTTTTTTATTACGAGCAATTGCCTGTAATACACGCCCTTCACCAATATTGTAGGCAGCAATAGCATGATACCAATCGCCATCAAAGCGTTTATAAAGGTATTCCATAAAATCCAAAGCAGCGCGGGTGCTGTCGATCACATCTTGGCGACCATCATACCAAGGGGTAATTTTTACTTTAAAGTATTTGGCGATTGAGGGGGTGAGTTGCCATAAACCCGATGCATGTTTGTGCGAATAGGCACTGGCATCAAAATCGCTCTCTATAAGCGGCATTAGAGCGAGTTCTATTGGTAAGTCACGGTTTTCTACTTCTGTGACGATATGATACAAATACGGCGCTGCACGGCGGCTTATTTCTTCCATGTAATTAGGATGAGTAAGGTACCAAGCAATGCGCTTTTGCACATCTGGGTGACTTGAATCGCTAAACTGTAGTTGAATGCGAATACGCTGCCATACGTCATCAAGTTCACTTGGTTTGAGCGGTGTCACCGCGTCTACTTGTGCTGTTTTAGCTTCTGCAACCACAGTGCCTGGATTGGCTTTGATGATGGGCTTCTTTTCGGGAAGTGACTCAGGGGCAGTCTGACAGCCTGTTACAATAAAAGAAACAACAACAAGGCCTAAAAATCGATTTAAAAACACGTATTAAAATACTCCGTTAACTTAGGTGCGGGTAAACTAAAGCGCCTAAGCTTAACATAGGGTGAGCTAAAAATGACCATTAGATTAACAGCTCGCTAACTTACTCACCCAATTGAAATTAAAACGAAATACTAACTTGTAACCCAGCATAACCATGGTTTTGCGCTTCCCAATAGCGGCTGTCTATTTCTCGGGCTCTGGCATAAATCTCTATTCTGAATGGCTTTGAGTCCACGCCCATGCCCACACCAACATAGCCATCAATATTATTGTGGTCGTCATCATAGCGGTCTCTGTAGTCGTGGTCATCTCGGTCGTCGTATACAGCAAGCTCAATTAAATCTAACCCCACTTCGCCATAGACAAAAAAGTCACTGAAATAGCCAAATTTGATGCCGCTATCTAAGGTGAGAAATGTCTCCCGATCACCTTTTTTAGTAAATACTTCTGCTGAGCCCAGTGCCGTTGTAAATGCTGCGCCGAAATTACTGTAGTTATTTTTAGCCATAACTTCGATGCCGGCTGAGGTGATTGAATCAGTACTATTATGCTCTGACTTAACAAACAGGTTCATATTAGGGCTGTCATAAATACCAGCAAAGCTTGTAGCAGGAATGAAGGCAAGTGAAGAAAACAGTGCTAAGGCAAGGTATCGCATATTGGTTAGTCCATTAAACGTTAATGGGTTGATGATACCAAACAGCGCCTTAGCAAATTGTAAGTAAGTGTTCTAACTATGTAAGTTAGCCGAACACGCAGCGGAAGCAGGCTCCTTGCTGGCGTTTGATATATACCAGATCGCCGCCATGATTGAGCATGATCTGGCGTGATAAACTTAAGCCTATTCCTGAGCCTTGTTGCTTGGTGGTAAAAAATGGCACAAAAATCATCTCAATCACATGATCGCTGATACCTGTACCATTGTCACTGACCTCTAAATACAGTTGCTGATTAGCATTTTGTGCAATGCTTACCTCAATGCACTTTGCTGACTTTGAAGTATTTAACTGCTTAAGGACATCAAGGGCATTGGTAAGCAGGTTTATTATTACTTGTTCAACTTGGCCTCTATCTATCATTACTAACTGTTGGCTTTGCACCGATAAATTCAACGTAATATTAAGTTGCTTAGCTTGTTGTGAGTGCAGAGCGACAACTTGCTTGGCAAGATCTGCCAGAATATGTGGCTGTAAGTGTGGGGCGGGTAAGCTACTAACCTTTTTAAATTGCGCTATAAATTCCCCTAAATGCTCGGTTCGTGATGCGAGTGTTGTTAGGGCGAGTTGCAAGTCTTGTTTATCTTCCTGATCATCAAAACTAAGCTCAGTTGGCAGCAGCGCCGTACAAGTTTGTGCTAAAGAAGAGAGTGGCGTAATCGAATTAGCAATTTCATGGGTTAGTACTTTGGTAAGGCGCTTATAAGCTTGTTGCTCTTTTAATTGCAGCTGATCATGAATCGATTGCAAACTGATCACTTTACGAACTTTACCTTGGATTTCGGCAATACTGATCTGCACAGATAACGTATCGTGCTGCTCACCATTTTGCCATGGCACGGTATTACGGCTATTTTGTTTTGCGTCTTGAACGAGGTTTGCGATTACACCTAAATCATCGATGTGCTTTACAGCCTGCCCAAGCAAGCGACTGACCGCAGGGTTACTTTCAATAATATTGCCTTGTTCATCACATACTAATACTGCTAAATCGATATGAATTAATAGTGCTTGTAAGAACTGGGCTTGTTGCTCTGCATTAAAACGCGCAGCCTGAATTTGTTGTTTAACCTGCTCAAATTGCTGCTGCATAGGGTGTTGGTCGCCAAAGCCTAATGTGCTGTCTCCATTCGCTAAAGCGCGAAACACCATATCTGCACGCCTTGTTTGGCGTTTAAATAAATTAAAAATTTGCGCGGCACATACTAAATTTAAAATAACTAAAAGTGCCGAAATTGCAGAAAACCCGCTTTGCTCTACTTGCCAAAACAAAGTAATTGATAAACCTATTAGTGCAGCTAATAGGCTGGCTAAGATAATAAAGTTTCGCATCGATTAAAGTCCGTATTTTTCTAAACGACGATACATGGCTCCGCGTGTTAGGCCGAGCGCTTTTGCTGCATGACTCACGTTCCCTTGAAAATGCTTTAAAGCTGCACGAACGGTTCTTTGCTCGATGATTTCGAGATCAAAAGTGTCGTAGTCAGTGGCGTTTGAAGAGAGCTCAGTTGTGCTAACAGCAGCATTTGGTGAGCTTATCACCGAGCTTATATCGAGCTCTGAGCCTTCTGATAGGATGACAGCTCGCTCAATTGCATGGGCAAGTTCACGGACATTGCCAGGCCAATGATACTGGCTTAAACGTGTCATATCAGATGCAGCAATCGAGAGCTCACGTTTGTATTTATGTGCAAAGTGCTGCAAGTAGTAGTTACACAGTAATGGAATGTCTTCACTGCGCTCACGCAGAGCTGGCAAACGGATCTCTACGGTATTAACACGGTACAGTAAGTCTTGCCTAAACTTGCCTTCAGTAACTGCTTGTTCGAGGTTTTCATTGGTTGCACAGATCAAACGAATATCAATATCGATGACTTTAGAGCCACCAACCGGTGTTATTTGCCTGTTTTGTAGTGCCGCAAGTAGTTTAACTTGTTGGTTAAGCGGTAAATTACCTAGCTCGTCTAAAAATAAACTACCACCATGGGCCAGCTCAAATCGGCCAATGCGATCTTCTTTCGCGCCAGTAAACGCCCCTTTTTTATGGCCAAATAGTTCGCTTTCAAACAGGCTTTCGGCTAGTGAGCCCATGTCTAGGCTTATGAAGGGTTGGCTTTGGCGCTGGCTTGCATTGTGGATTGCATGGGCAGTGAGTTCTTTACCTGTGCCACTTTCGCCACTAATCAATATGTTGGCATCTGTGTTGGCTGCTTTGTCGATAACCGAAAAAACCTGCTGCATGGCATCACTTTGGCCTAAAAACTCAAATGGTTGATTGCCGATTGACTGCTGCAAGGCTTGTTTTTGCTTTGTGAGTTTACCAACTTGCTGTTTGTCTTTAGCGTGTGAAAATGCCGCTGCAACAGCACCGAGTAATTGCTCATTTTGCCAAGGCTTGGCAATAAAGTCAGAGGCACCGGCCTTAATTGCTTCGACCGCTAGCTGAATATCGCTGTAGGCCGTCATAAGCAGTACCGCAATGTTAGCGTCTTGGCTCATGATTTTTTTTAGCCAGTAGAATCCTTCTTTGCCACTAATTGAGTCTTGCGTGAAGTTCATATCGAGTAACACTACATCTATGGCCTGATCCGCCTCATGCTGTGCGTTAATGATAGCTTCGATATCAAAGGGGTTATCTGTGGTTTTTACAACCTGATAATGCTGCTTTAAAAGTAATCGTGCGGCGATAAGTACGTCGGGGTTATCATCGACGATAAGAATTGATCCTGCTTGTTTCATAGCTATTTATTATTATTCCTTTATGGGAACACTAAGACTAATTGAAAATAGTAACAGTGTCCATTTATGGACGATATATGGGTTTTGAAGTGTTCTATAAACGGACACTTGATTATATGCATGTTTATTGGTTTTTATATAAGTTATTGTAATTTAATAAAAATAAAAGTTGGCACAAGAGTTGTTTTATCTATAGGTAATTAGCACCTAGATAACTTAAAGGCGTCAACATGGATAAGAAAATTACACGCTCAAATAACAAAGCATTTTTTAAGAAATCAGTAATTGCAGCAGCATGTTTAGCTGTTGCGGCAGCAGCTTATGGTTTCACGCAAACTGAGCAAACAGGTCGTAGTCAGCAAGTAACCGCGACAAGCTTAACGATTAGCACAGTACAACAAGGTGAATTTGTTGATGCTTTAAGTCTTCGTGGTCAGGTTATGCCTCGCACGACTATTTACCTCGACACCATTGCCGGAGGCCAAGTTGAAGAGCGACTTGTTGAGCAGGGTGAATTTGTTAAAAAAGGCCAACCACTTGTGCGTTTAAGCAATACCAATTTGCAGCTTGATGTAATGAGCCGTGAAGCACAGGTGACTGAGCAGCTTAACTTTTTACGTAACACGCAAATGAATATGGAAACCAGCCGTTTAAACTTACGCCGTGATTTGCTTGAAATCGATCTTAAAATCACACATTTATCGCGTCGCTTAAAACAGACTCAGCCGCTAGTGAAAACAGGTGTGTTAGCTCAAGAGCAATTATCTGAAATTCAAGAAGACTTAGCGTATTACAAAGCGCGTAAAGAACTAACCCTTGAGCGCCAAAAGCAAGAAAACAGCATTCGTGAAGTTCAGGTAGCCCAGCTAAAAGACAGTGCCGACATGTTAGAGAAAAACCTACAGTTTGCACGTAAGAACCTTGAAAACCTACTCGTAACAGCACCTGCTGATGGTTATTTAAGTGAACTTGATGTTGAAATTGGTGAATCAAAAGGCCGTGGTGCTCGCCTAGGGCAGATTGATATTCCTAATGAATACAAGCTAGTTGTGAGACTAGATGAGTTTTACCTGAGCCAAGTTCAAACAGGTATGCAAGTGCTTATTGAGCATGAACAAGGCGAAATTGCGGCAACAGTTAGCAAAATTGATAGTCGTGTTCAGCAATCACAGTTTCAGGTTGAAGTCGATTTACCCAATGGTACGAGCAACATAAAACGCGGACAAAGCCTTGATGTGCAGCTGATGCTAGGTGATAGCAAAGGCACTGCCTTATTACTTGAACGCGGCGCATTTTTTACCAGCTCAGGAGGTAACTGGGTTTATGTCATGGAAAAAGATGGCAATCGTGCAGTACGAAAAGACATTCGTCTTGGCAAAAAGAATCAAAACTATTATGAAGTGTTAAGTGGCCTAAGCGCCGGAGATCGCGTGATCACCTCTAGCTACAGCAACTTTGATAAAGCACAACAACTACAATTTTAAGGATAAAAACAATGATTAAATTAACTAACTTATCACGCGTGTTCCGTACTCAAGATGTTGAAACAACAGCGCTTAACAACATTAACTTACATGTAAACGAAGGCGAGTTTCTTGCCATTATGGGGCCATCTGGCTGTGGTAAATCAACATTACTCTCTATTTTAGGTATGTTGGATTCGCCATCAGCAGGCAGTTTTGAGTTTTTAGGCGAAGACATCGCAGGGTTTGGTGAAAAACAATTAGCGGCACTTAGAAAAGCGTCGATTGGTTTTGTTTTCCAAAGCTTTAATTTAATTGATGAATTAACAGTATTTGAAAACGTTGAGCTGCCATTACAGTATCAAAATATCTCAAAAAGTGAACGTAAACAGCGAGTAGAAGAAATTTTAAAACGTGTTGCAATCGACCATAGAGCAGATCACTTACCGCAACAGCTATCGGGCGGTCAGCAGCAACGTGTAGCGGTAGCCCGAGCTCTGGTGATTAATCCAAAACTTATCTTAGCGGATGAGCCTACGGGTAACCTTGATTCAAAAAATGGTGATGAAGTCATGGCGATGCTGCGTGAGCTAAATCGCGAAGGTACCACGGTAATTGTGGTTACTCACTCAGAAAAAGAAGGCAATTATGCTGACCGTTTAGTGCGCTTACTTGATGGCCAAGTGATGGTTGATAAAGCTAACCGTGTTCAACAAACAGCAGAGGTGGCATAACATGATTTTAAGTTATTTGATCACCGCGCTGCGTGCGTTTAAAAACCAAAAGCAGCACTTTATTTTAAATGTTCTGGGTTTAAGTGTGGGCTTAGCTGCGGCAATTCTAGTTGCTTTATTTGCAAAAAATGAGCTTTCGTACGATAGCCAACAGCCTCATGCGGAGCGTGTTTATCGCGTTGGCCAGGACTTCTCAAAACTTGGTTTAGCTGTGGTGCCTATTTTTAATTATGTGCAGTCAAAGCAGGCTGAAGATTACAGCCAAGTTGAAGAAGTGTTCGGATTAACTATGGTCGAGTTGACTCGTGAAGCCATGGTTGATGTGAGTTACCGCAACCAAGGCTATAAGTTAAATGCCTTATATGGTGCTACAGCAAATATTGAAAACTTTATTGCTCTGAAAACGCTGGCGGGTGACTTAACAACAGCAATGAGTACACCAGACAGCCTCGCTTTAAGTGAGTCAGAAGCTCTGCGCATTTTTGGTCGCACCGATGTGATTGGTGAAACACTAACGCATGAACAAGGACAGTACACGGTGCGTGCCGTGTTTGCGGACTTAAAAGATAACACTCACTTTGCCTTTAAAAACCTTGTTTATGTTAAGCATGATCCAAGCAAAATAGACATCAACAGTAGTTATGTTTATATGCGTGTAGCAGAGGGCACCGATACCGATGCATTAGCTAAAACCTTAACAGAGCGCTTTTTTAGCAACTCGATGCTGGAGCAAGTTAGTTTAGAGCTGCATCCATTACTTGATTTGCACCTAACTGCAAAATCACCGTTTGAGATGAAAGCAGGTGGTGCTAAACAAGTGGTGATGATCTGTGTTGGTTTAAGCGTGTTACTTATTCTTATTGCAGGTTTTAACTTTATTAATATGACCGTCGCTCAATCGACGAAACGTGCAAAAGAAGTGGGTGTGCGTAAAGCGCTTGGCGCAAGTAAAGGCCAGTTAGTAACGCAGTTTTTATCTGAATCTGTGTTGGTATCAATGCTTTCAATGGTGATTGCTTGTGCTTTAGTGGAGCTACTTTTACCAAGCTTTAATCAACTAGTAGACCGTGAATTGGTCGTGAATTATGCCTCTGAATTTGGCATTGCAATTATTGTGGTCGCAATTGCTGTGGGCATATTAGCTGGGCTTTATCCTGCATTCTTTATTTCGTCATTCAGTGCAAAACGCGTTTTAAGTGGAGACTTACAACGAGGTAATACTGCAATATGGGTTCGTAAGAGCTTACTAACCTTACAGGCTTCGCTAGCAATAGGTTTAATCATTGCCTCTATTACTTTGTTAAAGCAATTAACTTACTTACAAAGCTTACCTTTAGGCTATGAAACGACACAAAGATTGGTTATTTCAGAGCTACCAGTAGGCGAAGTATTCACGAAAGAAAAAAATGCCTTAGTTAACCGTATTAGTGCAATTCAAGGCGTACAGCAAACAACAGTTATTGATACCCGTTTAACTGTTTCAATCAATAATACACTTATGCCAACGTGGCCAAATGGTGAAGCATCTGGCAGCTTAACGCCTGTTGTAGGTGCAAGCTACGATGTTGTAAAAACGCTAGGGTTAAAACTGGTTGCTGGTCGTGACTTTAGCCGTGAATTTGCCGGTGATTGGGCAAGCCGTGCAAATGGAGTAACAAGTACGGGCACCATCGTGACTGAATCTGTCGCAAGGCAAGCGGGTTACACTAACATGAGTGACATTATTGGTAAGGTTATTAAAGACTCAGGTCGCGGCATAGATATGCGTGTTGTAGGTGTGGTTGAAGATGTAAAAGTAGGTAATGCTAAAGATGCCAACTCAAATATTATGTTCTTATGTGGCTTTAACTTTTTATCACCAGTATCAGAACTAATTTTAACGATTGATCAGCAAAACTTGCCTTATATTAAAGCTCAGATCGCTGAAGTATTAGCAAGCTCAGCCAATATCTATGAGCCAAAAATCAACTTACTCGCAGACAACTACAAAACTCTGTTAAAAGGTGATGAGCGAATTTCGAATGTCGTTTTAATTTTTACCGGTCTTGCTGTGTTCTTAACTTGTTTAGGTACCTTTGGTTTGGCTTCGTTTGCAACAGTGCGTCGTCAAAAAGAAGTGGCCGTTCGAAAAGTGCTAGGTGCATCACGCATCAGTATCGTAAATATCATTGCTAAAGAGTTCTTAGTGCTGGTGGCGGTAAGTATTGCTATTGCGTATCCAGTGACTTACTTGTTAGTTGGTGATTGGTTAGCAAACTTTAATGACCGTATTGAACAAGCTGTATGGGTGTATTTAGTTGCCGCCGCCGCGGTGGCAGCGATTACCTGGGTTACCGTTGCAAGTTTAGCCTTTAAGGCCGCAAGCACCAGACCATCACTTATCTTGCGATATGAATAACAGTTAACTAACTCCTAATTATAAGCCCTGCAATACAGCTGGGCTTTTTTAGTTTTAAATGCTTATTGAGGATGGCTGTCACCTACGTAGGGCTATTTTTTGTTGCCATAAATGACGACCTACGGTAGGACGTGCTTTAGCGCGTTAATCTACTATATTTAATATTCTACAATTTTATGAAAAAGGATTTTTCATAAGCTGGAGTCATTTAAAGAAAGGACGAGTTTCAATTCAATCAGGTGAATATTTCATAACATTCAACTGCCATAACCGAAAAGCATTGTTCACTGATCATAACTTAGCAAAAGTATTTTGTAGGTGTATTGAAAGAAATGAACTATTGCATCAATGCTGCTGGTTAACTTGGGTGCTTATGCCCGATCATTTTCATGGTTTATTAAGGCTTAGCGATAGTAGCTTGGGTAAAACAGTTGGTCATCTAAAAGGTCTTTCTGCTAGAGAGATAAACAAGATACGTTGTTTTTCGCAAACGGTGTGGCAACCTGCTTACTATGACCATGCACTACGTGAAGAAGAAAGTAGAATAGCTGTAGCCAGATATATCGCAGCAAACCCTTTGCGAAAAAAGCTTGTAGATAATTTAGGTAGTTATCCATATTGGAATTCTGTTTTCTTGTGATTGGTTGTCGCCATAAATGACGACCTACGTAGGACGTGCTTTAGCGCGTAAATATGTATTTTTGTCGCCATAAATGGCGACCTACGTAGGACGTGCTTTAGCGCGTAAATATGTATTTTTGTCGCCATAAATGGCGACCTACGTAGGACGTGCTTTAGCGCGTAAGCATGTATTCTTTGTCGCCATAAATGACGACCTACGTAGGACGTGCTTTAGCGCGTTAATATGTATTCTTTGTCGCCATAAATGGCGACCTACGTAGGATGTGCTTTAGCGCGTAAATATGTATTTTTGTCGCCATAAATGACAACCTACGTAGGGTGTGCTTTAGCGCGTCGGTATGAGAGTTAAAGGTCTTTAACCTTCACTGCGGGGTTACCTGCTACTAGAGTATTTGCCGTGACATTTTTGGTAACTATTGCCCCGGCGCCAATCACGGCATTATCAGCAACTTTAATACCCGCAAGTATAATAGCGCCTGCACCAATCCATACATTGTTGCCAATGCTAATCGGCGCTGCAAAATTAGCTTTTGCTAAACGCTCGGTTGGGTTTACAGCATGCGATACCGCGAGTATTTGCACATTAGGACCTATTAAGCAGTCATCGCCTATCGTAATTTGCGCATCAGATAGCGGTGCATCGAGCATAGTACAGTTAATATTTATGAAGGTTCGATCACCTATTTTAATACCACTGCCATAATCACAATGAAAACCCGCTTCTATAACAACCTGCTCTCCACAGTGAGCAAACATGCCTTTTAGTCGTTTTAAATTGCCTTTACTCGGGCTTTTTGCAAATAAACGGCAAATTTCATGGGCATTTTTTCGTTGTTCGAGTAAGGACTTATCGAGGCTATTAAACTCTTTCATGGGGCATGCTCATGGTTATATTTGCCAATAGCTTAGCGTGTTGGTCATGAAGATCAAAATTAAAGCTGTGTAGGTTAACGAGTATTCACTTGCCATTTATATTGTTTCGTTTAAAATCTCACAACTTTCGAAACGAAACTTATGTAATTCACTTTATGACAAAACGAAACACTCAACAACGTCGCCATACTATCTTAAGCCAAGTGAATGAACTTGGTGAAGTTGCTGTTGAAGCGTTAGCAGAGCAGTTTCAAACTTCTGAAGTGACGATACGTAAAGATCTGACAGCCCTTGAAAAAAGTGGCTTGTTGCTACGCCGTTACGGTGGCGCTATTGCATTGCCGCAAGAAATCGTTGCAAATAGCAACGAGAAAAGCGACTCGCTTCGCAAAATGGCAATCGCACAGGCGGCTGCAAAGCTTATTAAAGACCATAACCGCATCATCATTGATAGCGGTCGCACTACAGCGGCGATGATCCCTGAGCTTGCTAGTAAGCGCGGTTTAGTGGTGATGACAAATGCTATTAATGTCGCTAACCGGCTGCTTTCATTAGAAAATGAACCAACACTTTTGATGACCGGCGGAACTTGGGATCCACATTCAGAATCGTTTCAGGGCCAAGTTGCGGAGAATGTTCTACGCTCTTACGACTTTGACCAACTGTTTATTGGTGCCGATGGCATTGATATTGATAGAGGTACTACAACCTTCAATGAATTAGTGGGGCTTAGCCAAGTGATGGCTGAAGCTGCCCGAGAGGTAGTGGTGCTGGTTGAGTCAGAAAAAATTGGCCGAAGAATACCGAATTTAGAACTGCCTTGGCAGCGTGTTACCACAGTTATCACAGACAACAACCTAAGTGCAGATAAGCGCGAGGCGATAACAGCATGTGGTGTACAGCTGATCTGTGCAGAAATTGAATAACCCGTAATAAGACCGACAACACCTTATTACGCATCATTTATGACAACACATACCGCCCAAAGTAGAACGCTTTGGCATGTGCAAAAGGAGAAATTATGTGTGGAATCGTTGGGGCTATTGCAGAACGCCCAGTAAATAAAATTCTTGTTGAAGGCCTTAAACGCCTTGAATACCGTGGCTATGACTCAGCTGGTGTGGCTTTACTTAAAGGTACTGAGCTTAACACTGTAAAAGCAGTGGGTAAGGTTGCTAACCTTGAAGCGGCACTTAACGATGCAGCAGTTAATGGTACTACTGGTATCGCGCATACGCGCTGGGCAACTCATGGTGGCGTAACTGAAGCGAATGCTCACCCACATGTTTCGAATAGCGAAATTGCCCTTGTTCATAACGGTATTATCGAAAATCATGCCAGCCTACGTGATGCGCTTAAAGGCGACGGTTATGAGTTTTTATCAGAAACAGACACTGAAGTAATGGTGCACCTTATTCACCAACTTCGCCAACAACACGATACGCTTTTAGCTGCAGTACAGGCTGCTGTGAAGCAGTTTGAAGGTGCATTTGGTACGGTTGTTTTTGATAAAGCGAACGACAACGAAATCATCGTAGCGCGCTCAGGTAGCCCACTGGTGATTGGTTTAGGTCTTGGCGAAAACTTTATTGCCTCTGACCAACTTGCTCTATTACCTGTTACACGTACGTTTATTTACCTTGAAGAAGGTGATGTTGCTCGTATTACCCGTGACAGTGTAGAAATCTTTGATGCAAATGGTGATGCAGTTGAACGCGAAGTGATTGAATCAAACATTACGCAAGATGCATCAGGTAAAGGCGAATATCGTCACTACATGCTGAAAGAAATTTACGAGCAGCCGCTTGCTGTACGTAACACCCTTGATGGCCGTTTAGTTAATGACACTGTAGCGATTGATGCCTTTGGCGAAAGTGCTCAGCAAATCTTTAAAGACGTAAAACACGTGCAAATTATTGCCTGTGGTACTTCATACCACTCAGGTATGGTTGCGCGTTACTGGCTTGAACAGTTTGCAGGCGTGAGCTGTAACGTTGAGATTGCCTCTGAGTTCCGTTACCGCGAATCATTTGTACATGAAAACAGTTTACTTGTGACCATTTCACAGTCTGGTGAAACAGCCGATACGCTAGCTGCACTTCGTCTTGCAAAACAGCAAGGTTACATGGCGTCAATGACCATTTGTAACGTACCGGGTTCATCGTTAGTACGTGAATCAGATTTAGCCTTTATGACTAAAGCCGGTGCTGAAATTGGTGTTGCATCAACTAAAGCCTTCACCACACAACTTGTTGGCTTACTAATGCTAACGGCTTCGATTGCGCAAGAAAAAGGCTTAGAGCAAGGTGCGATTGTAAATGCAATTAAAACACTTCCTAACAAGTTAGAAGAAGCATTATTGCTTGCTGAGGGTATTGAAGATTTAGCTGAAGAATTCGCTGACAAGCACCACTCATTGTTTTTAGGTCGTGGTTCACAGTACCCAATCGCGATGGAAGGTGCGCTTAAGCTGAAAGAAATTTCATATATTCACGCCGAAGCATACGCAGCGGGTGAGCTTAAGCATGGTCCTCTTGCGTTGATTGATGCCGACATGCCAATCATTGTTGTGGCACCAAACAATGAACTACTAGAAAAGCTTAAATCAAACGTAGAAGAAGTACGTGCCCGTGGCGGTATTATCTATGTATTCGCAGACAAAGACTCAGCGTTTGAATCTGACGAAACAATGCGTGTAATCAACGTAAACCATGTAGATGACGTGATTGCTCCAGTTGTATATACAATTCCGTTACAGCTGCTTTCATACTATGTTGCGGTTATTAAAGGCACCGACGTAGACCAACCTCGAAACCTAGCAAAATCGGTAACGGTTGAGTAAGTTAAGAGTTTTATTTTTATTAAGGCGCAATATGCGCCTTTTTTTGTACCAGTAATTCTGTTAGCTTAAAAAATTACCAATATTTCTTAAGGATAAGTCGTGCGACTATTTAAGTTACTCTGTATTAGTGGTTTTTTACTCTGTACTAGTCATGTAATGGCTCAACCAGCTGCAGATGAGGCGGTTACACATTACAGCCAACATACGCATACTATCGAATCAAGTAATCTTAGTGAGCAACGCACTGTCGTTGTGCAATTACCAAAAAGCTATCAAACACATCCAAACAAAAGATATCCCGTTATTTACCGTTTAGATGGGGCCGGTAATTTACCATTGATTAATGCTGTGCTAGAGCGCTTACAAGAAAATGATCAAGCGCCAGAGGTGATTGTAGTTGCGATTGAAAGCACTAATCGACTTAGAGATTTTTATCCGACAGTGAACAAAGAACCACAAGGACCTGTTGGCGAAGGCGGTGGTGCAGCAAAGTTTTTAGCTTTTGTAGAGCAAGAACTGATGCCTTTGGTTAATAAACAGTATCGTACTCATGATTATAGAGTTATTGCAGGAGCCTCAGCTGCGGGTGTATTTGCTCTTTATGCTATGCAGGCTGACCCTGAGTTATTTCAAGCGCACATTGCTTATAGCCCTGCGGTATGGTGGAACTATGGCGCCCCGGCTAAAAGTCTAAATACCTTTGTTACTAAAGCCAAAAGCATTAACAACTATGTTTATATGAATATCGGCGAAGAAGCCGGCATTATGCGCGAAAGATACGATGATATGCAGCAAACGATGCAAAATAGTAAGGTGCAAAATCTGCGCTTTAAGAGCGATGCCTTTGCAGGTGTTTCGCATAACCTAACCTCAGCCGCAGGGGCATTTAATGCGTACCATGGCTTATTTTTATCTAAACATATGCCTTTGAGTGCATTGGGCGATGATGTTTCATCAATTGATGCCTATTATCAACGTTTATCTCAGCAATGGGGCGAGCAAATAGCGCCACCAGACCGCGCTGTTAGGATGCTGGGTTACAGCTTAACGGATAACCAGCAATTTGAGCGGGCTATTGAGGTGTTTAAGTACAATATCAAAAACTACCCTAAATCAGCGTATGCACTGTCAGCTTTGTCATATGGCTATGAAATGCAAGGTAATGTTCGCCAAGCATTAGTTCAAATTGAGGCTGCAATCGCTGTTGCCGATGACTCTTATCCCTACCCAGATTACTTAAAAGAGACAAAAACGAGGTTACAAGGGCAGCTATAATTAAGCTGCCTTAAACAAATCAATGGTCTTGGTGATAATAGCTTAGGGTTTGTAGGGCAAGCGCAAATACATCTGCGCTGTTATCACCATTAACGTTTTTAACCACAGTCACCGCGACAGTAATGCCCGGCACAGTTTTCGCATTCACCGCAGATTGAAAGGCGGCATCAATCGCTTTTGGTAGTTCAGCTGCGCTGCTAACATGAGCTGTATCCTTTTTGAGTAACCTTGCAGTCACTCTTGTTATTATTTTTAAGGCATTTTTGATTGCTCAAATTTTCTCTAGATGACAACCCATAGGCGCTTAATTGCACATTTTTCACGTTGTGTTAGTTTGGATAAATATTAAACTGCACCAAAAATTTAGAACAAGTAATGTGTATTAGTTTGTATATACAAGTTTGAATATTAGATATTTAGTAAAAATAAACCCCGCATTGCAGCGGGGTTTTTTGCTTTTTAACAATAAGTTAAGAATTAAAAGTCAGTCGGTGCTGGTGGCACGGTGAGTGGCTTTTTCGGGTTGTCTTTTAGCTCTTTTAATAGCTCTTCTACGGCACGTTCAATCGATGGATCTTTACCTTGGTAGATTAACTCTGGGCGGTCAACAACCTTGATATCTGGAGTGACACCTTCGTTTTCGATGATCCAGTTGCCATCGTTATCTAAAATGCGGAATGTTGCCGCGATAACTTGGCCGCCATCTACTAGGCTTGGGTTACCTGAAATACCAATTAATCCACCCCAAGTACGGGTACCAATAAGCTTACCTAACCCTGCTTGGCGGAAGTAGTAAGGAATAGCGTCACCGCCTGAACTTGAGTAACCATTGATCAGCATGGCTTTTGGACCATCATGAGCAAATTGTGGTGTTTTCGTTGGCTCAACACCGCGGCGCTTCCAGTAGTTAAGCGGTTTACGAGCAAGCCAAGTGATCATGTGCTCAGGAATAAAGCCACCGCCATTGTATCGGTCATCAATAATCATGGCGTCTTTGGTGGTTTGCGGCATGTAGTTTTTGAACATGGCGCGGTTACCTTCGTAGGCTGTATTTGGTAAGTGAACATAACCAATACGGCCATTTGATAGCTTATCAACGTAGGCTGCACGAGAGTTAACCCAGTCTAAATAACGCAAACCTTGCTCGCTGGAGACAGGCTTAACGGTAACTTGCCATGCACCTTTGCTGCGCGGCTTACTGTTAAGAACTAACTCAACTTGCTCACCTTGAGTGTTCTCTAGTAGTTCGTAGAAGTTAGCGACGTCTTTTACTGAGCGGCCATTTACGGCAATGATGTAGTCGCCGTTATGTGCTTTTACCCCTGTTGTGCCAAGTGGTGAGCGGAAGTCTTCATGCCAGTTTTCACCTTGGAAGATTTGCTCAATTTTTACGTATCCAGATGGATCGCTGGCAAGTTTTGCACCCAATAAGCCGTGCTTTTTACGCTCTGCTTTTGGCATATCACCCGACTGCACATAAATGTGGCCTGAGTTAATTTCACCTGCGATTTCACTGAGAATGTAATCTAGGTCACTACGGTGTGAGATTGCATCAGCCATAGGTTGATACTTGGCTAAAATTGCGTCCCAATCTTGGCCGTGATGGTTTTCATCGTAGAACCAATCACGTAATGTACGCCAGCCTTCAACATACATTTGCTGCCATTCAATTTGTGGCTCAATTTTTAAGGTCATGTTACTAAGATCTAGCTTATTCGCTGCTAGGTCTTGTTTTGCTTTAGGCTCAATTAAGCTGTAATCGTTACCCGCATGTACTAACAGGTGTTCACCGTTGCTCGAAATAGTATAACTACGAACCCCTTTAGCCACGGTTTCAAGCTCGCTGTCGTGAGCTGTGCCTATCAATTGTAGGCCACCATTAGCCAGTGTTAGCACGCCACCTTTTACTGCCGTTAAACCACGATAATCTCCAGCTGGCGCATTTAAAGCGGTTACACGCTGCATAAAGTCACTGCTTTGCAGGGTATTTTTCGCTTTCTTGTCGTCATCTTTTTGTTTATCGCTGACGATCGCTGTTTCATCACTTTGTAATGCGATAAGTGGTTTGATGCTGTCATTTACGGCTGCGGCATAAATACGCGTTGCACGATTAAACATGTAGTCAAACTCGTAGCTGCTAAAGGCTAAGTTAAAGTCGCGCTCAGAACTAAAATACAGGTATTGACCATCAGGAGAGAAAGTTGGGTTTTGCTCATTGGTCATTTCATCCGTTAAGCGAGTCACTTTCTTTTTATCAACATTGTAGTGCCACAGTGAGGCATAGCGGTTTTCATTGTTTTTCACATACACAATGTCTTCGCTATTTGGCGACCAAGTATATTGGCGAATGCCTTCTTCATCGTAGATGCTGGTATCAATTTTGTGTTGTTTTCCTGACTTTGCATCTATCCACCAGAGTGTGTGGTTTTTATCTGCAAATAACAGTTTTGAGCTATCTGGTGACCAAATAGGTGTAAAACGCCAAATAGTGCCGTTGCTGGTTAGCTGCTTGGTGGCATTATTTTTACTGCGGTCTTTTAAGTAAATTTCGTATTCGCCACTTTCATCGCTCATATAAGCAATATAACGGCCATTTGGCGACCAACTTGCGTCAATTTCGCGGCCTTTTGCTGTGTAAGATAGGTTACGTGTTGGGCCTTGTTTAACCGGTACGCTAAATAGCTCACCGCGGGCAGTAAAGAGTGCACGCTTACCATCATGAGAAATCGACATTGAGTCGATAAAGTCACTCACATTTTTTGTGTACGGCATTGCGTATTGACGCACACCAGCAATGTTAATGCTCAGCTTGCTGCTTTTTTGAGTTTTTGGATCAAAGCGGTAAAGGTAACCACCGTTTTCATAAACAACGGCATTTGGGCCAGCTGATGGCCACAGTACGTCAAAGTCTTTATGGTTGGTCAGCTTCTTAGGCTCAGCGCCTTTTTGGTATTGATACAAGTTAAGGGTGTAATCACGGTCAGATACAAAGTAAATGTTGTCGCCAACCCAAGTTGGTTGCTGATCGGTAGCGCGGTTACTGGTTAGCTGCTCTGAGGTATTGTTTTTTAGATCGTAAACCCAGACATCTTGTGCACGACCGCCACGGGTGCGCTTCCAAGTACGAAATTCACGGTCAATTGGCGTGTAAACATATTTACTACCATCTGGCGAAAGCATGCCGCCACCGGTTTCTGGAATAGCCAGAGGTTGCTCAAGGCCACCGTCAGCAGGCACCATGTATGGACGACCCATACGTTTACCCCACGGTGTACGGTTAGCACGAAATACCACATTTTTGCCATCAGGTGTCCAATCGAGAACACGATAATCAAAACCGCCGCGTGGTGGCATTGGGCCAACATCGTTGTAGTAAGTCAGTTGTTTTAAGCCAGAACCATCGCTGTTAATGACATAAATTTGGCGGCTGCCATTGTACTCGGCTGCAAAGGCAATGCGTTTACCGTCAGGTGAAAACTTAGGGAAGGTTTCAAAGCCAATATGGTCAGTTAAGCGTTTGCTCTCGCCAGTTTGCGTATTAGCAATGTAAATATCGCCACCGTACACAAAGGTAACGTTTTGGTTATGAATATCTGGAAAGCGCAGTAAGCGCGTGTCTTTAGTTTCGTAAGCTGATGCCCAAGGTGCTAGTGTCGCAGCCATGGCCAGTGCCAACGTTGTTAGTTTTTTCATGGGATTACATCCTATTTTGGGAACTGTTACATCATAACTATTCAGTTTTAAATAGCGATGCTGATGCGATGAAAGTCTGTTACAAAATATGAATAAAAAAAGGTTGGCAGTAAATGCCAACCTTTGCGAGCTATGTCATACCATAAAACATAACTTCTTAGTGGTCGTGATCGTCACTTTCTTCTGCAATGCCTAACCAAGTGATGGCGCTAGGTGCAAAAGTCAGTTCAAGATCACCTTCAATTTCAAGATCTTCGATATGTACTTTTAGTACGTGCTGAGCGATAGGGTCAGCAACGTAAGCAAACTCACTATTTTGTGACACAGTCATGCTGAAGTTCATGCCTTCTGGCATCGTTGTTACGTCTTCTTCAGTGATATCTACTTTACCGGCAAGTTCCCAGTGCATGTGGCCGTCGTGCTCATGGGCTTCAAGCACGTTTAAAAAGCCTAAGCTATCAAGTACTAAAAAGTGCTCACCGCTTGCTGAGAATGAGTAAGATACAGCACTTGCGCCTTCATCAAGTTGCCACTCAAGTACTTCCATTTCAGCTTCACTTGGGTTGATACTTACAAATACACCCGATGCAATTGCAATAAAGCTTTCACTACCTTCATGGCCATATAATGTGCCAATACGTGTATCACCTAGCGCATCTATATTGGCGATTTTTTCTGCATGATATTCATCATCATGCTGGTGGGCTACCAGTACACCGTCACCACAACCAAATGCTACATAATCATGGTTTTGCGCTGCACCGTGTAAATCTGGGCAAGTAACTTCAAATGTTTGTTCAAGCTCATATTCACCGTCATGAAGGTGGAAAACACCCACTTGATCCGGCAGGATTTTAGCGTTTGAAGTGCTTTCGCTATCAGCACGACGCAATGTTGCAACTAGGTGCTCGCCACGAGGCTCTGCAACACCGTGCATATTGATGTCGTACTGAATACCTGCAAGCGTCTCTGTTTCGTTTGTAATATCGTTATCAGTTAACACTTCTACTGAGGCAACTGTACCTGCGTCGGCATTACCATCGTAAAACACGGCCATTTGGCCATCATGTTTAACGATGTGAGTAGGGCGGCTGCCCGTTGTTAGCTCGTAGTCACTAAATGCTGGGCCTTGTTTATAATCATGTAAATGTTCGCCATGATCTTCACGCCATAAACCGCCATCGATAAAACCTAAGTAATCTTGGTTACGGTTAGCAATAACCGCATAACGGTAGCTTGGTGAAACATTTAGTGAGCTTGATTCATGAGTAAGCGAAAACGTTTCTAGTAACGAGTCGTCATCTAAATCAAAGATATTCGCTTCGTTGCTATCTGCTGATAAAACCGCTAAACGGCCCATTGAGTCAATGGTATAGCCATCGTCATGATCATGGTCATCACCACCGTCGTCTGGAACCTCAATAGGATCTTTCTCAACAATATTTGTTTCTGCATCACCACATGCGGTGATCAGGGTGCTACTAATTGCCAGTGCCAATAGTTTTAATCTAAATAAGTGTGTCATGTAGGTTTCCTTTATTTGTAATTTTGTTTTAGAAGTAGCCGCGAACACCAAGCGCAAAACTGCGCCCAGGACGTGGTGCAATATCTTTTAAGAATGAGCTATGAACGCGGGCTTCTGTGTCCGTTAAATTTGTGCCTTTTAAATAAAGCGATAGGTCTTGGTTCAATACCGATAAGTCATAAGAAATACTGGCATCAACAAGGGTGTAGCCGTCTGTTGTGGTTTCTTGTTGTGCTATGCGGTCTTGCTCTTGGTAGCGCGTAACGTGAATATTTGCCGTTAGATTCTCTGTTTGATAGCTAAACTCAGTACCAAAACGCAGTGGTGGAGTACGCGGTAAATCTCCGCCGTCTTTTAGGCGAGCGCGTACATAATCTGAGAATAAGTCGACTTTAAATTCGTCGGTTAGCTGCCAAGCAACTTGCGCTTCAAAACCATGTAAAACCACGTCATCTGTTTTAAATAAATAAACAGGTAGCTCAGATGAATGATCGTGCTCATCTTCGTGAGCATGTTCATCGCCATGGTCGTGATCATGACCGCTTTCAGCGTATAGGCCAGTGTTGACCTGGTAATAATAGTTATCTACTTGGTTGTAAAACGCATTGAAGATAAAGCCAATATCACCCTCGGTTTTACGGAATGTCAGGTCGATATTATTTGCTGTTTCTAAGTCGATAGCCTCTTCTGATAGCTCAAAATGACCATCATGAGTGTCGAATAGCGCACCAACTTCATAAGTTGCAGTACCAATGTGTGGGCCAAAAGATAACAGCTCAGAAGCAGATGGAGCACGTTCAGAACGCGATACCGATAAACCTAGGTTATAACCCGGTGTAAAATCCCATACCACACCTGTTGATAAGCTTACCGGTGTAAACTCTTGGGCAACATCAAATACACGTGTGTAGTTTGATTCTTCGTGTCCATGATCATGACCGTGGTCGTGCTCATCACCGTCTTCATCATGTGCATGGGCGCCAATGTCTGGTAAAAGCACATTGTTAGCATCAATAGTAACTCGCTCAACACGGCCCCCTAATTGCACTAAAAAATCGCCAAAATGCTTTTCTTCCATAATTGCAAAAGCAATACTTTCAGTAACCGACGGAGGAGTGAAGGCTTCAGAGCCTTGTGCTTCTACATCACTTTTTTTGTAATGAAAGCTAACGCCACCATTCCACTCATCAAATTGGCTATGCAGAATGTCAACGCGCAGCTCATTGGTTTCATTTTTGAAAGTTGTGCCTACTGCGCCGTGTTCGATTTCAGCGTGTTCGTAGTCAGTGTGGCCCGCACGTAAGTTAATTTTGCTTAGCCATTCACTGTCGATATTGTATTCACCAAGCAGCTGAACTTTGGTTTGTTCAAGATCAGCAAAAACGGCTTCTTCTTCGCTGTGCTCCTCTTCATGGTCATGTCCTTCATGCTCTTCTTCTTCACCATGAGTATGGCCAGGAATACCGTATTGGCGGTTAAATTGCTCAACCGCAACACCAAGGTAACCTTGCTCAAATAAGTAGCTAGTACCAACAGTAAAGCCATCTGAGTCTTCATTACTGTTTTCTACTATGTACTTTGAGCTGTGCTCTGTTTCGTCAATATCGGCGGCAACAGGTACTTCGTAATCGTCTGATTCACGCCAGAATGCATCAGCATAAAAGGCAAATGACTCTGTTCCTGTGGTGGCATTAAACGAAGCAACTTTTTGCTCATCTACAGAGTTATGTTCTAGGTTCCATTCACCACGTGTTGTGCTGTCTGTTGGTACGCGACTATCAACTACGTTGACGACACCACCAATTGCACCGCTGCCATAAAATAGAGTTGCTGGGCCACGTAATACTTCAATTTGCTGTGCCGTTGATGCTTCAGATGCCACTGAGTGGTCAGGACCAACACGTGACACATCACTGACATCTAAGCCATTTTGCGTAATTAAAACACGTGGGCCGCTTAAACCTCGGATCACAGGGGTACTGGCAACCTTGGCATGAAAGTTTGTGTTAACGCCCGGTAGTTTTTCGAGGCTATCGCCAAGCGTTGATGCTTGTTGGCGTCTTAATTGTTCGCCTGATAACACACTAACTGGTGAGGCAGATTCCATCGCTGACATATGAATCGGCGTTGCTTCAACATCAATCACTTCAATCGGTGAGCGCTTCAGATTAAAGGTTGCGCTGTGGTCTTGGTCATTGGCAAGCGTGATATCACGGTGTAAGTGAGCATAACCTGGCGCTGAAATATGCAGCTCTTTTAAGCCGTTATTTAAGCCGCTGATTTCAAACTCACCTTTGTCGTTAGTTGTTACTTTTTGATCAGACCCTTCAAGGTCAACTGTGGCATTTGCAACCGCTTTACCTTGGTTATTTAACACAACGCCTTTGATTGATTGCGCCAAGACACTGGCTGGTAATAACGTCGCTATGACGACAGCTATTTTTGATATGTTATTCATTAGTTACCACTCTTTAGTACGTTATAATGTATCAATTGTGCTTTAATTGTTATAATGTATCAAGAGTGAATCGATGAATGAGTTTTATTCTTTTTTGTAACAGCATATTTATAGCGAGGTAAATGGAGTGGTTCGGGTTATGAAAGCAGCAAAATTAGCAGTGCTGTGCTTTATGATTGGATGTGTTTTTTCAGCTCAAGGGCATCAACACCATCATCATTCACATGGTGAGGGAGTGCTTTTTGTGGTTCATGATCAAGACAAATGGCAGGTTAAGTTCATTTTACCGGCTGGAGATATTTTTGGCTTTGAACATCAACCCGAAACAGCTGAACAAAAGCAGGTCATTAAAAAAACATTAGCCAAATTAGAAAATTCACAGCAGCTAGTGACATTTAACGGCGAATGTAAGCTTATTCATGCTAAATTTGAAAACCCATTTGAGCATCACACTCATCATGCACATCAAGACTTAGAAGTTGAATACTCGTTTAACTGTGATAAGCCCGTCTCTAAAGTCACTGTGACTTTATTTGCATGGGCTGAAGCCATATCTGTTATCGAAGCACAGTGGATCACAGAGCAAGCGCAAGGGATAGCAGAGCTGACAGCAACAAAACCTTATATTGAGTGGCCGCTATGAATAAACAGCGATTAACCAGCGCACTTAATAAAGCAAAGCAGGTTTGCCTTGAGCATGGCAGAAAATTCACCATTCAGCGCAAGCAGATACTGCAAATATTACTAACCACAGACGTGCCGCTATCAGCATACGAGTTGGCCAGTTGCTACAAGCTGCGCACAAGCTCTAGTGTATCTGTTATGTCTGTTTATCGAATCTTGAACTTTTTGGAGTCGATAAACCTTGTTCGCAGGCTTAATAGTGCTAACAAATATATTGCTTACGGTACCGACAGTGAGGTTTTTAAGCGTGAGATTTCTTTGTTTTTGATTTGCCGTCATTGCCAAAAAGTTGAGACTTTAGCGGTTTCACAAAGTGATGTTGCAAAGCTTTTCCCTCACTTTGCTGATGTGGGCTTTACCTCACAAACAAAGCAATTTGAAATGATGGGAGTATGTAATGAGTGCCAAGCTAAACTTGCTTGATGCACTTTTAATAATTCATGTGTTCTATTTTTTAGGAATTTTTCAGTGAAATTACAATTAATGATGGATAAGTTTGCCATAGGTTTATCAGCTATGTGTGCGATTCACTGCTTAGCTGTGCCAGTATTATTAGTTTTATTACCAAGTGCCGCTGCACTGGGTTTAGGTAACGAGCAATTTCATTTTTGGATGTTGGCAGCAGTGTTGCCAAGTAGCTTATTAGCGCTATTTGTAGGGTGTAAAAAACATAAACGATATCAATTATTTATACTGGGTATTGTGGGTCTTGCTCTATTATTGTCAGCTGTAGTATTAGGCGAAAATATCATTGGTGAAGCTGGTGAGAAAGTGCTGACCTTATTAGGGTCGTTATTTGTAATTGCAGGGCATTGGCTTAACTTTCGCTTATGTAATAAAAAAGTAGATGAACACTGCCCTTGTCCTAGCGAATAGCGATAGGTTGCAGAATAAAATTGAGTAATGAGTGTTTAACTGATGACTTTAATTGGAGAGCTTTTTAATTGGCAGATACTTGAATTAGTGCTGGTGATAACGATTGCAGCGGTGATCACCGCCTTTATTCCCGCAATAGAAGCTTATAAGCAGGCCCTACATACAAGCTTGTCGGCCAATAAGTGATTGCTATTAAATTGTTGTTTTATGTTTTAAGAATAAATTACATGCCTGAGTTCGATTACTTACTCCAAGCTTTGTGAAAATGGCTGAGATATGGTTTTTTACCGTTTTCTCCGAAATGTTTAGGCTGATTGCGATTGATTTATTGGTATCTCCGTTAGCAATTAAGTGGAGTACTTTAAATTGTGATGGAGTAAGGTTTGATAATTGCTGGAAATGTTTGCTTAGAGATTCGGGTAATGTTGATAAGCTGTTTGTATTTGGAAATTGATAGTCACCATTAAAAATATCATGAAGAACTGACACTAATTCGTCAATATAAATGGATTTTGAGATAAACTCAGAAGCACCCGCGAGTAAGCATTCTGCGCGCGTTTCTTGTGAATCATGTGCACTTAATACAAGAATAGGTATTTCTTGATAGGTTTGGCGCAAGAAATAAAGGCCGCTTACATTTGCAGCGCCAGGCATATTAAGATCCATGATTACAACATCAAGCTCCCCATCATCATTTTGTATTTTAGAAAATAAAGTAAGATAGCTATTAGCATGATCAATAAAAGTATTGTGTAAGCGGTTTTGCAAGGCGCTTTTTAAGCCTTCTAAAAAAAGGGGATGATCATCTGCAATGAGTATTTTATTCATCTTTTTGTTTATCTTTGATTTGTTGTATCAACCATGATAATCGGCTGTATTTTATGGGTTTACTGAGAAATCGATAGCCAAAATTAGACTTTACTTGATCTCTGACGCGAACGTCTTCAGACATAATAATGATGTTATTCTGTGCTAATGAGAATCGATCGGCAAGTTGTGTGGCTATATCAAAGCCTATTGCACCATTATCAAGGTGTAAGTCACTGATAATAAGTGCAGGTGTCGGGCCTTCATAGATAAGCGCTTGAACTGCACTTGTCATTACTTTGGGTGTAAAACCACGTCTTTTGACCATGGAGGCAACATCGTTTGCATAAGCTGGATCATCGTCAATGATGAGTACCGTTGTCGGTGATATCGCAATCTGTGAAGGCTTAGAGCTGATTAGCTTACTAGGAAATGAAAGACTAAACGTACAGCCTTTAATGGTGCTCTGCAGACTAATATTTAGCTCTAGAATAAGGCAAATTTGGTGTACAATCGTCAGCCCTAAACCACTCCCTGCATAGCGATGTGTTCCACGTACAAAGCTGTTGAATATTTTATCTCTAATATTATTGTCGATGCCTTTGCCCGAATCTTTTATCGCAAATGTTAAGCCATTATTATCTGTTTTGGTTATTAATACCTCTATTAGCCCATGTTCTGGTGTATTTTTGATTGCGTTATCAATCAGGTTATTTATTACACGGGCGAGTAAAAATGGATCGGTGAATAACCAAATTTCGTCGCATTGAGAGTTGAATGTTAAATGCTGAGATTTTTGTTTTGCCATATCCTTAAAGCGCTGAATACTTTGCATGCTCAGTTCGCAAAGGTTTACATCTACTTTGGACGGCTTAATCATTTTTGCATCAAATTTAGATAAGCTAACAATTGAATCTACTAGCCGATCAAGTAATGTGATTTCACCCAGTATTGTTTCTCGTATCGATGTGCTTTTAGGTAAAATCTCTAGTAGCTTTAAACGAATGGCATTTAAAGGTGCTCGTAAGTCATGACTTGCAGACGCAATAAAACGTGTTTTATCTAAGTTGGCTTTAACTGCAATTTGCTGTTGTTCTTTATAGAGCTGAGTTTTTGCTTCAACTTGTTTAGCAAGCTCCAAAGCGTAGGATTTTTGTTCTTGATGTTTAAGTTCAGAAATCGCTAATTCAGCATTTTTTAAACGTAACTTAAATGTAAAACCTAAGGCTATTGCAATAATAATAAATGCAATATAAAGAGCTATCATTGATGGGCGCAGGTACAAAGGGGGTTGTACTTTAAAGTGCGATTCAACGTATGCTTTTTGTAACCCATCATAGTTGATTAATTTGGCTTGCAACGTGTACTGCCCAGGCTTGGGCTTGATTAAGGTTATATAACGTGAGCGACTGGTTAACCATTGGGGGGGCTGTGCTTGGGCGCCTACTAATCGGTAGAGTAGGCTATCGCCGCTGGCGGGTGGAAGTGTTGCGCTCAAAGCAAATTCTATTACGCTAGGATCAGTGAATTCGGCCCCATCTTGCAATTCTTGTGAAGCACCGTCTATGCTGAGGTTTGTCAATGACAAAGATGTATTTTCTTGTTCTTTAAGTAGTTTTTCTGGGTCGACAATTAGTAGATCTTCCCTGTTTGATAAATAAATAAACTTGTCTACTCGGCCGCAATTTTCTGTAGCAGGAATAGCACCTAATCCATTACTACCTGTAAAGCTATGGATGTATTGTTGTTTAGGATCATAAACACTTACGCCTTGACGGGAGCTAATCCAAATACGTTTTGCTTTGTCTTCTGTTATACAATTTCCAGGAGGGGTGAATTCTTTATTGGCAATTGTCAGTAATGATATTTCTGCATGCGGCATTTTTGTATCAAGAGTATAAACCCCTTCATCAAGCGTGGTGATCCACAAAACATTGTTGCTTGCCAAAAATAAGTTAGTGGCTGCTTTGGGCCCGCTTAGAGCCTGTAATTTAATATCTCTACCGTTAACCCATTGATGTAAGTTTAAGGTCATTACGCCATGGCGTTGGCTAGAAATATATAAAACACCGTTAGCGAATGCTGTATCAATAACTGAAGCCAGCTCTAAAGGAAAGCTTTGTTGAACGATTAGCGAGTCACTTTGTAGCTTGGAAAGGTGTATGTATTTGTCGTCAATTATTATAAAAAGGTTCTGCTCTGAGAGTTCTTTTACGTAGGAGATTGGAGCATTTGGATCGGGCCGTCCTTGTACTGGGTAGTATTGATATTGTTTGTTTTCTAGCCGTGCTATTTCCTGAAAATTCCTAACAGCGATTGTTTGCTCGGTGAAATAACGTAAACCTTGAGAAGCAAGGTGGCTTTGTTGTTTTCTCCAACCGTGCTTGTCTGAGAATCGAAAATTCTGTGTTGGTGTAACTATAACTAGCTCATCTTGGTGAATATATTGCGTGAGAATCGGTGGAGTAAATTGAGGGTTTGCTACTTTGAGAGATTTAAATTCGTAAGCTAGAGGTGAAACATAGTAAAAACCATTGGTAGTTCCTATGAATAGTTCATTATTAATATCGATCTCAGCCGATAATGCCATACTTGCTTGTCGGAAGTTATCATTGATACTTGAGGGGGAAATCAGCTTGATCATTGTCGCTGTTTTACTATCTAAGACAACAATACCACGTTGTGTCACAGCATATACATCATCACCTTTAACATCTAAATTAGAGATCATATTTGATGGAAAGGCGCTCGTTTTTTCATTCAGGTGAGCTTTGAGGCGGTTGTTATTATCATAAACATAGATGCCTTTATTGAAGATGCTTAGCCAGACATTTTGATTATGTAAGTCGACAGCCATTGCTCGAATATCTTCTTTACCTCTCGCTAAGTTTTCTAAATTAAATAGTCGGTGCTTACCTGATTGCCAATTAAATAAGACTAAGCCACTAGAGGTCATCAGAAGAATATGGTTTTGATCATAACGTGCGAACGAATTTACTTGAGCATCTTCATAAAGTTTGTGTTTGACGACGCTAATTGTATTTGTTTTTAGGTTAAGTTTTATTAGTTGTCGATTTGCAACTACGTAAGCCAATGATTCATCAATAAACAGCATGTTGGTAACACGTTGCAGTTCTTTGTTCGGATCAGGGAATGATGTTGCATTGAGACTTTTAGGATCAACAATTTCTATACCTCCAAGCCCAAGTACCCACATTTTTTTATTCAATGCATGAATTTGTGTTACAGGGTTAAAGCGCAGTCCTTGACCTTGGTGATTACTTTTTTTTAATTGGATTACGCCAAGACCATCAACGATACTCACGCCACCAGGGGAGGCCAGCCAGAGTCGACCGAACATATCTTTTTCAATATCATAAACGCTGTTATGAACTAGGCCTTTGGTTGTGTCCCAGTGAGCGGCATAGGGAGAAAGCTGCTCTATTGCTTGAGCATTACAAAGCCAAAAGAAAAACAAAACTAAAATACGCAAAGACATAATGCAATAAGCTCCCCGTAGGGAGCTTTAAAAAGGTTAATTTAACTTGCGTTTAACTATGAATGGCAGCAGCAAAATTAGCAACCAAATGAGACTACCTGAAGATGAACGATTAACCACATCTACGGTCACTGTCGATTTAGAGACGAACTCGCCATCACTTACAGATACTTGGAAAACAAGCGTCGTATCGCGCTCAACGTCAGGGGTTTCAAGTGTTACTTGGCTCGTTGATGTGGTGCCTGTCATTGCGGCTGGGCCTTGCAATTGCTGCCACACAACTTGCAGCTCATCAGCGTCTGGATCTGAGCTTGGGCTAGCATCTAGTGTGAAGCTTTGACCTTCATCAACCGTAATCAAGGTGTTTGCAATTGTCGCAATTGGAGCGTGATTTGGGTTTACATGAGTAATGTTACCGGTTTGCATATCGCCTTTTGAGTTAGTTAACTCAAACTGATGGATGAATTCACCTTCTAGTGGCGTTGTGAGTGCCACCGTCACTGGAATGGTCATTGGCTCTGCGGTCTGTGCAGCTTGCAAAGCATTTAGAGTGATTGTGTTGCCAGTTACTTCAGTATTGATGTCATCTGAGCTGGCTGTAAAGCCCTCAGCGAGTTTAATTTTCGCCTGATAGCTCACATCTTCGTTTAGTGGGTTAGGCGCTAAAGTTAGGCTTAATGTTGTGGGTATCCCAGTTGTCACTTCATTATGTTCAGCGGTTAAAGCCATAGCGTCGGTTAACTGATTAATGATCAAGCTCGTCTTACCGTGTGACACCGACGTGCCGGTATATTTGTCTTGTTCAAACACTTCAATGCTGCCGTAGTAATTGCTTTTGGTATCAAGCTTTTTATCCCACATAATGTTGAATGGCATGCTGTCAAAGGCTGTGCTGTTGGTATCTGGTAATACATTCATTGAAACACGATTTTCAGGTGTGTTACGCACCACATCAATTGCAATAGTGTCTAGCTCTTTGCCTGAACCTTCATAATTCCATGCCAACACCCAATACTGACCAGGAGCATAGCCAGAGAGCGAACATTGCTCACCGACATTTCGCGTTGAAGCTGCAACGCACACACGTTCAACGGCTTGGGGTTGACCATCACCATTGGTATCTAAGCCAACAAATAAGTCAGCATCAATGGCTTGTGAACGACCAATGACAATGTCTAGCGGCTCACCTTCGCTTACCTCCAACATAAAGAATCCCGCGCCAGCCTCAAAACTGTCGAATGGCGTGTTATTATCATCTGCTGATACTTTCAATTCAGTTGTTAAGCCTTTCACCAGTGGGCTATGAGTCACATAGATTTGCTCGGGGCGGCGAAACGCATAGCTAGTAATATCGAAACCTGCTTTTTGCCAATAGTATTCCTGTGCATGCGAAATGGGAACGCGAGCAACTAATGGTTTAATGCGCACTGGCAGCGTTAGTTCTGGTTGCTGAGTTTGCTCTGAGGTGATGCGTACATTACTGTCAATCCACTCGTCACCAGCCCATTCATTAATCGTAGCGCTGATAGTGACAGAGATCTCTTCACCCGCTGCTAGGGCGACTTCTGCAGGTGTGAAGCTTAGATTATTGAGGTCGTAGTTGTTACCTTTTTGACTGAAATGATAAGTTCCCGCTTGTGTTGCTTTGAAAGTTCGCTCCCACGTACAGGTTCCAGGGCAGTTGCTGTCGATCAGATAAGGCATGTTCAGTGCTTTTACATCACCCTGAATATCAGGGTTTGCCGCTAAGAAAGCTTCTGTTGTGGCTGGCATCACTAAGCCTATGTTAGCTGCTTTATCCACTTGGATCATACCGGCGCCACGATCCCAAAGGTTGGCTTCTTGACCGTCTTCAGCACGTGTCATTTGACTATTTGCGGTCATCATTAATGCGGATTGGATTTCCGCTGCACTCCACTGGGGTTTGAGCTGTTTCAATAATGCTGCAGCCCCTGCAACATGAGGGGATGCCATTGATGTACCTGATAAAAAGCTATAATCGCTTGGTGCTGGATTAGCACTAAACGGTTGCTCATCTGAATAGGCTGCATAAATGTCCGTGCCTGGTGCTGCTACATGGGGCGATAATAGTTCAGGTAAGAAGCTTGTTGGCCCACGAGACGATGAGGTATTAACGATGTTACCTTTACTGCTTTGGCGAGTTGCGTTACCAGTGCTGAGAGTGATTTTTGGAGAGGCTTCAGTTCTAGCCCATGTTAACAACTGTTCTCCTTCAGATTGTGACACCTGCATGCCAGCAATAGGGTAAGGAATTGAGTACTGCTCATTGTTGCTGCCTTCTACATCGCGGATCACAACACCCACACCGCCCAGTTGACGGACTCGGTCAACTTTATCATAAAGACTAATACCACCGCGGTCACATAGAACAATTTTATCTTTAAGTTCAGGGTAATCACTCCAGGTAAAAAAGTTACATTGCTTGCGTAAGTTATCTATATCACCTGCATAAACAAGTTCTGCACTTATGGCTTTACTGAATCCGCCAAGGCCTTTAATTTCAGTAAAAGTTGTTGTGACACCTTCTCCTGGGTTGATAGTTTTCTCAACTACGCGGTCATGACTTGCATTTGCGACTTGGGTTGTCCATGGCGCTAGGTGGCCTACAGTATTGCTACCTGACCCCGAGTTTCCTGCAGATAAAGATACAAAAATGCCCGCTTGTGTTGCTGATAAAAACGCCAGATCAATTGCTGAATTCCAAGGTTGAGGGCCCTCTGCGCTTGGACCAATAGACATGTTTATTACATCAACACCGGCATCAATTGCATCTTCTACTGCTTTAACCATCGCCCCCATGTCACAACCAGAAACTGGCATACATACTTGAAAAGACACAATGTTTGCATGGGGAGCAACCCCAGAAATTTGCCTGAAGTTAGACCCTTCTATCGGTATACCATCGCTTTGCTCTGAGCTGCCAACTTGGTATGCCGGGATATCATATAGAATGTTACCCGCAGCCGTTGATGCCACATGACTGCCGTGGCCGTTATAGTCCTCACCTACATGTGGCCGTATATCACCGAAGCTGTCGGTGATACTGTCGTAGCTAAAAACACCGATGAGTTTGTCATTACACAGGGTGTTGTTCTCAACACAGTCACCTAGGTAGTTACCACTGCCGAGTGGGTTTGTGTGCGTGTAACCATCGCCGCCTACTGCTGCAAAAGATGGGTGATCGGTATTAATACCTGAATCGATAATCCCAACAACAACGCCTTCACCTTTTGCTTTTATAGCTTGAATTGTTTGAGCGTTCCAAATTGGGTTGGCACCAATGAATTCAGGACCAACATCCGTGTGCATTTCATAGGCAATCTGACGTTCTACCTTCAAAACATTCGGTAGACTTAATAGCTTTTCAGCTTGCTGCTCGGTTAATTCCATCGCGATACCGTTGAACACGGTGTCGTAGCTGTATAACACTTCCTTTTTTTCACCCAACACACGATTTGCTGCCTGCATAAACACTTGTTGTTCGGTTTTTACTTGTGCTTTAAATTGCTGAGCAAATTGCGTTTGTGTATCGAGTTTGCCTTTAAAGCTTGGCTCGTTTTGCGCTGCAAATGCTAGAGGCAGGCCACGAAGATGAACAAAATAGCGGTTTGTTGCGCCTTCGTGCTCTTTATTGAGTACTGTATTTACTTTGTCTTCAAACGAAAATGGTTTACTAAATAGAGCGGGTACCGTAGATGCATTGGCAACACAGCTCACTGCCATACTCATGGCGATTAATGACTTCTTCATAATAATTCTCTTTAGTTTTTACTTCATATGGCGTGAGCGACGGCACAACAGCATGCCAAAAAGCGCCATGAGGCTAAGGCCAAACGAGCCACTCGATTTGTTATTGGTTATGATGACATTTACTTGATGTGTTGTTGTTTCACCATGTGCATCTGTCACACTAACAGCCAGCGTTGCTTGCTCTTCTTTATTAGCAATAAAAGGAGCACTACCTTGAGTGGCTAATGATTGTGGGTGGCTTAATGTGATGGCAGGACCACTTAATTGCTGCCAAGAAATAGACGAAGGGCCTTTTGCTGCACTTAATAATAAATCGATATTGAATCTGTTGCCTTCCTCTACATTTATGTTTGACGGGCCCGATAAGGTTGGCTTTTTATCGTTGGCGATAGTGACTTTTGTGCTGGCAGTGGTTGCTGACTCGCCGTCATTAACATTGAGTGAGAACACTAAATCGACTGCTTTATTAACAACTGGGCTGGTGAAGCTAAGCTCCATCGCTGTTGGGTCAAAATCTACTGTTGGACCGCTCGTTTGTAGCCACTCAATATTCAGTGAGCTGTTATCAGGGTCTGTTACCTCTGCAGACACGACGACAACCTCATCTTCGCTAGCTGCTATCTGCTGTGGCATTGAAATGCTGGGGGTATCGTTGATTTGAGTGACATTTAGCGTGTAGTTCATGCTACGAGTACGGCTACTGTCTTTATCATCAGTTAGAGTCAGTACAAAAGGGAGTTTTCCTGCGTACTCTGGTGAAGGCGTGATCTGCACTAATACAGAGCTGTTGTCAATTTCGGCGCTGTAATCTGAGTTATCATTTTCACTCGTCCCTTCAATACGTATGCTGTAATCACTTGATAATTCATCAACAAAGGGCAGGCGTATTGAGAAAGGTTGATCTTCATGCGTGGTTAACGGTTTATCCGGCCATGCAAGACGGATCCCTTCTTCATTGCCTACCTCACCATTTTGTTTAATGCTTTGTAGTTGAACTGCAGCATCTCTTTCGACTGTAGTACGCAGACTTGCGATGGTTTCTCCGAATGGAGAGTGTGAAATGCTCTCGCCATTAATTACTTTATCGACTTTAGCGATCACTTGGTTGTTTATTAGTGAGCCATCTATTTTGAAATCAACGCGGTAAAGGTTTTCTGTTTGCGAGGTATAATCTTCCGACTTTAAATAGGTGAAAGAAAACGTTTCGTCATAACGACTTAAATAACCTGCGGAATAATAGCCAGAGTCTTGTGTGTCACCATAAAGAATTGGTACCAATGACACTGGCTCAGAGCCTAACATCAGCGAACCGTCGTGTGCAATGTGTTGCATGAATAGGCCATAATTGCCAAAGTTATTCTTTGAATACTGAGCGGCCCAAGCAACCAGGTAGCCATCATCGGTTGCTAACAAGGCAGGATGGGCGGCATTATCAAACTCTAAGTCGTCCCCATGAGAGAGGCGTAAACCCGAGTTTGGAAATTGTAATTGACCATCGTTATCAATGTGTTGAAACATCAAAATACGATTGAACAGTGTGGGGTGGGACCATGCTAAGGTCACACCACCTTGACCATCTGGCACAATCGCGGCGGTTGTTGATGCGCGTGCTGGTAAGCTAATATCACCAAACATAATGGCTTGTGGTGACTCGCCCCACAGAGGGTTACCATCGAAATCGTACTTTTGCACAAACAACGAGTTTGCACCGTCTTCACGACTCCCACTAAACACCACGACTAACCCATCTTTTACAGGAGTAAAGGATGAAAAACGCGTTGACCCCATTTGCTCTGCAATTTGCCAAAGCTCGTTTCCATTTTTATCAAGCATGCCTACGGCAACTTTGGCTGAGCGACTTTTTGTATCGTAGTCTAAGGCGTAAAAGAGTTTATCATCTGCGCTGGTTAGGTGAATTGGGAGCGTGCGGCCAGCATCTTCAGGAGTTGGTATAAATGGTTCTTCCCAGCCTGCGCTGCCGTCTGAATTGGTTTTAAACACCATGGTGCTATATGGGTAGACATTCAAATCTTCAAACCCAGTGTAAATAGCTCCTTCGTCATCAAGCATCATTGACCATGTTAGGATGAATGATTGCTCGCGGTCGTAAAGTGTTTTTGCACCTTGCTCCCAAGCAAAATTACCATGACGATCCAATTTGTTGATTAGAAAGTCATAGCCAGTGCTCGGATCTGAATAACCAACAATTATATTGCCTTTGTGATCGACAACCGTTTTATGTGAGGCAGAGCTTTGTGTTGCGGTTACAAATGTTGAGGTGTCATTCCCCCATTTTGCTGCAACAGGCGCTACCATACTCATACTCACAGCAAGTGCTGTGGCAGACAGAAAAAACCGCATAGATACTCCTGATTGATTTTATAATTATTTTGAATGAATAATTATTCACCATTGTTAGGAGTAGAAACATCGATCAAAGGTCCCAATCTGTATAGGAAATTAGTCCTATAGAGTGTGAGTTGATCAATTTAAAGGTATAAGAGGGGCGTACTTGAAGTAGATTTACACTTGCAATTAAGAGGAAGAATGTCGGCCAATAGTTTCTTGACCAACACGCTTGTTCAGTAAAACTGATTTACTTGTAGAATACTTCTACAGTCCCTTTTACTTTTAATAGTAAAGGTTGGCCACGGCGATCAAGCGCTTTTGGTGAAGCGATTTTGATCCAGCCTTCGCTGATATTGTATTCTTCAACGTCAAAACGCTCTTTGCCGTTAAGTTTTACACCAATTTCATGCTCGAAAACTTCTTCCACATAAAATTTACTACGTGGGTTGATAGAAAGTTGGTTTGGTAATTCTGGTTTTTGTGTATCAGTCATAGTCGCGATCTGCATTGAATAAATTGTGCGCCATTGTAGGCAATAGCTGGCATTGGCTCAAGTATCTACATGGCAATTTTATTGTTTACTCGCAGGCTTGTTCTGAATGCTCTTCACGCATGGCTATGGCTTCACTCTTTTGTCGAAGTCGTGTGTTAAGCAGTAGTCAAAATGACGGGTTAAAAATTAGCAATAAAATGCATTGTTATACTATAACCTATTTTTTATTTATGTTATTTTATAACAAATCATTTTGCTTAATTTCTACAATCAGACCTTATGAAGTACTCAACACTAAGTTTAGCTTTAGCTGCGACGTTTGCAGCGAATACCCATGCAGCTGATAACAGCGATATCGAAACAATCACCATTGAACACAAACAGGCGTTTCGTGGTGATATTCCAACAAAAGATTTACCGCAGTCGATCACCACATTAAGTAAAGACATGATGACTGATAACGGTATTACTAAGTTTCGTGATGCACTGGATTTTTCTGCCAGCATTACTCGCAAGAATAATGGTGGCGCGCTGTGGGATAGCTATTCAATCCGTGGTTTATCAGGTAACGAAAATATGCCGTCTGGGTATTTAGTTAACGGCTTTAGTGGTGGTCGCGGTTTTGCAGGTCCGCGTGATGTATCAAATATTGAATACATTGAAGTATTAAAAGGACCTGGCTCAGCACTCTATGGCCGCTCAGAGCCGGGCGGTACCGTAAACATTATTACTAAAAAGCCACAGTTTTATCAGCAAGGGCAACTTCAAGCTGAGTTCGGTAGCGATGATCACAAGCGTATTCAAGGTGATTACACTAACGGTCTAAGTGATGATTTAGCGTTTCGTATTAATGGTGCATGGCAAGATAGCGACAGCTTCAGAGACTATGTACACCACGACAAATTCGTGATTACGCCTTCGCTTTATTATCAAATCAACGATAACTCATCGCTGACTTATGAGTTTGAGTATGTTGACCAACAGCAAATGTATGACCGCGGTATTGTGGTGTTAAATGGTGATTTTGATACCGTGCCTGAGTCACGCTTTTTAGGTAACCCAAATGATGCTCCAACCAAGGTGCACTCGCGCGGCCATCAATTAAATTACAGCAACGATCTAAACCAAGATTGGAGCTTGTTATTAGGTGCGAGTTACCGTACTGCTACGCTAACGGGTTATTCGTCAGATGCTGAGCTTTCACCATCGCGTCAGTCATTATTTGATGATGGCAGAACCTTAACTCGCCAACACAGATACCGTGACTATGAATCTGATGATTTATCGTTGCGCTTTGAATTAAGCGGTCACTTTGATGTTGCCGGTATTACTAACCATGTACTGATTGGTGTTGATGGTTACGACTATGAGCTGCGCACTGGGCTTTATCGCTACCGTGGTGGTAATGGCACTTACACCATTGATATTTATGAGCCAGAGTACAGCACTACTGAAGGCCCAGAAGTGGGCATGCAGTACGAAAATAACGAACAGCAAAATGCGTACGGTATTTATCTGCAAGATCAGCTCGATCTAACCGATAACTTAAAAGTGATGTTAGGCCTGCGTTTTGATGAAATTGAACAAGATATTTTTGAAACTAAGTCTGGTGTTGCATCAAACAGCAAAGAAAACCGCATTAGTCCACGTTTTGGTGTGGTTTACGCATTTAATGACGACGTTAACCTTTACTCAAGCTATTCAGAAGGCTTTTTACCACTGAGCGGCACCGATGCCGAAGGTAATCCATTCGGTTTTGAAGAAAGTGACTCGTTTGAAGTGGGTATTAAATTTAGCTACGCCAATATCAGCGGTACGCTTGCTTATTTTGATGCGAGCAAGAGCAACATGCTGGTGGCAGATCCAGTAAATGTGGGTTATTCAACACCTGTAGGTAAAGCAAATAGCACAGGCTTTGAGTTAGATTTAACAGGTTCATTGGGTGACAATACCGAGTACACCCTATCTTATGCCTATGTGGATGCCGAGACTGCAACAGACAGCCTAAATGTTGATTGGTTAGTGCCAATTCCTAAGGGCAGTCCACTTGTGAACGTACCAAAGAATAACCTTTCGATTGGCTTAAACCATGATCTGAGTGTATTCGCACAAGAAATAAAGATTGGTGGTCATTATCAATATGTGTCTGACCGTTTAGGCGACCCAGCTGATCTCACCTTCCGATTACCGAGTTACCAAACGGTTGGTTTATTTGCTAAATGGCGAGCGACAGAACGTACGACAGTATCACTGAATGTCGATAACGTGTTTGATGAGCAGTATATTGCCAGTTCTTACAATGCATTGTGGGCCTACCCGGGTGCGCCGACGCAATTTAAACTTGGCGTAAGTTATGACTTCTGAGCAAGTTAAAAGCCGTATTCATAGTATCGACATCATGCGTGGTGTCGTTATTCTGCTGATGTTACTTGATCATGTGCGAGAGCGGTTTTTCTTGCACATGCAGGTGGCCGATCCCATGGTGGTTGATACCACTTCGCCAGGGCTTTTTTGGAGCCGCTTTGCTGCACACTTTTGTGCGCCAACCTTTATCTTCTTAACTGGTTTGTCGGCGTGGCTTTATAGTCATCCCGCAAGTGGCGTGGCGCGTTCAGCACGCAGCTTTTTAATCAAGCGAGGGCTTTTTTTAATCGCCCTCGAAGTGACACTGATTTGTTTTTCGTGGATGGGTTACTACCACACCATTTGGCTACAAGTGATGTGGGCGATAGGCCTTTGTATGCTGGTGTTAGCAGCATTGATTAAGCTGCCACGCAACCTATTGCTGGTGCTTGGTTTAGTTATTGTATTTGGCCATAACTTACTGACGCCAATCAGCTTTACGCCCGGTGAGTTTGGTTACTCGCTGTGGACGATTTTGCATGACCGAGGCTATCTATCACAAGGCGGTTTAATCGACGTCAAAATTAGCTACCCAGTGCTGCCTTGGATTGGCGTAATTTTGTTGGGTTACTGTGCAGGTCCTTTATATGCGCATACTCAATCGGCGGATTCACGTAAACGAGCATTACTGCTGTTAGCGCTGTTATGTGTGGGGTTATTTGCGCTGCTGCGTGGTTTTAATATCTATGGTGAAACCTTGCCATGGCAAACGTTTAGCACCACAACCGAAACCGTGATGTCGGTGTTTAATGTGACTAAGTACCCACCGTCACTGAGCTTTTTGTTGATCACGTTAGCAGGCATGTTTGTAGGCTTGTGGTTATTTGAAAGACCACTCAACCGCTTTACTAATGCGCTACGTGTATATGGCTCTGTGCCTATGTTCTTTTATATTTTCCACCTCTATGTACTGCTATTTATTTATCAAATTGGCATGCTGATCTGGGGGGCAAATCAAGGACAATATTTAGGAGTCAGTGATATATCCGGTATTTGGTTTATTACTTTATTGTTGGCAATAGGGCTATATTGGCCAACCAAGAAGTTTAGTGAATACAAGCGTAAGGCTAACAAGCCTTGGTTAAAGTATTTATAACGAAAAATGCCGATATGTTAAACATATCGGCATTACTTAACTATCCTAATTAACTCGTCCTTAGTTAATCTGAGATCTTTTACGACGAAGTGCCATCAGTGGTGCAACTGCTAGTAGTAACCAGCCGAATGAACCGCTTGATGATTTCTTGTCTTTTTCAATCTCTGCTTCTGGAATCACTGCCTCAGGGAAAGTACAGCTACCATCGTCAGTATTGGCGCTTTCATCATAGTTAGTTGCTGAGCTGTCAGTACAGCCAAGCTCTTCACCATCAGACATCACTGATAATACAAATGAGCTCATTGCTGCATCAGTTGGGTTAACGTTGTCGCTAACCTTTACTGTTACATCAATATCACCATGGAAGTGCGCCGCAGGTGTAATAGTCACAGTGCTACCTGAAGTGTGACCAGATACTTCATAAGTGAAGTTTTCACCTAACACCTCGATTTGGTTGCTCACTTGGTTTTCGTCAGCATAAAGCACGTCAAAACTAATCGTTTCGTTCTCTGCGACCGACATATCAGTTAAGCCTGCCATTTCTAGGTTACCGATAACTTCAAGCTCAAGGGTGATGGTTTCATCATCTGCACCTTCTAAGCCGTTCACTAAGGTTAGTTGGTGAGTTTGGTTTGCTGCTTGTTCACCAATATAAGCCTGGAATTTTACGTCAAACTTAGAGATTTCAGGGCCTGTGTAGTCAAGACACACAACTAGGTCGTCGTGTAAAACTTCATCCATATTATTAAAGCCTAGCTTGTTACCGATATTTAAATCGATGGGTATGTCACCACTTATGAAGGCTCTGCCATCAGCGGCTTTTAGGCCAATAGAGCCCTGAGCATCGGCTAGATTAATATTGTCATACGCAAATAGTAGCTCATACTCACCTGGTTCATAATCAATCCCCATTCGCATAAACATCTCTACATCAATAAGTTGACCTTCGGTGTTGCTGCGTTGAATGTTATCCCATTCAAGTACTAACCACTCACGTGAAACTGTGTAAGTAGGGGTGATACCCGCATTGGCATCATAATTACCATAACCACCGTCCACACGCTCTGGGATCATGTTGTCACCAACCCAGAAAGGAGCGATAAGGTATGGCGGCGGAGGCGGCTGAGTGTAACCTTCTGGTAGGTCAACATGAAATGGTGATGTGCGACCTTGCGAACCAAATGTGACTAAGCCTGCGGGGTTGAGCTTTATAGCATCAAAATGATACTTATTAAAAAATGGAAATGACACATCTAGATCTGTGTTCATTAGTTCTTTAAACGAGTACTCAAACTCATTGTAATATTGACCTTCAACTCCCTCAAGTGTTCGCCAGCCAAGTTCTCTTAGCTCTAAATAGTGAGGATCAGGCGAATGAGCCGCGGTTAATGAGCACATTTCATCGGTGATATTGGTAGTAATATTATAATTTCGGCCTACATCTTTTGTGGTTTCTTGTATGCCTACTAACGAAAGCATATTGTTATCTAACACTGGTTCAACAGGCGTTGAGTGTGTTGCAACAAGGCTATCAGGTATAATATTGATCCCATTAGGGAATTCTGTATTGAGCGCAAATTGACGTGCTTCATCCTCATTATTGGCAATGACACTAATTTCAAAGTCGACTAAATCACCGACAAATGTTTTTTCTTTGCTCGCCGTAAAAGTAACGTCCTTATCAACTTGTTCGATAATCACAGGTACAAAACCAAGATTGCCAATATCTTCTGGATTACTACCGATATCAAAGCCACCGAAGTAGATATCTCCTACTTCCATATCAGGTAAATTGTATGCAAGGTCAAGCTCAAAGCTATCGTAACCTGCTACGCTACTTGGTCCTGTAACAGTAAGTGAGCCATTGTCAGAGGTTGTAATTGCGGTTGCAAATGAAACTTCTATTCCTTCATCTACTTCATTGTAATCGTAGTTTTGCAAGTTCATATACAGAGTAAAATATTCACCTGCTTCAGGGTCTACAATGTTACAGAAGTTTGTAAGTGTATAGCTGGTTGACATACATAGTGTTTCTTCAAATGAAGCAATGCCATCACCATTACTATCTTTACCCATAAACACCAATACGCGAGATTGTTCATTCATAACACTGGCGCTCAGCATTTTTGCGTCTTCTGGTACAGTGGTCCACTGAATGTGGTTGTTGTTTACAGCTTCACCGTCGACATCAACGCTATCGAATGGGTCGCCTGGTGTGGTGTCGTTGAATAGGTGTACGGTTTCAACTTGGCCTTTTACTAAGCCGTACGATTGTGTGGTTAGGTTGCTGATTTCACCCGTATTGAAAGGTCCTACTTTCATTGTCGCAGAGCGTCGGTGTGCGTCAATTTGAATAAATTCAGGTAAACCGGTGTCACCGGCAAATGTCCACACTGGCATCTCTAGAATCGGTGACTCATGGTTATTAGAAGTCATGACGACTTGACCTTGATTGCCCGTGTAATCAATTAACTCTTGCGGCGTTGCTTGTTGGCTTGCTTCCACAGTAACAATGATACTTTGTGTTTCGCCAGCCCTGATATCAAAGCTGCTTGGCTCCACCGTTATTTTGCTGTTACCAATCCAATTTTCGGTATGTAGAGTCCAGCTTGCGTCTTCAGTTGCTGTAAAGGTTCTGATAAATGTACATTTAAAGCCGCAGTCATTATCAACCATGTAAGCCGTGTTTAATGCTTTTTCGCGGCCACCAAGACTTGGGTTTGCAGCAGCCATGTTAGCAATGCTTTCATCAAGCAATAAGCCTGTTTTATCTGCTCGCTCAACTTGCATTTTACCCGCACCCATTTCAGCAAGTGCCGCATCAAAGCCATCGTCTGCATAGTTGTTTAAGTATTGAGCAACTCCTAGCTGATTATTTGCAGTTAACATCAATGCAGATTGAATTTGCATTGGCGACCAGTCAGGATGAGATTGTTTTAACAATGCTGCCGCGCCTGCAACGTGTGGGCTCGCCATTGATGTACCAGACATAGATTGCCAATCTGAAGTTGCAGGATTATTTGTAAACGGTTGATCGTCTGATGATGGTGCGTAAATATCGACCCCAGGGGCTGCTACATCAACGAGTAAAGTATCAAAGCCAAAGTATGATGGACCACGACCAGAGAAATAAGCAATGCGGTCTTTATCCACAGCGTCTACGGTGCCCTCGGTTGCTTCAATGGTGCCTACGTGGCTGTCGCCTACGCTCAACCATTCTAGTAAGCTTGTACCATCAACATTTTTTATATGTATTGTAGGGATTGGGTAGGAAATAGAAGGAATAGTATAGCGATCATAAAAGGCACTTTGGTTATACACGATGAGGCCTTCAGCACCGCCCGCTTGTACATTTAATGATTTAGAATATAACGGATAAGAGCTGCGCTTACATACCACAATGACATCTTGTGCGCTTTCGTCAATAGCGGTTGCAGGATCATCAACTAAATCAAATGTACCTTCAGGGAATGGTTTGTCACAGTTAGCAAGTGCATAGCTAGAACTTTCATTCGGATTTTCAAAATCAGTCGCAGCAACAATTAAACCTGTTAACTCGTTAAAGTTGACACCAGCACCTTCAAAAGGACCAGGCGCTGAATTATCACCACCAGTTAAGTTTTTAAGTTGTTTATTGCCAAAGTTAACTTTGCTTGCAGGACTATATGCTGCAACAGTGGTAACCCAAGGAGAAGAGTGATCGGCTGTTGAATACTCAGGGCCGCTGTTACCTGCCGCTACAGCGACAAATACACCACTTTCGGCTGCATTCATGAACGCTTGCTCAATTGGATCGCTCCATGGATCTTCTTCAAGACCGCCTAATGAAGCATTAAGTACATCAACATTATCAATAGCAGCTTGTTCAACGGCGGCTAAAATAGCGCTTGTTGGACAACCTGCATAAGGGTCGCCAGAATTACCCGGCCAACATACTTGATATGAAATGATATTGGCATGGGGTGCCATACCTGATACTTGCGGGAAAGTTACATTGGTTTCTAAACCTGGTGATTGGCTTTCATACTCAGTCAGTTTGTAAGGAATATCGTATAGGATATTACCCGCTGCTGTACCAGCAACGTGTGAGCCATGGCTATGATAGTCTTCACCATTTTCTGGGCGAGTCTCTTCAAATACCGAATCCACATAAGCTGCGGTGATCTCAGGATAAGAATAAACACCAATTAGCTTGTCGTTACACAGATCAGCAAATTCAGCGGTTGCACAGTCACCTAGGTACTTGTCGCCTAGTGGGTTGGTGTGAGTGTAGCCATCGCCGCCTACTGCTGCGAATGATGGGTGATCGGTGTTGATACCCGTATCAATGATACCTACAACCGTGCCTTCACCTTTGTTGCTGCTAGGATTGCTAGCACTTGTGCTCCAAAGTGCAGAAGCACCTGTTTGCTCAATGGTATTAAAGGTATTTAGGCTGTAGATTTTTGAGCGAGTGATTTTCTTCACGCCAGCCACTTTAGCTAGGCGCTTCGCTTCATCTTGTGTCATTTGGGTGGTGAAACCGTTTAATGTCACATTGAATGTGCGCTCAACATTTAGGTTTAAGCCTTGCTGACTCATCGCAGTACTCAGTACTGACTGGCGCTTACTTGCCAGGTGGTTAGCGTAAGTTGCGATAGCAGGCTGCGCCATATTAAGCGTTGAGCGCGTAGTTGCTTGTTGCGTCTGCATTACTACATCTTTTGTGCTTGTAAGCCCTTTAATACCACCTTGGTAAGTTGAAATTGGTGCGTCGTCTAGTTGCACGATATAAGTTTGAATACCACTAACATTTTTCTCTGGTGTGAAAACGCGGCTTTGTTTTTTAACTGTGTTGTTAACCTTGTCTTCCCACACAAATTCATTGCTAACGGTTTGCTTTGGCGCATAGCCTACCGGCTGTTCTGGCCATACTTGGTCATTTAGCGCAGCAGTAGACGTACCTACACCTAAGTAAAGTGCAGATGCGACCATCACTGATACTTTTTTCATATTGAACATGTGATCTAACTTCCCATGGATTTTATTTTTTTGGGGCTATTCCTAGCGGAATAGCAAGTTGGCTTGTAGTTATATGAATTGAAATACAAACTAAATGTTATGGTATAACAAATCTTTTTTAGCCAACAAACGAGCGGTTTTGGCGAAAAGCTATAAACATTGGGTTTTTCGCTTAAAAACCTTGCTGAATGGTTAAATATGTATGTGTTTTCATCAATAAAACGTGAATAAATGGTTCACTTTGATACAGATTGATACATTTCTATAAAGGAGAGGCGGGCCTAAATAGGATACTTGCTCTTGCTCCGCTTAAGGTTTGTGCGTTATCTAAGCTAAATTTTGCGTTATTCCATAGGCACAGTTGCTTAACGATTGATAAGCCTAGGCCAACACCTTGGTAGCCTGTTTGGTGCACCGAAGCGGTTTTTGAAAATGGCTGCATAAGGCTGACGCGCTTGTGTTCTGGGATCCCCGGACCATCATCTTCAATCACTAACAAAGTGCCGTTTTTGCATTGTGAAAGCTTGATAAGAATTTGCGTTTTAGCAAAGCGAACCGCATTCCCGAGTAAGTTTTGCAATAAGCGTTGAAAGCTTTGTTTATCAACGCAAATTGCTGTTAATTCGCAGTCAAGACGAATAGCCAAAGGACAATAGCTTTGGAACTTAGTAATGCAGGGCTGTAATAGTTCGTCTGGGCAGTAGTCTTTCACTAGCAAGGCGGGTTCACATTGTTCAAGCTCGGCATAGGTTAAAAACTCTTCGACTAATAGCTCAAGTTCAATAATGTCTTGCAACACACTGTGTCGGTAAGCGTTGTTATCAACGACTGCTTCGAGGGCGAATTTAGCCCGTGATATAGGCGTTAAAAAGTCATGGGAAACAGCATTGATCAATTCGCGTTGGCTTTGATTCCGGTTATGAAGTGCTAATGCCATGTTATCAAAGGTATCGCCAATGCTCTTTAGCAGGCTAAAACGTGTGAAGTGCACTTGTGCTGTAAAGTCGGCGTTAGATATTTTACTACTGGCTTTGCGTAGCTTATTTAAGTCAAACAGCAGTGGACCTGTAAAAATCACCACAGCTAAGGCAAGGCTAGAGTAAAACAGTAGGCTCACTAAAGACTGATAACCCTGATCAGCAGGCTGGCTGTAGGGGCCAATGCTTAATAAGGTGTGCCTCTCATCAGCTAACTTATGAAAGTAAAGGTTGCTATTGGCATCGTTAACACTAATTACTTGACCTGCTAAAAGTGATGCCTGTAGTTGTTCGCCAAGGTAAAAGTTTGCAAGAGGTGTGTGTTTAATAGCAGGATTATTGGGCGTAAGGCTTAAGATGCTTTCTGCTAATTGCTGTTCTGTACTGTAACTCGGTGGGCTTGGAAAATAGGTTTCTAGTAACCAAGCGGCGCTCCCCAGACAAACTGCTAGCGTTAAATACAAATAGCAAAATAGGCGTAGCAAACTGCATTACCCCCATGCTTGTGGAGAAAAAATATATCCTTTGCCCCAAACGGTTACAATTTTTTGTGCTGGCACAGCTTCGTCACCGAGCTTTTTGCGTAAGCGGCTAATGCGGCCATCGATAGTGCGGCTTTGACCATCGTATTTACGGCCAATGGTGCCATCAAATAATTGGTCTCGACTGACCAACTGACCCGCTGATTGAGCTAGTTGGATCAGTATTTCGAACTCTGCACTGGTTAGTTCAAGTGGTTGGCTATACAAGTAAGCCTCGCGCTGAATGGTATTAATGCTTAAAGAACCAAAGCGAATGTTATGGGCGTTGTGAGTGGTACTTGTTGGCTTTACAGCTAGGCTGCGGCGAATGGTATTGTTAATTCGCGCTAATAAAATTGACGGGGAAACGGGTTTGGTTAGGTAATCATCGGCGCCTAGTTCAAGGCCCGTGATATGATCGACTTGGCTCTGTCTTGCAGTCATAAAAATAATGGGTGTATCTTGGGCTTGTTTTAGCTCTTTAAATACCTCAAAACCATCTTCTGAACCTAATCCGATATCTAGCAAAATTAAATCGTATTTCTTACTACTTGCTTGGTAACAAGCATGGCAACCACTGTCAAAATGTTCAATGATATAACCATGATTACTTAAATAATTAGAGACTAGCTGGGCAAGTTTTAAATCATCTTCAATGTATAAAATAGTATGCTGGCTCATCAAAAAATACTCCATGCGATATCACGACGACGTTTTTTTACGTGCTGGTGGAATAAACTAATTTCAGTGCTTTCTAAGGGTTCGAGCTGTTCGCTGAGTAGTTCTAACACAATGTTGCGATTGTTTTGCACTGTGATTGCAAAGTTCTGTCCTTGGCTTGGTTTATGGCAGAATAGTCTAATTTGTTGATCAGTAACGCGAATGCACACTGTTTTGCTGACTTCGGTGTACCAATTAATCGAGACATCCATCACACAGTCTTGCTCTGCCGTCACACAGTTTTCTGGTGATACTTCAATGTAGCCTGCTTTTGCGAATGTGCTGTCGATATATACGAGGCTACAGATGAGTAAAAATGAGAGAAGCTTGCTAAGTAACATCATTAGAAATTCCATGCAAAGCCAGCATAAAAAGACAGTAAGTTGCTGTCATTGATAAGGGGGCTATCGGCGAAACCTGATGATAAGCGTTGGTATTTTATATCGCTTATAAATTGCCATTGTTGATTAAATTGATATTGGTAACTGGCTTTAAGGCTATATTTTTGACTAGAGCGACCTAAATAAGGGCTAAATCCAGCGCCCATTTCTTGCAACGCACTACCATAGTAGTAATCCACTAAACCAGCACTTAAATGCTGTAACTCTACGCCGAGCAAAACCAGATGTTGATCAAATAAAAACAAGCGCTGTGCAGACAATGCGCCTTGTAACCCTTTGTGATAGTTGGTGAGTTCCATTGACCAATACGCGCTAAAACGCCAGTTTTGCCAGTCAACGATTGCTTCAATACCGCTCATGGCCGACAGTTTACGTTTTGATATTTTAGTAATATCACCGCGGCGTTTTATCACCACTGGTGTTTCGACACCTGAACCAGGTGGTGGTGGCGTCATTGAGGGGCGACCGCTAGCTGTTCTAACCGCGGCTAATATAGCTGAATGCTTAGTAAAATATAGGCCATCCTCATTAAGTTGGGTGAATAACGACACTTGATAGTTATCGCCCCACACGGGGGTCCAAGCAAACTGAGTATTTGCAAATGAAAAGTCACCGGCAAATACCTCAATACGCGGTAGGGCATAAAGAGGAATATCGTCTTTTTTATAAACTGGGTTGGCGAGCTGACCATAGCCTAAGCTTACTCCAAGGCTTACTCCTTCATCTGCTAAATACGCAGAATCAGTGCTACTTGCCGTTGGTGAAAGGAAAAATGCACTAATTAGAAATAAAACTCGTAGCCCAAGCGAGCAACTACCTAGAACAGTCACAAATAAACAACCTAAATGAAAAATCTCGTTAACATTAAGTTGTTATTAATGGCTTGAACAATGAAATAATGTACCAAATTGTAGCAAGGTCTGGCTCTTGTAATCTAAATTAGTTAAGGGAATTGCTTGATAAAAAAGCATATTTCACTACTTTTGCTTGGTTATTTTGAGCGGTGTTTTCATTTCTTTAGTTAGAAAAAGTTATTAACAATGAAATGGTGTTAAAACCTGCGCTTAGCGGTACAAAATGGGCCTAAATACACGTCATTACTGGCATAGCGCTTTATTAAGTTGCTATTTGGGTGAGTTTTTGCGATATTATTTATATTATAATATTAACAGGAAGCTAATAAGATGACTCTGCCTAGTTCTCAATCTGCAAATGCTATTCGCATACTTGCTGTCGATGCCGTTCAACAAGCTAACTCTGGCCACCCTGGTGCGCCGATGGGTATGGCTGATATTGCAGCTGTATTGTGGCAAAACTTTCACCGTCATAACCCATTAAACCCAGACTGGTCTAACCGTGACCGCTTTGTGTTATCGAATGGCCATGGTTCAATGCTGCAATATGCATTGTTACACCTTAGCGGTTACGACGTAAGTATTGAAGATATTAAGCAATTCCGTCAGCTTCACTCTAAAACACCGGGTCACCCAGAATATGGTTACACACCGGGTGTTGAAACAACGACAGGCCCATTAGGTTCTGGTATTGCTAACGCAGTTGGTATGGCAATCGCTGAAAAAACCTTAGCGGCACAATTCAATAAGCCACAATTTGATATTGTTGATCACTTCACTTACTGCTTTATGGGTGATGGCTGTCTAATGGAAGGTATCTCGCACGAAGCATGTTCGCTGGCGGGTACGTTAGGTCTAGGCAAGCTAATCGCATTTTGGGATGACAATGGCATCTCTATCGATGGTGAAGTAGAAGGTTGGTTTACCGACGATACACCTGCACGTTTTGAATCTTACGGTTGGCAAGTTATCCGTGATGTTGATGGTCACGATATGAATGCAATTGCGGGTGCAATCGAAGCGGCACAAAGCAACACTACGCAACCAACACTAATCTGTTGTAAAACAGTGATTGGTTTTGGCTCGCCAAATAAATCAGGTAGCCACGACTGTCACGGTGCACCACTGGGTCACGACGAAATCGCTGCAGTACGTGAGCAGCTAAATTGGCCACACCCAGCATTTGAAGTTCCACAAGAGGTTTATAACGAGTGGAATAATCAAGCGAAAGGCCAAGAGCTTGAAGGTGCATGGCAGCAAAAGTTTGCAGCTTATAGCAAAGCACACCCTGAACTAGCAAAAGAATACACACGTCGTGTTCTTGAAAAAGCATTACCAGCTAACTTCGCTGAATTAGCTGATGAGTACATTGCTAAATGCCAAGCCGACATGCAAAACATTGCGACACGTAAAGCATCACAAAATGCGATCACTTTCTTTGCTAACCAGCTTCCAGAATTAATGGGTGGCTCTGCTGACCTTGCCGGTTCTAACTTAACCTTATGGCCAGAAGCAAAAGGTTTACAAGATGCAGCTGATGGTAACTACGTATTCTATGGCGTACGTGAGTTTGGTATGAGCGCAATCATGAATGGTATTGCATTACATGGTGGCTTTATCCCATTTGGCGCAACCTTCTTAATGTTTATGGAATACGCACGTAATGCCGTACGTATGGCTGCATTAATGAAAGCGCAGAGCATTTTTGTGTATACCCATGACTCTATCGGTCAAGGTGAAGATGGTCCTACTCACCAACCAATCGAGCAAATCGCTAATCTTCGCATGACACCAAACATGACTGCATGGCGTCCGTGTGATGAAACTGAAACAGCGGTAGCTTGGCGCCAAGCGTTATTAAAAGAAACAGGCCCAAGTTCACTGATCTTCAGCCGTCAGGGTACCAAAGCAATGGCACGTGATGCACAGCAAGTTGCTGATATTGCAAAAGGGGGTTATGTACTTGTTGATAGCGAACAAGCTGCAGAGCTTATCCTTATTGCAACAGGTTCTGAGGTAGAGTTAGCTGTGAATGCTGCTGCTGAGCTAAAAGCACAAGGCAAACAAGTTCGCGTGGTATCTATGCCATCAACGAATCAGTTTGATAGCCAAGATAAAGCATACCGTCAAAGCGTGTTACCAGCGGGTACACCTAAGATTGCTGTTGAAGCTGCACACCGTGACTTCTGGTTCAAGTATGTTGGCCAAGATGGTGATGTACTAGGCATGGAGACATTTGGTGAATCAGCGCCTGGCGCAGTATTGCTTGAGCACTTTGGTTTCACAGTGGCAAATCTAGTTGCAAAAGCAAACGCATTACTTGCTGAATAAAATGACTGGTAAAAAATTATCGTAATCGCAACACGATAAGCCTGCTTTTACTAAAAGGCAGACAATAAAAAAGCCCGCAAACTTTGGTTTGCGGGCTTTTTGCTGCTTAAACAATCGGTTTAAACTAATTCGCTTAAGATTGACTCTAGTTTCTCTTGGTCAATTGCGAACTGACGAATACCTTGGCTTAGCTTTTCAGTTGCCATAGCATCTTCATTCATTTCCCAGCGGAAAGCTTGCTCAGTCATAGCAGCTGGCGCTTCTGCTTTTTCTGTTGCTGGTAATAGCTTTTGAGTTAACGGTGCCTCAGTTGCGGCTAGTTCAGCAAGTAACTTAGGGCTGATAGTTAAGCGGTCACAACCTGCTAATTCTTGGATTTCACCGATGTTACGGAAGCTTGCGCCCATTACAATCGTGTCGTAGCCGTGCTTTTTGAAGTAGTTGTAGATATACGTTACTGACTTAACGCCCGGATCGTTAGCACCGTCGAAATCAGCGCTTGCATCTTGTGCTTTGTACCAGTCAAGAATACGACCAACGAATGGTGAAATTAGGTAAGCACCTACCTCGGCACAAGCACGTGCTTGAGCAAATGCAAATACCAGTGTTAGGTTGCAACGGATACCTTGTGCTTCAAGTACCTTAGCTGCTTGAATACCTTCCCATGTTGAAGCAATTTTGATTAACACGCGCGATGTGTCGATACCTTGCTCTTTATATAAAGCAACAAGCTCAAGTGCTTTATCAACCGTTGCTTGAGTATCAAATGATAAACGCGCATCAACTTCTGTTGAAACTAAACCTGGCACTTGCTCCATTAATTTAGAGCCAATTAATACCGCTAGCTTATCAGCTGCTTTTGTTACAACTTCAGCTGCGTCACTGCTTTGTGCTTTTGCCCATGATACGGCTTCTGCAGCAAGTGGGCGATATTTCTCAATTTGAATCGCGTTTAAGATTAGTGATGGGTTTGTTGTTGCATCTTGCGGTTTATATTCGTTGATTGCTTCAAAATCACCCGTGTCAGCAACAACGGTTGTTACTGCTTTAAGTTGTTCTAATTGACTAGACATAGTTATCCCATTCTTATCATACAAAAGTTAATGTAGTGGCTTTAACTTATTATTTGTGCTGAAAAAACAATCTAATCTTCCAGAGATACTGCGCAATAAATCGCCCGCCAGCAGCAAATAATCCTGTTAATAATATTTTTATAATACCTTTACAATCTGGTATTGTTGATATTATCATACAAATAAAGATAATGACTAACAATGTTAGTAAGCAATTAGTGAAAGGTAATTATGTCTCGTTATACGTTGGGATTAGACTACGGGTCAGACTCGGTAAGAGCATTACTCGTTGATGTTGCGACTGGTGAAGAACTTGCCAGCCATTTAGTAAACTACCCGCGCTGGGCACAAGGCTTATATTGTGACCCAAGTAAGGATCAGTTTCGTCAGCATCCACAAGACTATATTGATAGCCTTGTAGAAGTAGTTAATGGTCTATGGTCACAAGTTCCAGCGGGTACTGCAGACAAAGTAGTGGGTATGAGCTTTGATACAACTGGCTCAACGCCTGTGGCAATTAATAGCCAAGGTACACCACTGGCATTAACTGAAGAATTTGCAGAAAACCCAAATGCAATGTTCATTTTGTGGAAAGACCATACGTCTATTAAAGAAGCAAATGAAATTACTGCAGCTGCCACTAACAACGATGTGAACTACCTTTCACACATGGGCGGTATCTACTCTTCTGAGTGGTACTGGGCCAAAGCATTACATATTTTCCGCGTTGATAGCAGTGTAAAAGCAGCCACTTATTCATGGGTTGAGCACTGCGATTGGATGACCGCGCTAATGTGCGGCACAACGCACCCTGAAGTATTAAAGCTAGGGCGTTGTGCAACGGGCCACAAACAAATGTGGAACGAGCAGTGGGGCGGCTTCCCACCAAACAGCTTCTTCAGCAATATCGATCCACTATTAGATGGTGTTGTTGATACGTTAAATGCAACCACAGAGCCAAGCGACCAAGTTGCTGGCAACTTAACTGCTGAGTGGGCCGAGAAGCTTGGTTTACCACAAGGTATTGTTGTTGGTTACGGTGCATTTGACTGTCACATGGGCGCAGTAGCAGCCAATGTTCGCCCTGGTGTTCTAACCAAAGTAATGGGTACTTCAACGTGTGACATCACAGTAACGTCTAAAGAACAACTAGGTGATACTTGCGTTAAAGGTATTTGTGGTCAAGTTGATGGCTCAGTGATCCCTGGAATGGTTGGCTTAGAAGCCGGTCAATCTGCGTTTGGTGATTTATACGCATGGTTCAAAAACCTAGTACTTTGGCCAACTCGCCAACTTACAAATCTATCTGACGCTGAACAAGCGTTAGTTAACAAGCTAGAAGATTCAATCTTAGTTGATATATCAAAAGCGGCGGCAGCACTGCCTGTAACAAGCAACGATGTAACTGCGCTTGATTGGGTAAATGGTCGTCGTACGCCAGATGCTGACCAAAGCGTTGCCATGGCACTAACAGGCTTAAAAATGGGCACTGATGCACCTAAGTTCTTCAAAGCGCTTGTTGAAGCAACAGCCTTTGGCGCACGTGCTATCACTGAGCGTTTCCGTAGCGAAGGCGTGCCAATCGAGTCAGTGGTCGTTATCGGCGGTATTTCTAAAAAATCAGACTACGTAATGCAAACTTGTGCTGATGTTTGGAACTGTCCAATCGACGTTTTAGAAAGTGAGCAAAGCTGCGCATTGGGTGCGGCAATTATGGCTGCGGTTGCTGCGGGTGAGCACGCAACAGTAGCAGATGCTCAAAAAGTAATGGCGTCGTCAGTATGTCATCAGTACTTACCAAACCCAGAGCGCGTTGCTGTGTATGACGAGCTTTATGCCAACTACCAAGCACTTGCAAGCTATGTAAACGGAGACAAAGCATGAGTTTTACTGAACTAAAACGTGAAGTCTATGAAGCGAACATGGAGCTGCAACGTCGTGGCTTAGTAATTTATACCTTTGGTAACGTATCGCAAATCGACCGCGACAAAGGCGTTATTGCGATTAAACCAAGTGGTGTATCGTACGACCAAATGAAAGCCGACGACATGGTGATCGTCGACCTTGAAAACAACATTGTTGAAGGGTCTATGCGTCCGTCTTCTGACACTAAAACGCATGTTCATTTATATCGCCACTTCGATGCAATTGGCGGTGTAACACACACGCATTCGACCTATGCAACTGCATGGGCGCAAGCAAAACAAAGCATTCCTTGCCTTGGCACAACTCACGCTGACTATGTACACGGTGATATCACCTGTACTCGTGAGCTAACCGATGAGCAAGTGAATGGCGATTATGAATTAGAAACCGGTATTCAAATTACTGATGCGTATCAAGACCGCGATCCGAAAGCTGCACCTATGGTGATTGTTGCGGGTCATGCGCCTTTCACGTGGGGTAAAGATGCCGCTCAGTCTGTATACCATGCCGCGCTACTCGAAGAGATTGCACGCATGGCGTATTTAACACGCACTTTAGATCCACACGCAGCTGAACTTAAAAAAGCTGTGATGGATAAACATTATCTACGTAAGCACGGTAAAAACGCGTATTACGGTCAGAGCAAATAGCAAGAATTTAGAGGATTATTGACATGACGACGATGACGAAAGAAGTCTGGTTTGTTACCGGCTCACAACATCTTTATGGTCCTAAGGTGTTAGAAACGGTTGCCAAAGACAGCGAAGCAATTGTAGCGGGCTTAAACAGCGAAGCTAATCTACCAGTAAACTTGGTATGTAAGCCTACCGTTAAGTCACCTGAAGAAATTCACGCTGTTTGCCAAGCGGCAAATACGGATCCTAACTGTGTTGGCTTAGTATTATGGATGCACACTTTCTCACCTGCGAAAATGTGGATTGCTGGCCTAAGCGAATTACGTAAGCCTTGGTTACACCTTCATACTCAGTTCAATGCAGCCCTTCCTTGGTCTGAAATCAACATGAACTACATGAATACGCACCAAAGTGCACACGGTGACCGTGAGTTCGGTTTCATCGGTACTGTAATGCGTAAAGAGCGTAAAGTTGTTGCAGGTCACTGGCAACGTGCTGACGTACAACAGCAGTTAGATGACTGGTGTCGTGCGGCAAAAGGTTGGGCAGAAAGCCAAACACTTAAAGTTGCGCGTTTTGGCGACAACATGCGTCAAGTTGCGGTTACTGAAGGTAACAAAGTTTCAGCGCAAATTACTTTTGGTTATGAAGTACACGCCTTTGGTGTCGCTGAGCTTGTAAAAGTGGTTGATACAATCACAGAAGACGAAATCGATGCACAGTTAGAGCTATATAAGCAAGACTACGTAATTGCTGACGAAACTCTACAAGATGACTACGCAGTGAAAATGCTACGCAACGAAGCACGTTTAGAGCTTGGTATGGAGCGTTTCTTAGAGAAAGGCGGCTTTAAAGCATTCACAAACTGTTTTGAAGACTTATCAGGTCTTTCTGGTCTTCCGGGTCTTGCTACACAGCGCCTAATGTCGAAAGGCTATGGTTACGGTGGTGAGGGTGACTGGAAAACAGCTGCTATGGTTCGCATCATGAAAGTAATGGGTGAAGGCCGTGACGGCGGTTGTTCATTCATGGAAGATTACACTTACAACATGGGTGAGACTGACCAAGTACTTGGCGCACACATGTTAGAAGTGTGTCCTTCAATTGCAGCACAAAAACCACGCCTTGAAGTTCACCAACACACTATCGGTGTGAAATGTGATGTAGGTCGTTTATTGTTTACTGCAAAACCGGGTGCTGCAATCAACGTATCACCAATTGATATGGGTAACCGTTTCCGTATCTTAATCAACGAAGTAGACACAGTGGCTCCGCCAGCTGATTTACCTCACTTACCTGTTGCTTCAGCGCTTTGGGAACCAAAACCAAATCTATCTGTAGCATCAGCTGCATGGATCCACGCCGGTGGTGCACACCACACTGCATACAGCCAAGCAGTAACAACCGATATGATTATCGATTTTGCTGAAATGGCTGGCGTTGAAACGATGATCATCGATAACGATACGACGATCCGTGGTTTTAAAACAGAGCTTCGTCATAACGCAGCTTACTACATGCTAAAACGTGGCCTGTAAGAATTAGTACTTTATGTACTAGAACGTGCTGTGTGTGAGCACGTTCATCCCAAATTTTGTTGTCGATTAAGCCAGTGATGAGCCTCGCTCTTCGCTGGCTTATGCTATTGTGAAGCGAAACTTTTTAGGAGTAGATATGATCGATTTAAGCGCCTACCAAGGCATTATTTTTGATATGGATGGCACCTTAATTGACTCAATGGGCAGTCACTTACAGGCATGGCAAAAAGCTTGCGAAGCCTATGGCTACCCATTCGATTACGACTATATGTACAGCTTAGGTGGCATTCCGACCGTTAAAACAATTGAAATGCTTAACGAAAAATTTGGTTTAGAACACGACCCTCTAGTTGTGGCAAAAGATAAACACCAGTTTTGGGTTGATTTACAGCACCAACCACTGGTGATTGACGAAACCGTCGCAGTACTTGAAAAGTACCATGGTGTATTGCCAATGGGTGTGGGGACGGGGGCTGACCGCGAACATGCAATTGATCATCTTACTGATACCAATTTAATTAATAAAATTGGTGCCTTAGTGACTGCCAGTGATGTTAGTAAAGGCAAGCCAAACCCAGAAACATTCTTAAAAGTAGCTGCACTTTTAGGTGTTGAACCAAGTCAATGTGTGGTGTTTGAAGACACGCAAATTGGCTACCAAGCCGCTAAAAGCGCTGGGATGGATTGCATCATGGTGAAGGACGGCAAAATCCAACTTTAGCGATTAAATTTGCAATGACACCCATATTTGTATTATAAAACTATAAATACAATTACAAAAAGGTTATTCATATGTCATTGCAATGTGTTTTCCAAGGTTTAAAAACAACTCATCAAACAGCCAGTTCGAACACGAAAAAGTCGCGCGGGCTTTATGCATTGTTGGTGACATGTGGGATTGCCCTTACACCAGCGTGTGCTCATCAAGGAGACAATATGACGACTTCCCCTTCAGCATCAATGACGGCCTATGGCGTACTTGCTGATCAGACCCCAGTTAATCAAGTAACGTTGACTAACAGCAATGGTATTAGCGTTGATGTAATTAACTACGGCGGCATTATCACGCGTATTGAAACGCCAGATGCAAAAGGCGAAATGGGTAATATTGTACTGGGTTTAGATAACCTAGAAGCATACACAAAGGCGACAACTTACTACGGTGCAATCATCGGTCGTTTTGGTAACCGTATCGCAAACGGTAAATTTACGTTAAATGGCACTGAATACCAATTAGCAACCAACGACGGTGACAACCACTTACATGGTGGTGTGCAAGGCTTTGATAAGAAAGTATGGAACATGACACCGTTCACGACGCAAAACAGCGCAGGTGTTACCTTAAGTTTAGTGAGCCCTGATGGTGACCAAGGTTACCCGGGTGAAGTGACGACAGAAGTGACTTACACGCTAACGAACAACAACACGCTAGATATGCAGTTTATTGCTACAACAAGCAAGCCGACCATCATCAATATGACGCAGCACAGCTACTTTAACCTAGCGGGTAAAGGCGACATTCTTGATCACCAAATGCAAATTAACGCAAAAGCAATTACGCCTGTGGATGGCGGCTTGATCCCAACTGGTGAGTTGATGGATGTGGCTGGCACACCGTTTGACTTCCGTACTGCTAAAGCAATCGGTCAAGATATCAAAGCAAGCAATGAACAACTGAAACTTGGTAAAGGTTATGACCATAACTTTGTGCTTAAAGACACGCCAAGCAATGAGCTTGTAGAAGCTGCGACGGTTTACGAAGCAAACTCAGGCCGTACGTTAACAGTTTACACAGAAGAGCCTGCAGTACAGTTTTATTCAGGTAACTTCTTAGACGGTAGTACTCAGCAAGCGTCTGGCTTAGTGCATAATTTCAGAAGTGGTTTTTGTTTAGAGCCACAGCATTTCCCTGATGCACCTAATCAGCCAACGTTCCCAAGTACAACATTACTGCCAGGTGACGTGTATTCAACACGCATCGTGTACGAATTTGGTACAAAATAAAGGAACACAAACGTGAAAACAACAAAGCTTAAAAACGCAATGCAAAAGGCTGGTTTAGCTAGCCTATTTGCCTTGTCGTTTAGCGCTCTGACGGGCTGTCAGACTACAGCTGAAGACAACACAGCTAAAAAAACTGACGTGGCAGCCACAGCAAAAGCGCCAATCCAAGATAATGGTATTTTTACCAATCCACTTTTCCCAAATGGCGCCGATCCATGGCTTGAGTATTGGGATGGTAACTATTACCTAACTACAACAACGTGGACTTCTGAGTTAGTGATGCGTAAATCACCAACATTAGCGGGCCTTGCTGATGCAACACCTATCAATGTTTGGTCTGATTCGAACCCTGAGCGTTGCTGTAACTTCTGGGCGTTTGAATTCCATCGTCTAAAAGGGCCAAACGGCTACCGTTGGTACATGATGTACACAGCGGGTACTGATGGCACTTTAGATAACCAACACTTAAACGTATTAGAAAGTGCTGGTGACGATCCTATGGGTCCATACGAATACAAGGGCGCATTAATGCCTAACGTATGGAACATCGACGGTAACTACCTAACGTACAAAGATAAGTTGTATGTGATCTACTCACAATGGCAGGGTGATCAGCAATTAAACATTATTGCTGAAATGGAAAACCCATGGACTCTGAAGAAGAACTCACCGCATACGGTGATCACGCGTCCTGAGTTAGATTGGGAAATCAGTGGTCGCAAAGTAACTGAAGGCGCTGAAATTTTACAGCACAATGGCCGTACGTTTATGACGTACTCAGCAAGCTTCTGTAATACTCCTGATTACAAACTAGGTATGCTTGAGCTTGTTGGTGACGACCCACTTAAAGCGAGCAGCTGGAAAAAATACGACAAGCCAGTATTTGAGCGTACAGAAGAAGTGTTTGGCCCAGGTCACAACGGCTTTTTCACATCGCCAGACGGTACAGAAGACTGGTTAGTTTATCACGGTAATGATTCGGTAGAGCACGGTTGTAGTGCGACGCGTTCATTACGTGCGCAAAAATTTACTTGGAACGACGATGGCACGCCAAGCTTTGGTAAACCATTAACACCAGGCGTTGAAGTAGCTCCGCCATCAGGTGAATACGGTCCACTGGTAACGCGAGTACAAGGTCAGCGCTATCAAATAGTGAATGCAACAAGCGGCTTATGTTTAGATATCGCAGCTGATCCACAAGATGCACGTGCAGTACAACGTCAGTGTGCAAGCACCAATGGTCAATGGGTTATTGATGCAACAACAGATGGTTTTGTTCGTTTAGCGAACCGTGAAGACAGCAAGTTCTTAGAGCTTGAAAGCTGTAATGATGCAGATAACGCTAAAGTACAATCTGCAGCATGGCGCAATAACTTCTGTCAGCAATGGAAAGTAGCACCAAGCACAGATGGTAATGTATCTATTACTAACCGTTACACAGGCAAACCATTAGCGGTTGCTGGTTGTTCTGCTGCACAAAACCAAGCGGTTTTACAGCAAAGTGACGCAACAGCGTGTGGTGATTGGCAATTACGCCCTATGGGCAGTGTTGTCGTATTAAGCCAACAAAGTGGTAAAGCACTTAGCGTGGCTGGTACGGTTAAAGCAGGTACCAATGTTGAGCAACAAGCTTACACGCATAAAGATGCACAACAATGGTTCTTCACACCAACAGATACAGGCTATGTAAGCCTTAAACAAAGCGCTGACAGCGATTTCTGTGCTGCGGTGGCTGATAACGCCTTAGTACCAGGTGCCAACGTAGAGATGGCGTCTTGTTCAGCGAAAACGGCACAGTGGCGCATTGCTCCAGTAGAAGGTGGTGGTGTGATGCTTATCAACCGCTACACAAAACAAGCGCTTGGCTTAAGTAACTGTGGTTTAGCTGAAAACACTAACTTCGCACAACAACCTGATTTAGGTAATAAGTGCCAAGTGTTCCATTTGCGTGAACCAAATTAAGTTATAAGTAAAAAATCGACTCAACCAAAGCCACTTCATTTATGAGTGGCTTTTTTGTGGCTGTCAGCCTTCAGCTGTCAGTTTTTAGCTGAGCGGTGGGGTATGTTGGTGATATGTTTGTCTGCTCGTAGGGTATTGCTTTCATGACGTGCCAAGCAAGCGTGACGCCTACCATATTACTTGCCCTACTCATTCTTCGGGTAGCTTGGTTTGAGCGAAGCGAAACCCAACATAATCCATCTCAACCTTTACAAACTCCTAATTAATAAAATAACCTAAAGGTTGCCACTGGCCATTATTTTTACTCAAACTGATTGTTTCCATGGCACTGTCTTGATTAATGAATTCGGTTTTAAATTTAATAACTAAATACTCGCCATCAGGTAATCCCGAAAGTGATGAATACTCTGAAGTGGAAAAGTAAGTTCTAGACATCACTCTACCAAGAGGAACTCGCGCGTAATCTAATGCTTTAAGCCATTTTCTTTGTGGAGTCTTTGCTTTAAATTGTGGATCAGTTTGTTCCCAGCTTTTTATATATTCAGCATTGTCCACTAAAGTTAACCATGATCTTGCGGTAAGAATTGGGTTTGTTTCATCGGCTGTGGCAAAAAAGCACATCCAAAGACATGCCATTAATAAAAACCTTTGTAGCGTAAATCCATTTACAGAAAGTAATAAAATTTGACGCATAACACGCCCTCACTTCGTTGATAGGGGGAGTCCATAGTACGATTGAGTTGGCTAATTTCTATACTAATAAAGTATTGCTCAGCGGGGTTTTGATAAGGTTAAGCTTTGATTTAATTCTAGGAGAGCTTTAATTTCGAACTTATTAGAAGGTTAAATCTTTTGTTTTCTTAATGTTATGGCTTTGATTTTAAAGTTAAATGTTTAACTTTTCTCTATTGTGGTAGTGTGCCTAGATGACAGATGAGATAACTGATTTTAGCCGCAAAGGAAGTTTCGTATTTCCGCACTCGATATTTCAGAGCCCGCATATTCACTGGGTTTTGACTCGCTTTTGGGTGTTATATGAGGAGTGAGCAAGGGGAAAGTTGCAAGAGCAAATCTTGAGACTTAAAGCTCAAAGCCTTCATCAAACTAACACACTCATTAGCACTCCGGGATCGCTAATACCAGCTTCTTTTAGCGCATCGCTAATTGATTGGCTAAGAGACATTATTTGCGTTTGGATTTCCATAACCATCTTGGTCTGTGTTTCAACTTGCACTTTTACAGTTTCATCTTCTTGGTTTTTGAGTGCTTGCAGTTTGGCTAATTGCTCTTTGGCAAGTTCGAGTTGTTCTTTGAGCTTTTCAAGTTGTTCAACCATTTTGCGAATATGTGCGGGGAGTTCGCTAGATACTTCTTCTTTTTGAGCGGGCTCTACTTCACGACCAGAGAGTTTATTCATCTCTTGGTTGCTGAGTTTGTAGCCTACTTTTGAGTTGGTATTACTAACTGCTGTATCTGCGTTTGAGATAGTTAGCGCACTTGCTAATGAGTTAATAGCCATAATGAGAGCGATGAAAGTGAATGATATGTATGTATCGGCAAAAGGTACTAAAGCTTTAGAAAAAAGCCGGGTTTTCACCCGGCCTTTCCAGACAACAAATAGTTGAGGTGAGGCAGCTCACCTCACTTTGTTACTCTTGTGCAGGTGCAGCATCAAAGAGTGCTTTTATTTCTTCAGCGCTAATCGCACCGTTGAAAATTTTCAGTTCATCGATAGCACCGTGGTATGGCGTATCCCAGTAGTTAACACCTAGAGCAAACTCATTTGTTTCACCAGGAACCGTGAATACACGTGGGAAGCCATCGGTTTCTAGCTGTAGTTCACCATTAACATACATCTTCAGTACATCACCGTTCGTACCATCAACAGTGAATGCAACATGTGTCCATTCTTTTGCTGGAATACGGCTATCTAGTTCTGCATTATCGAAGAAGGCACCGTTATTTGCCCATAAACGCGTTAGCGCTGTGTCAGCCATCGATGGTACATAACTTAACCATGCGTTTGCACTTGCGCCGGCAAAGAACGCTGTTGTGTAATCTGTGAAGCTTTCTGGTTTAAGCCACATAGATACTGAGTAGTCATTAGTTGTGATTAGGTTATCCGGTAAACGAACACCTGAACCTTCTAGGAATACAGCTTGACCAATAACACCGTCAACATAGCTTACGCTACCGCCAGTATTATTGATGAACCCCCCCGTTGATTTACCCGCCGCGTATGCGCCGTTTAATGCACTTAGGTCACCTTCAAAGCTGTATTCAGCAGGTGCAAGTGATTTTAAGGTTACATCGAATGACTTAGTATCCGTAAAGTCTTTGTACTTAATAGTTGCAGTTAATGTCACTACTTGGTCGCCAGCAGACGCACTTGGTTGTGTCACAACAGCCGTGCCGTTAACTGGTTTTAAGTACTCTTCGTTGTTTGACGTCCAGCTAATACCAGATACAAATGGACCTACTCGTGGTAATTCAAAGTTATCACGTACTGCAGATACATCACCTAAATCAAGCGCACTCTTTATGAATGCAGGGAAGTTATCTGGGTTGGTTTGGTTTGTCATTGCTGCAGCATTAATATTAAAACTATTCAAGGCATAGTCATATACAATGAATTCATCAATTTGACCTTGGAAAGGTAAGTCCCAACCGTAGTTCACACCCAGCGCAAAGTTACTAGATTCATGGCTGAACATATCGGGGCGAGGCATAGAGCCAACTAATACCCCATTCGAGTAATAGTTCATAACCCCTTCATCATAGCTAATAGCCACATGAGTCCATGCGCTTAGAGTCGCTTTTTGCGTATGGACTATTTGATTCCATAGCTCTTCACCATTATCACCAAGATAAAAACTCCAAATTAATGGATTTTCGGTAAAATGAGCAGCTCCAGCAGGTATGTAGCTAATCCAACGATTGACATTTTCTGCTGCAAAGAATAGTGGTGTGTAAGGATTGAGAGTGTCTGGTTTTGACCAAAAAGAAACTGTAAAACTGTCAGAGTTAATAATTTCATCAGGTAAGCGTACGCCGGTTGCACCGTCAAAGTTAAATGCTTTACCTGTTTGACCTTCTGCGTATGCAGCTGTACCAGCACCTACATTTAGTAGGTTGTTATCTGTTACACCCGCATCATCAAGATTATCCAGACTATCACTTAGTGAGTCTTCAAATGCATAGTGAGCAATCGCATTTTTAAACTCAGGGCGTGCTTCAAGGTTTACATTAAATGTCTTGGTTGTGCTCTCGCCGTTTAAAGAGATATTAGCCGTTAAAGTAACCGCTTTATCACCGCGATCTGGCGTTGGAATGAATACTGAGCCTTCACTGGTGATGTAGTATTCATCGCTACTTTCCCAGTTAATTACAGCACCGTCTTTACCTTTAGTTGGTAATGAGTAACCTTCGTCAGCAATTGATAATTCAGTTTTGATATCTAGTGCTTCTTGAACAGTGCTCAGCACGTTTGTAGTTGCGGTAATTTCATCACGTTTACTTGCCCAAATGGTTGCACCTTCGCTTGATGTTGCTGATACAGTGACAACCATCGTTTTAGTTGCATCATCCCATTGCCATTTAGCGACACCAAAGTACGTACCAGAATCTAACTCAAGCTTAATATTTGAGTCATCAATCATGTACCAGATACCTGGATCATCACCTGTTACTGAGTGATCTTCATTTAGTGCAATATGCATTGAACGAATAGCATCTGTATTTACATCAGTGCCATGATTGATAAATTTGTAATAACCGTAAAGTTCATCTGCCACAACCATGTTGTCGCCTTCAAGCGGTACGTAGCGCTGCGGTGAAGCCATAGGCCAACCTAATGAGTTAATGAACATTTCATGTACGCGAACTTGGTGTGCTTCTGTATTTTCAGGGAACTCAGTAGACGTTTGTGGAAAACGCGTATGCGTGATTAATAAATGACGTCCTGTCGCTTCATCGTAGTAAGCAGAGTTATGGCCCGGTGATTGGTAGCCCCATGCAGGTGCTGTTTCGCCAAGTTCTTGCGTGTACTCAAAGCCGCCCATTAGTTTTTCACCAACTTCTAAGCCGCCTAATGTTGAAATATCGTTACCTGCGTTGTCTAGGTAAGGGCCATCCGGTGTTTTTGAACGAGCTACACGGATATTGTAACCACCGTTTAAGTCAAGGCCACCAGTAGAATAAAATAAGTAGTAATATTCACTTTCTGGACTGTACATTACGAAAGCACCTTCGATGAAGCGCCCAGCACCACCAAGAAGGTGTTTTCCATAGCCTTGACCAGCTTCTGGCATGCCCGCTTCTTCGTCCATAGCCAGTATAAAAATACCACCATGATGAGAACCGTACACCATCCAAAGTTTGCCGTCTGTATCATAGAATGCCGCTGGGTCGATCACATTCGGATCTATGCCACCATCATAGGTCGTTTGCCCGTTATCTAGAGGGTACGCAGCAAACTCAGCTTCATTGCGATAGCCGCTACGTAAGAAAATGCCTTTGTTTGTATAAGGGCCTTCAATATTGTCGGCTTCAGCTAATCCTAAATAACCTCTATCCCAACAAATTTGATCATTAGTTATGTCAGTCGTTTTGGTATTGTCTTGTCCGCAGCTATTATAGTAGAACCAAAATTTACCATTTGGTGATTGAATTACATCGGCTGCCCAGTTACTAGGGTAACCATCGGTCCACTCAACGCCTTCGGCTATTTCTGCTAAGTAATTGTAATCAAACAACGGGCTTTCATTGACCTGTAATACATCTTGCCCGTCTACTTTTACTACTGAAGGCGAGGAAACCATTTCCCAGTTCAAGAGATCAGTTGATTTAGCGGCAGCAAGGTGTGAACCAAAAATATAATAAGTGTCGTCAACTTTAACGACAGAAGGATCGTGCACGCTTACATTGGTAACCATTACGCTACCTGATTCAGTGTATTCAACACTGCTGCTTACTGTCGGTTTTGCACTTTGCGGGTCGGCAACCGCTGGTGCTGTGTCAAGCTTAGTACCATCTTCTTTGCCACAACCTGTAACAGCCAAAGAGCAGGCTATGACCATGGCTAATTTATTTAATTTCATTTTATGTGTCCTCTTGAAACTGGGATTCATTTTTTTTATTCGATTGTTGTCAATAAAATTGCCGCGTGCCTATATCAAACTAATAAGAACGTAGTATTGTAATTTTATAGTATGATTTAAAATGTGCAAATAATTTTGCAAAGGTAATTGGTATGTAAACATGAAGTATCAGTGTTTACAATATGTACAGTGTGATTTTAATTTTCTCAAGTTGTCATTTTTGGCGTTTTTTTCGGTATTTTTGCGCTATTAGGGAAGTTTTTTACTTATCTGAAAGAGAGGATTTTCCGTTAAATTTGTTTATTTGTATTACATTTGAACATTAAAAAGGGCTCTTAAAGAGCCCTTTTTGATATTACTTGTCTTGTTTACTTAGACCTTCAGTGGTCATGATAATACGTTTAAGTGTGCCATCTTCGTTGTAGTAAAGTGGCTCAATCGCCACTGAGCGACGAAAACGACCGCCACTTGGTTTGCCATCAATCGGTGGTACAGCACCAGTATGGTAAATAAAGTAGTCTTTACCTTTGTACTCGATGATTGATTGGTGGTTGGTTTCGCTGTTACCTGCGATTTCATTCAAAATACCTTTATATTCCCACGGCCCATGAATGCTTTTACTCATGGCATAACAGATCTTCTCAGGGAACTCACATGCGTACGATACATAGTAGTTGTCGTTTTTCTTATGAACCCATAACGCTTCGGTAAAGTTTGGTAAATCTAGCGTTTTAATTTCACCATCAAGAGACAGTAAGTCGTCGCTTAGCTTTACGTATTTTGGCATTAGGTTACCAAAGAACATGTAAGTATCGCCGTTTTCTTCTGTATAAATAGCAGGGTCGATGTCGTCCCAATCATTTGGCGTATGCTTGGTCATGTCATCGGTAACCAATGCATGGCCAATCGCGTCTTTAAATGGACCTGTTGGTGATTTAGACGTCGCAACACCAATTGCAAAACCTGGTTTTGTGTCGTTGTGACGAACGGTTGTAAAGAAATAGAAAGTGCCATCACGCTCAATCATGTGTGAAGCCCATGCTTCGCCCTTAGCCCATTTAAAGTCGGTTGCTTTCATGATTGGGCCGTGTTTTTTCCAGTTCACCATGTCTGTTGATGAAAAGACTAACCAGTCGTGCATTTCAAAAAACACATCATTATTAGGTGCTTCATCATGACCTGTATAAAGGTATACGGTGTCATTGTGAACAAGTGCTGCTGGATCTGCAGTAAATACATCGGTGAATAATGGGTTTTGTGCAACGGCTAAGCTGCTCGAAAAAAGCAATGGCAGCGCTAACGCTTTCAATTTCTTCATGAGTGTCCTCTGTGACTAATAATTGTTGTTCGAACTGCAGCTTTTGTACTTAGAGCTCGCTCTGAATGACCAGATAATACACAGTGTATGCCTGATTATACTGAGTAACTGATTGTTTACATCGAAACAAACCAGTAAAAGTGCAGCAAAAAATAACTCTATATTGTATTATTGTATTTTTATCATAGTAGCACCAAAAAACGCCAGGTAAATAACTTGTTAGCCCTTTTTTGTTGCTCTGGATGAACAAAAGACAAATAAAACAAGCAAACAAATAAACGCTAAGTGACTGATAATAATGGGTCTACATAAATTCCCAAGATAAAAACGCAGCCCTTTTTTAGTTTGTAACGTGTTATAATTACAACGTTTTTTGTAAACACTATGGCACTAATTTTAATTTGGCTTTTTGAGTTGACTGTTAAATAATCATACAATATGATTAAAGTTCAGGCAGCAATGTATTAACATAATAAAATGTAGACACACTCGCGCACCGTTTTGACAACACACGATGCACAATGCAGTGGTCACTCTTCGGTAACTGAATGGGGAAAGTTCAGCGGACCGATATAACTATAATTTGGAGAACACCGCTTATGTTTAAAAGAACACACATAGCCAGTGCTGTAGTTATGGCATTTACCTGTCAATTTGCTTTTGCACAGGAGGAAGCACCAAACACTCCTGAGAATAACGTCGATGAGATGGAGGTTATTCAAGTATCAGGTATTCGCGGCAGTTTAAACAAAGCGCTAGATGAAAAACGTGCAAGCGTTCAAATCGTGGATGCAATTGTTGCTGAAGATATTGGTAAATTCCCTGATAACAACGTAGTTGAAGCACTACAACGTGTGACAGGTGTACAAACAACCGGCCGTGGTGCAGGTGAAGTAAGTGCGGTTTCAATCCGTGGTCTTACTGATGTTAATACCACAGTGAATGGCCGCGCTATCTTTACAGGTGCGGGTCGTGATGTGGCGCTGCAAGACATCCCTGCAAGTTTACTTTCGGGTGTAACCGTTTATAAAACCCGTTCGGCGGATCAAATCGAACGTGGTATCGCAGGTGCGATTGATATTAAAACCCACCGTCCTTTCAACTTCGAAGGCGAAAAAGTTGTTTTAGCGGCACGTGCGATTTACTCAGATCAACCAGATGAAGTTGATCCAAATATCAGTGCGTTACTTTCTAACCGTTGGGAAATTGACGGCGCTGGTGAGTTTGGCGCACTTTTCAATATTTCTTATGCTGAAACACATTACCGCGATGACACCATCACAGCGGGTGCTGCATTCCCATTCTTTACTAATAAACCACAGTACAACTACTCACCGTATTCACGTGTACCAAATGAATTCTGGACTCAAGGTACTGAGTTAGGTCTACCTACTGCGGCAGGTTCTACTTTAGACGTAAATGGTGAGCCAACTGAGTACCTAATCGCGCGTGATGCTATCTTCGGTACTTCATTCACTGGTCTTCGTAAACGCCCTGCGGCATCTGTCTCTTTACAGTGGGCACCTAATGAAACGTTAGAAATCACAGCTGAAGGCTTCTATACAGGTTACGAAAACGAATCGCAAAACGCGATGTGGTTCTCAAATACATTCGAAAACGGTAACGGCTTTATTGAAACACCAACCGTGTTTGATGGCACTAACGTAGTTAAAGAAAAGCAAGCGATAGGCGCTGGCGGTTTCCAAAGTGGTGACTACTCGTATGGTAAAACAGATAGCTACTTATATGCGTTAGGTGCCGAGTGGCAAGCAAGCGATTACCTAACCATTAATACAGAAGTTGTTTACCAAGACAGTGAGTACGAAACAGATTTCTTCGCAATGCGCTTTGACCGCACTGCATATGGCTTAGATGTAGACTTTAACGATAAAGACGGCGTACCAGGTATCGCGTTTTGGGATGATCCAAGCACAGCGGTGAACGAAGCAGATATGGCTGCTATCGAAAACTGGAATGCAGGTACTATTTATGACAATGGCGGCGGTAACGCGGGTGACGCATTAACCTTCACATTTGATGCTGAATACCTAATTGGTGGTACTTACTTTGATAAAGTGAAATTCGGTGGTCGTTACGAAAAACGAACAGCGCAAGAATACACGCGTGGTCAAGATGCAGGTATTGCTAACACCTCTGTAGCAAGCTTAATTGAACAGCTAGCAGCGGCGGGTGCATCTGGCGATGGTACTGGCATTGTGTTCCAAGTTGATGACTATTTCGATGGCCGTGCTGACGTATTCGACAGCTTTGTAACTGCAGACGGTGGTTACATGCTAGATAATGGCGATGCTGTTCGTAGCATATATGGCATTGAAGCTGAAGACGTTTACAAAACATTTGATATCGAAGAAAACTCATACGCGCTATATGCAACAACTAACTTCTTCTTAACAGAAGATATCAGCGGTGAGTTTGGTTTACGTTATGTTAGCTATGAGCAAGATATGGACTTTGTTGCTGAGTCTGGCGGCATGAACTCAAATGTATTTGAAGAAAGCTCAGCAAGTGCTGATAGCAGCGCATTACTACCAAGCTTTGTGCTTAACTGGAACATCACAGATGATGTAGTGGGTCGTGTCGCGTACACAGAAACATTACGTATGCCTAACTTTGCTGACTTAAACGCGCTGCAATACTGGTATGATCCATTAACAGAAGGTGCTACCTACGGTACAGGTAATGGTGGTAATCCAGATCTTAAACCAACAGAATCAAAGAACTACGACGTATCACTTGAATGGTATTTCGCAGATACAAGCTCACTTTACGCAGCTTACTTTAAGCGTGAAATTGAAGGCTTAGTTGTTGCAGGTCGTAAGCAAGTTGTACGCGAAGGCGATGATGGCGTAACACGTCCATATGTATTAAGTGCACCAGTGAATGCTTCAAACGGTGAACTGTCTGGTTTAGAAGTTGGTTTAGTTTACTTCCCAGAAAACTTACCAGAGTACTTAAACGGTTTTGGTGTGCAAGCAAGCTACACGATGCTTGATTCATCACAAGATACACCTGAATTCAATGAGCTAGGTGAAATCTCTGGGTATGTTGATTCGCAAATGGCCGGTGTTTCTGATGAATCATACAGCATCGTAGGTATCTACGAGCGTGATTCATTCGACATGCGTTTATCATATGTATGGCGTTCTGAGTTCTACACAGGTAACGAAGCGGCAATCTTTGCTAACCCAATTCAGTTCTGGAATCGTCCTGAGCAAAGCTTAGATTTCCAATTTAGCTACAATGTGAATGATGACTTTGTCGTAACCTTTGATGCAACGAACATCCTAGATGACGTATATCAAAGCTACTACGGTGAAGGTAACGACAACCTATTTAACTTTGGTAACGGTATCTACTCACGTACATTCGCACTAGGCGCACGTTATTCTTTCTAAATTTCTTTTATAGACCTAAAAACCCCGGCTTTGCTGGGGTTTTTTATTGGTTTTTATAAACCAAACCATCGGTCGAAAAGAGTTGCGATTTAATAAGTATGATAATACTATTAATTAGATTAGCATTAAATTTACAAAAATAACGAACGCAATGGCCAAGCTGTGTAATATCTAAGGCTGTAAATTTATTTGATACGCAGTGTTGAAAACTTTTTAGCATTGCTTGAAATAGTGAGCGGCGGCTCATTATTGACCAATTAGGGTGTTGTTGTATGGAATCTCAAAAGTTATCCGTTGTAGAAAAGGTCGGCTTTGGTGCCGGCGACATGGCAGTAAATGTCATGGTTGCAGCGTTATTCTATTTTATGTCTTTCTTTTACACCGATATCTACGGGCTTGATCCGGTTGATATGGGTGTATTGTTTTTAGTGGCGCGTTTTGTTGATGCCTTTACCGACCCTTTAATGGGGGTGATCACCGATAAAGTGAAAACCCGTTGGGGTCAGTTCCGTCACTGGTTCTTATTTTTATCTGTGCCATATGGTTTGTCGGTCGTACTGTTATTTACCACGCCTGATTTCGACTACAACATGAAGTTAGCTTGGGCTTATGCCACATACTTGTTTGCGACCTTGATGTTTACCGGTGTTGCTATTCCATATATCTCTTACATTGGTGTATTAACTGCCGATCCTAAAGAGCGTTTGTCAGCTAATGGTTACCGTATGTTCTTCGCTAAGATTGCCAATGTAGTGATCGTATTTTCAGTGCCGCTACTTGCCTCATATTGGGGAGATGGCAGCTTGTCGTATGGTTATAAACTGGCAATGGCATTGGTATCGGCATGTGCCGTAGCACTATTTTTGTTTTGCTTCTTTACTACTCGCGAACGTATTACCCATGAGCCACAAACCGAAGGTGTACTTACACAATTAAAAGTACTTATTAAAAACGACCAATGGTTACTCCTGTGTGCAGCATGTGTGCTTGGTACGCTTGGCTATGCGATTCGTGGCAGTGTTGCTATGTATTACGCAACCTATTACTTAGGTGTACCAGATTTAGCGGGTGCCTTTACCAGTGCGGGTATTGCAGCATCTATTGTCTCTATGGTGGCAAGTACGTGGATCACCCAGCGTTACTGTAAAATGAAGCTATTCCGTCAATCGCAAATCGCCGTGCTATTCATCTCATTGCTAATGTATTTTGTGGTGCAACCTGGTGATGTAATGATGGCGTTTGTGCTTTATATCATCTTGTCATTTGTGGTTGATTTACATGCGCCAGTGTTCTGGTCTGCCATTGCTGAAGCCGTAGATTACGGTGAAATAAAAGACGGCGTTCGTGCATCGGGCTTATCGTTTGGTGGTATTTCATTCTGCCAAAAAGCAGGGGGCGGTTTAGCTGGCTTAGCAGGTGGTTTATTACTGGCATTCTTTGAGTACAAGCCTAACGTTGAGCAAACTGAATTTACCCTTATGGGCTTAGCACTGATGCTAACTATCATTCCGGGTGTATTCCACGCCTTACTTGGTTTGATTTTGAAAAAATACAAAATTACCGATGAGTACTATACGGATATGGTTATTCATAAACGCCTACCAAAATAACCACCCTTTAAACGCACACACTAACTAAGTGTGTGCGTTTTGCTCTTTAAAATAACAATTCGCTGGGAGACAACAGTATGAACACATTCAAAGTTAGCTATTTAGCAAGCGTTTGCGCTGCAATTTTAACTGTGACCGGTTGCAGTGAGCTGCCAACAGACAGTAAACAAACTGCTGCTGTGGAGCATGCTGAACATACCAGCGAACAACATTTATTTGCCCTAAACCAAGTAAGTTTAAGCGCCAGCCCGTTTTTACATGCGCAGCAAACGAATGTGCGTTATTTATTAGCACTTCATCCTGATCAGCTGCTTGCTCCTTATCTGCGTGAAGCTGGCCTTGAGCCAAAAGCGCCTAACTATGGCAACTGGGAAAGCACAGGCCTTGATGGGCATATTGGCGGTCATTATCTTTCAGCCTTGAGCCTTGCATGGGCAGCCACAGGTGACGAAGAATTAAAGCAGCGTTTAGATTATATGCTAAGCGAGTTGGATCGCGCCCAGCAAGCTACAGGTGGTTACTTAGGCGGTATCCCAAATGGCGATGAAATGTGGCAGCAGATTGAAAAGGGTGAAATCAAAGCCGACTTATTCAGTTTAAACGACCGCTGGGTACCGCTTTATAACATAGATAAAATCTTCCATGGTTTGCGTGATGCATACGATGTAGCCGGTAGTGATAAAGCCAAACAAATGCTATTTAAGTTAGGCGAATGGCTCTTAGCGACCACTGCTAAGCTAACTGATGAACAAGTTCAACAAATGCTGTATTCAGAGCATGGTGGCTTAAATGATGTGTTTGCTGATATGTACTTTATTAGTGATGATGAGCGCTACTTAAAACTAGCCCGCCAGTTCTCTCATAACATCATTATTGAACCCTTATTACACAAAGAAGATAAGTTAACGGGCCTGCATGCCAATACGCAGATTCCAAAAATTATTGGTATGTTGAAGGTCGCAAATGCCAGCGATGACAAAGCATGGCAGCAAGGTGCTGACTTTTTCTGGAAAACAGTCAGCCAAGAGCGCTCAGTATCAATTGGCGGTAACTCGGTACGTGAGCATTTTCATGATAAAAGTGACTTTACGCCGATGGTTGAAGATGTTGAAGGCCCAGAAACCTGCAACACTTACAACATGATGAAACTGAGTAAGTTATTATTCTTAAAAACCGGTGATACGCGTTATTTAGACTATTATGAGCGCGCCACATATAACCATATTTTATCTTCACAACACCCAGAGCATGGTGGTCTTGTTTACTTTACCTCAATGCGCCCTGGGCATTACCGCATGTATTCGTCAGTGCAAGATTCAATGTGGTGTTGTGTAGGCTCAGGTATTGAGAATCACAGCAAATATGGTGAGCTGATTTATAGTAATACCGGTAAAGAGCTATGGGTAAACTTGTTTATTCCAAGCACGTTAAACTGGCAACAGCAGGGCTTACAGATCACGCAAGACAGCCAATTCCCAGATGATAACAAGGTCTCACTGACCGTGAATCGTTTGTCTGAGGGGCAAAGCACTGAGCCGGTAATTCATATTCGTAAACCGTCTTGGCAGCAAGGTGAGCTGAGCTTTACTTTAAATGGACAAGCTGTAAGCGCAACCGAAAAAGACGGTTACTACAGCATCAGCTATGCATGGCAAAGCGGTGATAAGCTTGCCTTTGAGCTTAGTCCTAAGCTTTATACTGAACAGCTACCTGATGGTCAGCATTATTATTCGGTGATGTACGGACCTGTTGTAATGGCCACTAAAGTACAAGCATTTGCAAATGAGCAGCTTAACTTTGTTGCTGACAATAGCCGCATGGGCCACATTGCCGCAGGGCCGACTTGTCCGCCAGAAGCTCTGCCAATCATGCTGAGTGAGCCAGAAAAGTTTATTGCCGATCTCACTCGTAAACCGGGCCAAGAGCTCGCATTTATCGCCGATAAAAATGTGGCGATTGCCAAGCAAGGTATCGATAACACAAAGAGCACAGAGCTAATTCCGTTCTTCCGCTTACACGATAGTCGCTATCAAGTGTATTGGCCGCAGCAAAGCGAAGCTGAGTTCACGCAATTTGTTGCCGATGCAAAAGCGGCTGAGCAAGCGAAAGAACAGCTTCGTTTATTAACCGTTGATCAAATTACACCGGGTGAGCAACAACCTGAAGTCGAACACGACTTTAAAGGTGAGGGAACCCGTGCAGGTGTTAATAATGGTCATCATTGGCGCGATGCGACAGGTTGGTTTGAGTATCAGCTTAGTAACCCAGAACAAAAAGCGGTTGCTTTGCGTATTCGCTATTTTATTGGCGATGTGAACCGTCATTTCTCAATTAATTTAAATGGTGAGCAATTAGCTGGAGTTAGTTTGCCTGTAGGTAAACCAACGGATGAGTTCTACACCATTGATTACTCATTAACAGAAGCAATGAAAAAGTCGAAAACGCTTACTTTACGTTTTGCTGCCGACAAAGACTCTGTTGCCGGTGGTATCTATGGTATTCGTTTAATCAACGCACAATAAAGAGTTGGCTATGTTAAGCAACAATGTGTTTGCGACGGCTAAAGAGCATGTTTTACCGTCGCTTTTAGATAACAGCGCTGAGCAACACAGTTTTTACCAAACACCCACAGGGCTTGGTTATCGAGTGATTGAGCAAGGTCAGGGGGATAAACCTAGTTGGGATGCTACTGTGACTGTGCATCAACGCGTTACCCTTACAAATGGTCGGGTGTTATTTGATACTCGCAAGCAAGGCGCTGCTGTAGAGTACGAAATTGCAGAGGCGATAGTGGGCTTGCAAGAAGCATTGCAATTAATGAATAAAGGCAGTCGCTTTGAAGTTTTAATCCCTCCACATCTGGCGCGTGATGTGTACAGCGTATTTATTGAAGAAAAACATCAACAAGGCTGCCATAGCCCCATGCTTGTTGATATTACCTTGGTTGATTTTAGTTGATAACACCTACTTTCAACCTCAAACGAGGTCATTAAAGCAAATAAAAAACCTGCAATTTTGCATAATGCTGATCAGTTAAGAATATTTTTATGATCACTTGACTGATCTTTTCATAGCTTCAAAATCCGATATTAGAAATAATATCGGATTTTTTATGTCTCTAATTCAGCACTTCGATGATATGTCCTCCTTTTTAGATGAT
>NZ_JACDWV010000004.1:0-777 GCF_016464105.1 Pseudoalteromonas sp. bablab_jr010 | reverse complement strand
TTCTAGAGGATAGCGATAATGGGTTAACCGCTGGTTTAAGGCAGTGTCTAGCTCAGTGCTATGAATTATTTAAAGCGCAATCAACATTAAAAGAAACATTAAATGAGTTACTGACAGGTTTAGTAAAACAAGATGAGCAATGTGAACGTTTACTGGCACTTGAGGGTGTCGGGCCTATCACAGCGGTTGGTTTATTAATAAGCTTAAGTGACACAACCCATTTTACGAGCGGACGCAATGCGGCAGCCAATGTTGGTGTCACCCCTCGCCAACACTCAAGTGGTGGAAAAGTACGAATAGGTCATATAGCCAAATACCGTGGCGAGATAACATTACGCAGCCACTTGTTTCTGGGAGCCAGAGCGGTCATCAGTCAGCTAAAGCATCGAGAACCAAAAACGAAAAAAGAACAATGGCTCAAAGCATTAGTTGAAAGACGGGGTGTGAAGTGTGCCGCCATTGCATTAGCAAATAAAACAGTTAGGACGGCGTATGCCATGCTGAAAAAGGGCACGAGTTATGAACCCAGTTTATTAGCCAATTAATATTTAGCCTTCAATAACAGAAACAACAGTATTGACCAAGAACCTGCGTTAAGCGGTTAGACCCACCCTTGATAGCCTGTAAAGTGCCTGGGTGTTAAAACACCGAGTAGGAGAAGAGGCACAAGGGCGCGAATACATCAAAGGGCCGAGGTAGCTCCTCATTATGAGCCCGCATATAAGCACGCAGTCTGACAAAATTAACGAAGGGTATTGTGCAATAGGAGGAGTCCAT
>NZ_JACDWV010000034.1:0-21317 GCF_016464105.1 Pseudoalteromonas sp. bablab_jr010 | reverse complement strand
TTAAAAGGGACTGCCATTGTTGCAAAGTAACGCCTTGATATTAAGCACCTGTGAAACGCTGAATTCTGCATCTTGAGGTGGTTTGGGTATACCATTTATAAACTTGCTCAATATACGCCATTTTTTAATCTAGCTAAATATTTAACCAAGCTATCTTTACTAAAAAGTGCACTTTTTTGTAACTCACCTTGCATTTCTTCTTTTATTTAACAGCTAATATTGGTGACTAGTCTCATTAGTTTGTCATCGAGTTGGCTTTACTTTTTAATAGCTGCAATTCGAATAATAAGGAATCAACATGAAACTTGTTAGTTTTATTGGCTTGTCAGTGACAGCATTAACACTGGCCTTCAGTACTCCAAGCTTTGCTGATAATGGACGTCGTATTGACGTTGACAGTAAAGTGGTGACAGAACACAAAGCCCGCATTAATGGTGAGCGCTTTTCATATACCGCAACCACAGGGACACAACCAGTTTGGAATGAGCAAGGCGATGCGGTTGCAACGCTACAATATACTTATTATACCCGCGACAAAGTAGACGATAGAACAAAACGCCCTTTAGTCTTTTCGTTCAATGGTGGCCCAGGTTCTGCGTCAGTATGGATGCACCTTGCCTATACTGGACCGCGTGTATTAAAAATTGATGACGAAGGCTACCCTGTTCAACCTTATGGCGTAAAAGATAATCCTTACTCAATTTTAGACGTGGCTGATATTGTTTATATCAACCCTGTTAACACCGGTTATTCACGTGTTCTTGAAAACGAAAAAGGTGAGCTACCAAGTAAATCAGATCAACAAAAAATGTTCTTTGGTGTTAACGCTGACATCAAATACTTAGCAGAGTGGCTAAATACCTTTGTTTCTCGCAACGAGCGCTGGCGCTCTCCTAAATTTTTAATTGGTGAGAGCTATGGTACGACTCGTGTATCTGGCCTTGCTCACGAATTACAAAATCGCCAATGGATGTACATCAACGGTGTTATTTTAGTATCACCAACTGAGATTGGTATTAAGCGCGAAGGCCCTGTAGAAGCTGCTAACCGCCTACCTTACTTTGCTGCAACCGCTTGGTACCACAAAGCACTTAGCGCAGACTTACAAGCAAAAGACTTAGACGAGTTACTCCCTGAAGTTGAACAGTTCACCGTGAATAAGTTCTTACCTGCAATTGCTAAAGGTGGTTTCTTACCTGCTGATGAAAAGCGTGCCATTATCAAGCAAGCGGCAAAATACGCAGGTTTATCTGAAAAGTTTGTTGAGCAAAATAACCTTGATATCCCAAATAACTTCTTCTGGAAAGAGCTATTGCGCGAGCGCGGCCAAACTGTAGGCCGTTTAGATTCTCGCTATTTAGGTATCGACAAACGTGATGCAGGTGAGTCACCTGATTACTGGGCTGAGCTTACTTCATGGTTACACTCATTCACGCCAGCGATTAACTATTACCTACGTGAAGAGCTTAACTACAAAACCGATATCAAATATAACCTATTTGGTAATGTTCACCCTTGGGATCGCTCAGGCAACAACACAGGTGAAAACTTACGTTTAGCAATGGCACAAAACCCATACTTAAACGTGATGATTCAATCTGGCTACTACGACGGTGCAACAAACTACTTTGATGCTAAATACACAATGTGGCAGTTAGATCCTAGTGGCAAAATGAAAGAGCGCTTAAGCTTTAAAGGCTACCGCAGTGGTCACATGATGTATTTACGTCATGCTGATTTAGAGTCATCAAATAACGACTTACGTGATTTCATCCTGAAATCTCTACCAGCCGAAGGCAAAGCAGCAAAATACTAAACAGCGTATTTGCAAATCCATAATAGAAAAAGCCCGTTTTATACGGGCTTTTGTTTTTCCACTAATCTTTTTGGGTATATACTCAAGTCATTGATTTAAGGATTTGGATAATCAGCAAATGGCAGAAAAATTTCGCGTAATGTTTGCAGGGCTCGAAGCCGGTGTCGACCAAGCACAAGCAACAGAGCAACTAGCTGCAAAACTAAAAACAACAACAGACAAAGTTGCAACCCTGTTTGAGCATAAGCCATTATTTGCACCAAGCGAGCAAGATAAAGCACTAAAACAAGCAAAATTACTCGCAAGTGTTGGCATTAAAGCCAAGCTCCAACCGATAAACCAAGCAGCCACCAGCAACCAATCAAGCAATACAGATGCACAGACCAAAGAGCGTGAAGAACGTATTTTTGATGCCCTCGATTACATCACCAGTAGCCTTATTCGTCTAGAAGAAAAACTTGATGACTTAGAGCAACGTTTACCTGAGCTTGAAAATAACAGCGTTGCTGATAGTGACGATAGCTGGCAAGAAGATGACTTGCTACTTGAAGACGAATTAACAGAGCCCGTTAAAAAACGCTCAAACACCCTACTCTATTCGCTTATTGCCATGGTCATAGTGTTATTGATCATTTTGGGTGTAGTGGAGCTTTTTCCTGAACTTTTCTCCTTTTTAGAAAGTTAACACTAATATTGACATGAGCAACACACGAGCAGAAATCAGACAATCTATTCGAAAAAAGCGCAATTCACTGACTGTTGAACAACAAAAAAATGCAGCCATTGCGCTAAAAGTGAATTTTACTCAACACTTAAAATCACTAAAAACACCTAAAAATGTCCATATCGGCATTTATTTTAGCAATGATGGCGAATTAGACACCTCATTGTTAATTAAAGAATTATGGAAGCAAGAGCAGCATTTATATCTGCCTATAATTCACCCCTTTAATGGCACAACTTTATACTTTCAGAGGTATGAAGAAAATTCACCCATGACTGCAAACCGCTATGGTATCTTGGAGCCCAAGTTAAATTGCAGTCAAATATGTCCTTTAGATAAGCTTGATATTTTACTTATGCCATTAGTGGCATTTGATGATCAAGGTAACCGTTTAGGAATGGGCGGTGGGTTTTATGACAAAACGTTGGCTCGGTATTACCAAGAAAACTGGCAAAAACCGATTTTGATAGGCCTTGCCCATCAATGTCAGCATGTTTCAGCATTGCCAATTGAATCGTGGGATGTACCGTTAAAACACATTATAACCCCAGAGAAAATCTACCAATGGTAAGCAAACTGTTTGTATACTATAGGCCCTCTCTGACAGCTAACTGAGCACATAATTATGACGCAAGATGAATTAAAAAAAGCCGCTGCCTGGGCAGCCCTAGAGTTTGTAAATGAAAATACCATTGTTGGCGTAGGTACAGGCTCTACAGTGAATCACTTTATTGATGCACTTGATACAGTAAAAGACACCATTACTGGTGCGGTTTCAAGCTCTGAGGCTTCAACTGAAAAGTTAAAAGCACTGGGTATTGAAGTATTCGAACTAAACGATGTATCAAGCCTTGATGTGTATGTTGATGGCGCAGACGAAATCAACCCACACAATGAGATGATCAAAGGCGGTGGTGCAGCCCTGACACGCGAGAAAATCGTTTCAGCGGTAGCAAAACAATTTGTTTGTATTGTTGATGAATCTAAAGAAGTTACAACATTAGGCGCATTTCCACTACCGGTTGAAGTGATCCCAATGGCACGCAGCTATGTAGCGCGTGAACTAGTAAAACTAGGCGGTGACCCTGTTTACCGTGAAGGTGTTGTAACAGATAACGGTAACGTCATTTTAGATGTGCACAATTTAGATATCAGCAACGCCAAAGAATTAGAACTAACAATCAACCAGATTGTTGGTGTAGTAACAAACGGCTTGTTTGCCCATCGCGGTGCAGATAAAGTCATTATCGGCACCAAAAACGGGCCGCAAATAAAGTAAATAGGAATGAGGATATGAGTAAGGTATCGTTAGCAAAAGACAAAATTAAAATTCTCTTGCTGGAAGGCGTGCACCAAAGTGCTGTAGAAACGCTTAAGCGTAATGGCTACAGTAATATTGATTACGTAAAAACATCCTTACCTGAAGACGAGCTCATTGAGCGCATCAAAGATGTGCACTTTGTAGGCCTTCGTTCTCGCACTCATATTAATGAAGCGGTATTAGAAGCAGCTGAAAAGCTAGTCGCAATCGGCTGCTTCTGTATCGGTACTAACCAAGTAGACCTGCAAGGTGCTCGTGAGCGTGGTATTGCGGTATTTAACGCACCATTCTCAAACACCCGCTCTGTTGCAGAATTAGTGCTTGGTGAAATCTTATTATTACTTCGTGGTATTCCAGAACGTAATGCCCTAGCGCACCGCGGAGGTTGGTTAAAATCAGCCAACGGCTCATTTGAAGCTCGTGGTAAAACCTTAGGTATTATTGGTTACGGCCACATTGGTACACAGCTAGGTATCATGGCTGAAAATATCGGCATGAACGTTGAGTTTTACGATATCGAAGACAAGCTAACACTGGGTAATGCAACGCAAGTTCATAACCTAACTCAGTTACTACAACGTGCTGACGTTATTAGCTTACACGTACCAGAAACACCACAAACGAAGAACCTAATTGGTATGGCTGAGCTTGAAGTAATGAAGCAAGGCGCCATCTTGATCAATGCTTCTCGCGGCACTGTTGTTGATATTGACGCTCTAGCAGAATCACTGCGTGATAAAAAGCTGAGCGGCGCTGCAATCGACGTGTTCCCTGTAGAACCAAAATCAAATGATGAAGAGTTCGTATCACCGCTACGCGAGTTCGATAACGTGATTTTGACTCCGCATATTGGTGGTTCAACACAAGAAGCACAAGAAAATATCGGTATTGAAGTAGCGGGCAAACTTGCTAAGTACTCAGATAATGGTTCAACCATTACGGCGGTTAACTTCCCTGAAGTGTCACTGCCTGAACTTGCAAACCGCAGCCGCTTATTACACGTACACCACAACCGCCCAGGTGTTCTAACGCAAATTAACCAAGCGTTTGCACAGCACGGCATTAATATCGCAGCCCAGTACTTACAAACTGATGAATCAATTGGTTACGTAGTAATTGATGTAGATACAGACCAATCAGAAGTCGCTCTTAAAGAGCTAAGTGCTGTTGAAGGGACTATCAGAGCACGTATCCTTCACTAATCATTGGTATACCGAATAAATAAAAAAGCGCAACCAGTTAAACTGCTTGCGCTTTTTTTGTAGGACAAAACTTTAAGGTAGGTTGGTTTGAGCGCAGCGAAACCCAACACGGGAACCCAGCTTTAAACCGTAAATTTCAAGCTCTAAGCCATAAATAGCTTACCGTAGGCGTGAAATTTATTTTGCGCGATGTCTTATTTCTTATAAATAACACACAAGAAATTTCAGGTGAACAGCCAAAGTAGCAGCAAGCTTGTGATTATTCTCATTACGCTACTGCAAAACTAATAGGGTGTACCTTGGTTAGGTTAACGTTTTGTTTAGCTTGCCAAAGATTGTAATTATCCTGCATCGATAGCCAACTTTCAGGGCTTCTACCCAAAGCCTTAGATAATCTTAATGCCATTTCAGGAGTAATAGAGCTCTGCCCCTTAAGGACTCTGTTAAGAGTTGAAGGTGAGACATCCAACTGTTTCGCGACAAATCTACAGCTGTAACCGAAAGGCTCCATATATACATCGGAAATAAATTCACCCGGATGCGGTGGATTATGCATAGTCATTAGTGATAATCCTCGTAGTTTAATATGTAGGCGTTACCATCTTTAAATTCAAATGTTACTCGCCAATTACCATTTACAGTTATTGACCAAACACCATCACGATTGCCTTTTAATGGATGCAACTTAAACCCAGGTAAATCGATATCTTCAATAATCGAAGCGGTATCTATAGCGGCTAGTTGCAATCTCAAACGACGCTCGTGTTTGGCTTGAATCCCTGCTTTGCTTCCAGTCTCGAAGAACTTTTTCAAGCCTTTATGTTTGAATGTCTTGATCATTGCTAAAGTGTAGCGTGTTGCGCAACAGGTGTCCATTTAAAATGTAACCCCCTTACTTAGGGGGAATAGCCTGTGAGTTAAAATTTGAAGCAAAGCAAAAACCAGCACGTTAATTAAAAGCTTTAAACCGTAAATTTTAAGCGCTAAGTCAGATACGGTTCACCGTAGGCGTAAAATTCATTTCGCGCGAACATCAGCTACGAAGATAACTTTCCGGTAGTAATTCCTTAGTTAATTTGTTAAAAATGTTTTTATTATTCATTTGTACAATTTATAAACAACCAAATTGTTGAGAGTCAAAAGGAATTTGAGTCATGGATGAAATATTTGCATTTGCCGATGAAAGTGGAACCTCAAAAGGATGTCCCTGCTACACGATAGGTATAATTGCCATTCCCAAGCACTACTTCGCTGAATTCAATCAAAAAATTTCTGACATTTACGATAAAAGTGGTCTACAAGGTGAAATAAAATGGGAAAAAGTTAGGAAAAGTGCTGGTCAGATAAATTTATGTATAGATATACTGAGATTCATATTAACCAGTCCTGTTTCATTTCATGCTATAGCAGTATATAAGCAACCATATAGAAAGTGGCATAGCAATGAGGAGACAGCTTTTTACACGACTTATGATTTCCTCATCCGTGAGAGTAGCCGTTCGAAAAATGCAAAAATAACTGTTTTTGCAGATCAAAAATCTAGCTCTTATTCAAAACAAAATGAAGTAATGCAGATAGTAACAAATCATATGTTAGCGAAGCTGCCAACATCTTCAAAAGTACATCATGTTGCAATGGAAGATTCTAAATATCACTGGGGCTTACAAACAGTAGACATATTAACTGGCGCAGTTAACAGTAGTTATCAATTGTTTTTTAATCCTTCGGCACAAATGCAGCTAGCTAAGAAAATAGCTATAAGTAAAATGGCAAGTATTCTAGGTTGGGATTCTCTTGCATACGATACAATGCCGAACAATGACTTTAATATTTGGCATTTCCCTCCGGAAACGAGAGCTATACCTGCAACAAAGCAAGTTATACCAAACTTTTCAATAGCTAGTATAAGTAGAGAGGAGTTTGAGTATTATATGAGAAATAACAAATAACTTTACTTTAATTACTAATCACTTTCTTTGCGAATGAACTCCACCTCAAACACACTTCCCTGTGTAAATCACGCCGATGAGTCAGTAAATTTTACTTATCGGTTTGCGGTGCCTCAGCGTCTTTATCTTGCTGTTTTTCGCTTATCATGGCATTTAATTTCTCGCCGCCTTTGATGCCAAAATCTAACGTGCGGATTGGGAATGGGATGGTCATGTCAGCTTCGCTTAGAGCGTTTCTAACAGCCACAACAGCCTTGTGACGAACGGTCATGAAATCCGCTTCGCCGGGGTATTTAATCCAAAACCAAACTAGTAAGTTAACGCTGCTATCACCAAAGCTTTCGGCGTAAACTGCGGTTTCTTCTTGTTTGATCACAAAATCAAACTCATTGATTTTTTTAACAATCACCTCAGCAGCTTGCTCGGGGTCATCTGCATACGAAATTCCCACTGGCACTTCGATACGACGCACACCTAAGGTACTGTAGTTACTGAGTATATTTCTAAATAGAATCTTGTTAGGCACTAAGATAAGTTGCCCATAAAAGTTCTCAATGAGGGTGTTTCTAAGGTTAATCGCCCGTACAGTACCAAACACGCTTTCAGTGCGAATTACATCCCCTGTTTTAAATGGTTTGCGAATACCCATAGCAATACCCGCTATAAGGTTCTCTGTCATGTCCTGAAAGGCAAAACCAATTGCAAGGCCTACGATACCCGCACCAGCTAGTAATGAGGTGACCGTGCCTCTGAGGCCCAAGAAGTCAAGGGCTACAAATAAGCCTACGCATAACACGATGACTTTTACTATCGATGACATTAAGTCTGCGATTTGCGAAGACTCTAACGAACGGCGTAATAGCTTTCTAAGCATTGAGCCAACGATACGCGCCAGCAGTGAAAACACGATAGTAATGATTACTGCAACAATAAAGTTAGGGATATGGCTTATGATGATATCAACCCAGCCACCGAGCTTTTCTTCTATAAGTTTTTCGGCTTCACCGACGGTTGGTATTTTTAACATGCGACTACCTGATACATTAAGAAACATAAAAGGTGTTTTGCAAAATAAGCGCCAGTTTCATACAAGCACAAAAAAGCCGTGCTTAGCACGGCTCTTCTAATTCATTTTACTAAAAGTTTAGTTCTGCTCTTCTCGTAAGAAAACAGGCTCTAATTCTTTTGCTGTTGCATCGCTGCTAAAGTAATAACCAGCAACAGTAAAATCTTTTAAATCACTTAATTGGGTGATTTTATTTTCAATGATGTAACGCGCCATCATGCCGCGGGCTTTTTTCGCATAAAAGCTGATCACTTTATATTGGCCGTTTTTACAGTCTTTAAAATGTGGGGTGATGATTTGTGCATTTAATGCTTTTTTATCAACCGCTTTAAAATACTCATTCGAAGCAAGGTTTACCAAGTATTTGCTATCTTGCTCAGCAAGCACTGTATTTAGCTTTTCGGCGATAACACTGCCCCAAAACTCATATAAGTTTTTACCGCGTGGGTTTTCTAACTTAGTACCCATTTCAAGGCGGTAAGCTTGCATTAAATCTAATGGTTTAAGCACACCATAAAGACCAGACAAAATACGTAAGTGCGACTGTGCGTAATCAAGATCAGCATCGCTTAGAGTTTGCGCATCTAAGCCACCGTATACATCACCATTAAAGGCTAGCACGGCTTGTTTTGCATTGTCTTGCGTAAATGGCTGTGACCACTCGGCGAAACGTGCCGCATTCAAACCAGCTAGTTTATCGCTGATTTTCATTAGGCTACCAATTTGCGCTGGTGTTAAATCACGGCAAACTGACATTAACTCTTCGCTGTGCTCGAGTAATTCAGGTTGAGTGAATTTATCGGTCGTGGCTGGTGTTTCGTAATCTAAATTTTTTGCAGGTGAAATAACAGTGATCATACTTAGCTATTGACTTGTAATTTGTTTGATGTCAATTTCAACATTAATTGAATCAAAATGCACGTTTTGTTTCGTCCTGCCTTTATCCGCTGTTCTTTTCATACATAATGTTCTAGTTTTCTGTATTAAGGACATTTGACCTATTAAACACTGTCATAGTGTTGCAGCATAAAGGCCGCTATAATGGATTTTTTTTTAACTTGCTTGGAATGAGGAAAGCAAATGACTTCAGCACTACAAAGGCTTAAACAGCATTCATCTATTGTTGCAGATACAGGTGATATCGAAGCTATCAAAAAGCACCAACCAGAAGATGCAACAACAAACCCATCTCTACTTTTAAAAGCCAGTGAAATTGAAGCGTATAAGCCTTATTTAGATAAAGCGTGGCAATATGCCAAAGAAACCGAGCAAGATGCAGCTAAACAACTTGAGTTAGCATGTGATTACTTTGCTGTATTAATTGGTAAAGAAATTAGCGAAATCGTACCGGGCTATATCTCTACAGAGGTAGACGCACGTTTATCATTTGATACCCAAGCGACTATTGACAAAGCACATACGTTACTGAGCCTTTACGAAAAAGAGGGTGTTAGCAAAGATAAAATCCTAATCAAAGTTGCATCAACTTGGGAAGGTATCAAAGCAGCTGAGCAGCTTGAAAAAGAAGGCACTAAGTGTAACTTAACGCTGTTATTCTCTGAAGCACAAGCACGCGCATGTGCCGATGCGAATGTATTTTTAATTTCACCATTCGTTGGCCGTATCTTAGACTGGCACGTTGCTAACGGCATGGAAAAACCAACAGATCCGCTAAACGATCCGGGTGTGCAATCTGTACGTAGCATTTACGAATTTTACAAACGCCACGATTACAAAACGGTTGTTATGGGCGCAAGCTTCCGTAACACAGGCGAGATCATCGCACTGACTGGCTGTGATAAGTTAACGATTAGCCCTGCTCTTTTAGAAGAGTTAGGCCAATTGACGGATGCACAAGAGTACCTACTAGAGAGCGACTTTACTGTTGAAGAAAAACCAGCACCACTAACTGAAGGCCAGTTCCGCTGGTTACATAACCAAGATGCTATGGCAACAGAAAAACTTGCTGAGGGTATTCGTTCTTTTGCTCAAGCACAGCTTGAATTAGAAGCACGCTTTAAAGCAATGTAATTTAAATTACAGTATTTTTTAAAACGCCACCGCTAGGTGGCGTTTTTGTTTCTAAAAAACCACCTTCTTTGATCTATTCATCTATCAATCACAGTTCTGTAACAGTATTGTCACTTTTTTATTCTATTTTTGAGCAGCCTGTGGTATAGGTATTTCCGAGGTTCAAAAAATCAATAGGAGAAGTTCATGGATAGCCTAGACGATATTTTAGAAATATTAGAAGGTCCTAGTACAACAAAAAAGACCTCTACAAAAAATAAAAAGAGAAAATGGCGCGAAATCGAAGCGTTGAAAGACAAGCATAGACTTCGCAAAGAACTACAGGAGTTAGACTATTTCACAGACAGCGTTGAGCTTGATGAATTAGACTTTTAATTAAAGGCCCGTAAGGGCCTTTTGCATTTGCGGCAACGACCAATTTACTGGTGCTTTATTTTGATCAGTAAGCAGCTGGTTTGTCTTTGAAAAATGCTGACAACCAAAAAAGCCACGATGTGCAGAAAGCGGTGATGGATGCGGGCCTTGGATCACATGATGACGCGAGGTATCAATGTGTTTACCTTTTTTCTGAGCATGTGCGCCCCATAACACAAACACCACACCGTCACAGTGCTGATTGATAAGCGCAATTACTGCATTAGTAAACTTTTCCCAGCCAAGATGCTTATGAGAATGAGCTTGCCCTTGCTCAACCGTTAATACTGTGTTGAGTAAGAACACGCCTTGTTCGGCCCAGCTTTGCAAATAGCCATGATGAGGTATCTCAAAACCTTCTATATCAGTAGCCAACTCTTTATACATATTTTTCAAAGACGGGGGCAGCTTTTTAACTTCTGGTAATACCGAAAAGCACAAACCATGGGCTTGCCCTTCTCCGTGGTAAGGATCTTGCCCTAAAATAACCACCTTAACTTCATTCAAAGGGGTAGCATCAAAAGCTGAGAATACCTGTTCGTCTTTGGGATAAACGGTAACGCCTGCTGCGCGTCTATCGGCCACATATTGTAAGGTTTCTTGCATGTAGGGCTTAGCAAGCTCAGTATCTAGAAATGTTTGCCAATCGTTCATTTTGAAGCCTGTATTTGCTGACGAGAAACGTCTATTTTACCACACATGTCGGTCAAACCATCAAGCATACGGATTGTAAAACGGTGCAATAAGTCTGCGTTTACACTAATAAACTGGTTATGTTGCACTGCTGGCAATTCAGGCCATTGTCGCCAATCAATTTTAGGCTGAGGCTTTTTTGATTTTTCATCTGGAATAATCACGACCTCTGGATTGGCAACCAATACATTTTCAATACTAATGCGCGGGTAGTCTGTATCACTATTAGCAAACACATTATCCGCATGACAAATAGTTAATAGCTGATTGATCCAAGTATTTCCGCCAACTGTCATCATTGGCTCAGGCCATAATTGATAAAACACCGACACTTTCGGTTTGCCTTCCTGCGCTGTACGAATAGCGTTGAGTTTAGTTTCAAACTGTTTGGCTACTTTATTTGCCTTGGTTTGCAAATGCGTAAGCGTGCCTAGTTTACGTAGTTCATCTGCCACATTATCAACCTGATTTGGATTGCTGTACGCTACCGGAATACCTAACTTTTCAATGTAAGCGAGATCTTCAGCTTTGTTACCCGTTTTCCAAGCCAGAACTAGGTCTGGTTTTAACGACAACAGCTTTTCCATGTTAATTCCGTAATAGCCGCCTACTCGTTCGATATCATTCGCTTGCTGAGGAAAGTCTGCATAGTCAACGGTACCGACAATGCGCTCTCCAGCACCAATCGCAAACAGGTTTTCAACGATATGTGGGGCTAAGGCAACAATACGTTGAGGCTCTTTTATTTCATAAGCCTGAGCCAATGTTGGTAAATAAAATAAAACACTTACGAGTGCAAACTTAATGGTTCTCATGTTAATAATCGAACCCTTTTTGTGCTTTTATTCCTGCATCAAAAGCGTGTTTTACGTTTCTGACTTCACTGACTGTATCAGCTAAGTCGGTTAGTTTTCGGTGTGCACCACGACCTGTAATAATCACCGATTGCATAGCAGGGCGAGAGCTAACGGCTTCTAGTACTTCGTCTAAATCAATATAGCCGTAGGTAATCATATAGGTTATTTCATCTAGCATAACGAGGTTAATCGACTCATCCTTCAACATTCTTTTCGCTTCTTGCCATGTCACTTGCGCAGCAGCTGTATCTGACTCTTTATTTTGTGTTTCCCAAGTAAAACCGGTGTTCATAATAACAAATTCAACCCCTGCTTTTTCGAGTAGGTTACGCTCACCACACTCCCATGTACCTTTAATAAACTGACACACAGCGGATTTCATTCCGTGACCTACCGCACGTGCAACAGTACCAAAACCAGAAGTCGATTTACCCTTACCGTTGCCAGTAATAACCTGAAAAATACCCTGCTCTTTTTGTGCAGCAGCAATCCGTTCGTCGACTTTTTCTTTTACTTTTTGCTGGCGTTGTTGGTGCTTATCTTGATTCTGTTCGCTCATTGTTGTTCCTTATGTCTCTAAATTGAAGTTCTCATAAATATTGATGATTTGTTCAATATCGAGATTCTCTGCTACTACACTAGCTAAACGGCTTAACTGCTGTTCACGGTTTAAGTTAATATCAATTGGCTTAATTTGGCTCTTTGCTGCAAGCCAAGTTATTAGCTCAGATACGCCCTCAGGGGTATCGAACAAGCCATGTAAGTAAGTACCTGCTACTTGGTTATCATCACTAATAAAACCATCTACTTTGAATCCACTTGGGTGATCATTAAAGCTCAAAAATGGCTTTTCAAGTGCCGGCCCTTGGCTGATTCCGGCGTGAATTTCATAACCAGATATTGCTTTATCGCTATTGTTTAAATGAAGAGTACCAGAGACTTGGCTTAGTACTTTTTGTTGCCCTAATTGCGTTTCAAAGTCAGCAAGCCCAAGCCCTTTTGAACTGCCTAAATTAGATTCCACAGCATGTGGATCAGTAAGGTAGTTGCCTAACATTTGCAGCCCACCACATATTCCGAGCACTTTACCGCCATAACGCAGGTGACGTGTTATTTGTTTATGCCAACCTTCATTTTTTAAAAACACTAAATCGCTGAGTACATTTTTACTGCCCGGAATAATAATCAGATCAACACTTGGAATAGCCTGGGTATGACGTACATACTGTAAATCAATTTCTGGTTGTAATCGCAATGCATCGAAGTCTGTGTGATTACTAATATGAGGAAGTAGCAACACGGCTATGCGTAATTGCGGTTTATCTACCTGATTAGTTATAGCAACGGCATCTTCAGCATCGAGTGCTAAGTCATGTAAATAAGGTAACACCCCAAGCACTGGCTTATTGGTGTATTGCTCTAACCAATCAAGGCCTCCTTGCAATAACGCAATATCACCACGAAAACGGTTAATCACAAAGCCTTTAACGCGCGCTTGCTCCGACTCAGACAACAAGGCTAACGTTCCGACTAAATGAGCAAACACGCCGCCTTTATCGATATCGGCAATGATGATCACCGGGCAATCAACCGCCTCAGCGTAACCCATATTAGCAATGTCGTTTTCGCGCAGGTTAATTTCTGCTGGGCTCCCTGCACCTTCAACAACCAGTAATTCAAAACGTTCACTTAAACGCTGCTGCGAAGTAAGAACTGCATCCATCGCCACTTTTTTGTAGTCGTGATAATTGCCAGCTTCCATATTCGACAGCGCTTTACCATGAACGATTACCTGCGCCCCGGTATCGCTGTTAGGTTTTAATAAGATAGGGTTAAAATCGACTTCTGCGGGGACTTTTGCCGCTACTGCTTGCAAAGCTTGTGCGCGACCTATTTCGCCACCATCTTCGGTTACGGCGCTATTTAACGCCATATTTTGTGGCTTAAAAGGCGCAACCTTAATGCCTCGATTAGCAAAGATCCGGCAAAGTGCTGCTACAAGAGTACTTTTACCTGCATCTGAGGTCGTGCCTTGCACCATTAATGTTTTCATCATTGTTCTCTTTTTAAGGTTTGTGCAAGACCTGCAATCACAAACTCAACACGTGCAACTTGCTGTGCTAAGGCTTGATGCAACCAACCTGAATGATCAACAAACTGACGGCTTAATTCACCGAGCGGCACAATACCATGACCCACTTCATTACTGACAAAAATCACCTCACCCGGCAATTGCGATAGCACATCGAGTAAGGCCGCTTTTTGCTCAAGCCAAAATGCTTCACCCTGCTGGCATAAGCAATTACTCAACCATAGGGTTAAACAGTCCACTAAAATACAGTTTTCAGCATGGCTATATTGTTGTAGTGCTTTAGCCAAATACAAAGGCTCTTCGACAAGCTGCCAATGCTTAGCGCGCTCTGCTTGATGCCTATTAATTCGGGCTGTCATTTCTTCATCACCCGCATTGGCTGTGGCAATATAGATAAGCGGCTTGTTTGAATCTGTTGCCAGCTGCTCAGCAAAACGGCTTTTACCGCTGCGAGCACCGCCTAAAATTAAAGTATGTTGTTGGCTCATAATAAACTCACCAAGCAAAGGTAAGTAACAAGCTCAGATACTTGCTGGGCTGCCCCTAAGCAATCGCCGGTGTAGCCAGATAACTGTTTTTCAAACCAGCGCTTTAATAGTAAGCGAGTAACACAAAGCACACTGATGAGTATTAATAATTGCCCTAAAGTAAAGCCAAAAAACAACCATGCAATTGCTAACACCGCACCGCCAGTTGCTAGCAGTATTTGATAACTCTGCGTGCTTAAATGCATCGCAATGGGTTTTACTTTAGATGTGGCGTCCTGACTTACATAGTCCATGTCTGCAATTAAACTTGTTGCTACAACCCGACTTAAGCTTTGCCCTAAAACAAGTGCAATAATCACAGTACTGGTTACTTCACTAAGTGCGACGAGTGTTTGGTACTTAATTAATAAGGCCATCACAAGCGCCGCAGCACCATAGGTACCTAAGCGACTATCTTTCATAATGCTCAGCTTATCTGCTACTTGCCAACCACCACCAAAGCCATCCCAGACATCTGCAAGGCCATCTTCATGGAATGCCCCTGTGATTATCAAGCTAAACGCCATAACTAACGCGACTGCAATGGCTGCAGGGAATAACCAACTTAGCAGTAAAAAGATCAGCGCTAAAAGTACACCTAATATTACACCGACCAATGCAAAATAGCGGCTGGCCTGATTGAGTGCCTGACTCGATACTGCAAAGTTTAATTTAACGGGTATCCGCGTTAAAAAACTAAGCGCCAGTAAAAATAGTTGAAGCTGACTTGGGGTAGAGTCAGAAGTGTGTTGTTCAGCGCTCATATCAGACAACTTGCTCAACATTGGCATCGGCAAAACTTGCCATGTCATTGTAAAATGCCAAAGATGCTTGCAGTAAAGGTAAGGCAAGCGCAGCCCCGGTGCCCTCTCCTAATCTTAAATCAAGCTGCAATAAAGGCGATGCGTGCAAGGCATTGAGCATTGCTTTATGCCCTTGCTCATCTGAGGCATGAGCAAATAACATATAATCGCGAGCGTTTGCATTAATGCGAGTTGCAACAAGCGCCGCTGCGGTACAAATAAAGCCATCCACGATCACCGCTATACCAAGCTCGGCAGCAGCTAAAATGGCACCGGTGATCTGTACAATTTCAAAACCGCCTAATGCAGCGAGCGTCATTAGTGGCTCATCAAAGTGAGCTTTATGTAATTGAAGGGCTTGCTCGACAACCTTGATTTTTTTAGCAACAACCTCGTCACTCACACCTGTGCCTTTACCAACACATTGGCTGGCAGGTAACGACAACAAGGCAGCCATTAATGCCGCAGCACTTGTGGTATTGCCAATACCCATCTCACCAAAGGCGATGGTATTACAACCTTGCTCATAGAGTGAATGAACTCGCTGTTTGGCTAACTCAAACCCTTTTTTAACCTGATTAAGAGACATAGCCATTTCAGTATTCAGTGGTGCAGTGATTTCACCTAAACGCTGGTTATGCACACTTTTATCGTGTGAAGTATTGAGAGTTCCTGCATCCACAACTTCCAGCTGCCAGCCCAACTGACGACAAAACACGTTGACAGCTGCGCCTCCTGCTGCAAAGTTTGCCACCATTTGTGATGTAACGCTGCTAGGAGCAATTGACACGCCTTGGCTTGCCACACCATGATCGCCTGCAAATACAACTAGAGAAGGGTTTGAAATAACCGGTTTAAAGGCAACTAGCGCCTGCTCACTATCAAGCTGCTTTGAAAAAATAAGCGTTAATTGTTTGGCACAACTTTCAAGCTGACCTAAAGCGCCTAGCGGCTTTGTTTTAAGGTCTATTTTTTGTTGAATTACAGCTGAAAATTGCTGATCAATAGGCATGATATTAAACATTAGCTACCTGCTCTGTTTACGAAAATAAAGTAAGAATAAAAAGAACACACTACCGATAGCGGCTGTGATCACACCAACAGGTAGTTCTTGGTTATTCAATAGGGTTCGGCATAACACATCGACCCACACCATAAAAATGCCACCGACCAAGGAGGTCATAACTAAGTTATGGCTGCTGCCTTGCGGCGAAAAGTAGCGCACAATATGTGGGATCATCAGGCCGACAAAGCCAACGCCACCACACATAGCAACAAGCACCGCTGTTATTAATGAACTTAGCAGTAGCATCATGATCCGAAAGCGTTGTACATGAATCCCCAAAGTCGCTGCACTTTCATCACCAAGCAGCATCGCATTTAGCTGACGACGAAATGCAATCATCAAAGTCATACAGGCAATAATAACGGCAAACGGCAGCCAAAGAGTGTCCCACTGAGCACGAGAAAAACTGCCCATCGTCCAAAACAAGATAGCGGTGATGGCTTGTGGATCGCTAAAATAAAGCAGCAGACTAGTCAGAGCACTAAATAAGAAAGATAAAGCAACACCAGCGAGTAACATGGCTTCAACTTGGCCAACATGGCGACGCCCTGCAATAGCAATAAGCAACAGCATAGAAAGTAAGCTTCCGGCAAATGCTGCAACTGACATACTAAAGCCAAAACTCACACCGGTTAGGGCTATAAAGCACACCACACCAAATGAAGCCCCAGAAGAAATACCAAACAAGTAAGGGTCAGCAAGCGGGTTTCGGGTTACGGTCTGCAAAATTAATCCTGCAAGAGCCAGCCCAGAACCTGCTAAAAATGCCAGCATTGTTCTGGGCATACGTAACTGCCAAATAATACGCTGCACAAATTCATCGCTACCTTGGCTAAACAAACCATTAAAAACATCACTCAGTGGCGTATTTGCAGCACCAAAGCTCAATGCTAAAAAACAACTAATAAGCCCTACGACAACACAGATACTTAAACGCATTGCATCAGTCATGTTGATGCTCCTGTGTCTGATAGCCATAAAAATAAGTGATGTGCGGAATAAACTTATCAGTGCTTGATTGAGGGTGAGCAGATACCGCTGCGCAGACGCCAAATACATCGCTCAACAACTGCTCAGTAAGCACCACTTTTGGTTGCCCCTGACAAACCAAGCGCCCCTCATCAATCACCAGTAATTCATCACATAAACTCGCTGCGAGATTTAAGTCATGAAACGAGGCAAGCACAGTCACATCGAGGGACTTTGCTAACTCCATTATTTGAATTTGATATTTAACATCAAGGTGGCTGGTAGGCTCATCCATGATGAGCAACTTAGGTTGTTGTACGATAGAGCGTGCAATAAGCGCTCTTTGCTTTTCGCCACCTGAGAGCGAATCAAATGCTTGCTCACTATGATGAGACAAACCAACCTGCTCTATAGCTTGATATATTCGCTGCTTATCATTGGCAGACGTGCCGCTGAAAAGTCGCTTATGAGGTGTTAAGCCTAAACTCACCACATCGAACAAAGACAAATTAAACTGCGATGGAGACTCTTGTAAAACCACTGCAACCTGCTTTGCATATTCATCAGCACTGATTTGCCAAATATCTTGACCGCTTAGCAGCACAACCCCTTGCTGAGGTTTCAAGTAACGATAAAGGCAACGCAGCAAGCTTGATTTACCCGCACCATTAGGGCCGAGTAGACCGATAAACTGCCCTGCTTTTAACTCAAGGTTAATTGATTTAAGTATAGTTTTATTCGCAGTACCCCAACTTAAATCAGACACTGATATTAATGGCGCAGCGCTAAGGCTATTTTGTTGCAAGCTTATTCTCTCTTGGCGAGTAATTGCAACGCACAAGAAAGCACTGGTAAGTACCAGAAAATGACGTGAGTTGACCCGCTCGATGATTAATTGTTAGTGCTAAGTATCTGGCTGACCATTATTTAGATGGATTACAGTTGCGGGAACAGCTGGAGAATTTCACTCCATTCCATAGCATATGAGTATTATGGCGGGCTAAGTAAATAATTCAATGAATATCGCTCTAGATGGCTAAAAAACAATTTTAGGCCAAGCCTGTCCTTGTTCATCTATATATACATCGAGTGTAATAAGCCCCGCATAAGGAAGATGAAAAACATTTAAATGCGTGGCTGATTGTTTTGGCATCTGACAAACAATAGCGAGAATTTGTTTGATCACTCCAGCATGACTAATTACCAATGACTGTTCATGCTTAGATTCACATAGTGATTGTAAAAATGTTTGCCACCATGCCTCTACCCGGGCGTAAAAGTCTGCCATAGATTCACCATTTGGTACTTTTACTTGCCATGGGTGCTGCCAAAAATCACCAATATGAGGCTTACTCGTTTGCTGCCAAAGCTGTTGGTAGTCTTGGCCATCCCAATCACCAAAATTAAACTCTTTTAGCGCGTTATAATAGTGTACATGCAGTGAGTGTTGATTTGCTAAATAATCAGCGTGAACTGAGCAACGCTTGAGCGGAGAGCTATATATGGCATTTAAATGTATGAGCTCGGCAGAAGCTTGGCGCATTTGTTCAAGGCCTCGCTCAGATAAACCGACATCGATTTGCCCAGAAAGAATTCCGGGCCTAGCGATTTCACCATGGCGAAGAAAGTAAACTCGTGAAGTAAATGCGTCCATAATGTTCCTCAGTAAACCAATAGTGAACGTTAACGCGTTTTAAGTCCTCTGTCGACTTATGCTAAGGGACTCATCCGAAGAGAGTTAAGCTAAACGCATTAAACGAACGTCAAAATGTAGCACAGCATTTGCGCCAATCTTGCCACCGTTACCTTTTTTACCCCAAGCAAGCTCTGGAGGGATCACAAATTCATAGCGAGAACCGATATTCATTAATAACAAACCTTCTCTTAACCCTTCTATAGCTTCGGATAAAGCGAACACTTCGGGCATACCCGCTTTATAACTGTCGGCAATAACACTGCCATCAGCAAGCATAATACGTTGATTAATAACCACTGTATCAAACTCTGTTACTCGCTCCCCTTCAACTTCATCAATCACTTTATACATTAAGCCCGACGGACATAGATGTGTATCTGGATGCGATGAGAACTTAGCAATAAATGCTTCACTATTTTTACGATTTAAACCTGAAGAACCTTTTGACTTGGTCGTTTTCTTACGAGACACAGCAAACCTTAATTGTATTACAAATATAAAACGCTTTATCGCATAACAAGGTAGGGGAAGCAAGTTTGCGAGAGTAAAGTTGCAAGTTAGAAAGGGAAAAGTTTGAGGATCTGGCGTAGGTTGGGTAGAGCACAGCGAAACCCAACACAGAGCTATCAGCTTTCAGCCGTCAGCGATCAGCCGCGTGATCTGACCCCGATAAAGTAGACACGGGGTTTAATTAACTTGTTCGTACTGCATGGGACTTTTATACCCTAGGGTGCCATGCCTTCTTACTGAGTTGTAGTATTTTTCAATATAAAAATACGTTTGTGTTGTCATTTCACTACGACTCAGTTCATTTAAATTCTTTATCCACTCCTTTTTATACTGCGCGAAAAAGCTTTCTGAGCACGCATTATCCCAGCAGTTACCTTTTCTAGACATACTCACTGTGACACCTCTATTAGTTAACCACTTCACTGTTTCCTTTGCGACATACTGAGCTCCTTGGTCTGAATGAAAGAGCAAGTTCGAACCATCAGGTTTGCGTGCAGACCATGCTTTTCTCAGGGTTTTAATAACTAACTTGGCGTTGTTTATCCGGCTTGTTACCCAGCCAACAACCTTACGAGAATACAAATCAAGGATGACGCATAAATACTGCCAACCATCTTTACAGCGTACTTGTGTGATATCTGATACCCACACGGTATTTGCTGTATCAACATTAAACTGGCGTCGTAATAAATTACTCGCTTTGATTGTACCTTCTTTCTTCGCGCGACTTGTATAGCGTCTCTTACCTGATTTTGAACGATAGCCAACGCTTTGTAATAGTCTCTGCACACGTCCCTTACTGCAATCAAAGCCATGCGCTACCGCTGCCTCCCAAAGCTTCTATAACCAGGAATGCAGTGCTCTTGGTCGCTGACATGCTTTAGAAATTTCAGTAACGAACTGTTCTCTTTATGGCGTGTGCTAGGTAATTGCTTTAACCATTTATAATACCCAGCCGGCGACACAGATAACCAACTGCACAACTTCTTCACTGTGCGTTTAGCGTCTGTGACCTTGTGGATATATTCGAACCTTATTCTTTTAGGCTGTCGAAGTAGACCTTCGCCTTTTTTAAAACGTCATTCTCCAACTGAGCATCTTCGAGTTGCTTCTCAAGCTTACGAATTTGGCGTTCTAAATCAGCGTATGATTTGTCAGGGCCTTAGTTCTTTAGTGGCTTTGCCGTTTTCTTTTTCGAGGTCATGTGACTTCTCCAACTTGATAGCATGTCAGGATGAATACCGTACTTATTAGCGACCATCTTAACTGTATCTGTGGTGTCTAACGACTCTTGAACGACTTTTATTTTAAATTCGAGGGAATATCTACGCTGTGACTTTACTTTCATGATTACTGACTCCAAAAAGGTGTCTACTTTTATGGAGTCAGATCAGCGCGGTGTGGGTATTTGGGGCAGAGTCTCTTTAAGTAATAAAATCTTGTAGGAGATGTATGGACTCCTCCCCCAAATAGGGTGAGTACGGTATAAAGAGATTGGACAATTACTTTTACCAATAAGGAATCCATACATGTCAAAATTTAACCTAATTAGCATCGACTTGGCAAAAAATGTTTTTCAAG